>JAYZVO010000229.1:0-22357 GCA_036155555.1 Myxococcota bacterium
CTTAAAAAAACACACCCCCCACAACCCCCTGTTTAAAAACAACCCCTCGGTTGTTAGCCCCGGGGCGAGGCGCCCGGGCCACACGGTACTCCACGCCGCTCTCTTTTTGGCCAACGAACGAGCGAGCGTCGTGAGTGACAGGCGCGAGCGGCGTGGGTATCATGCCGTTCGCTTGTTTCTTGGTCGGGTGATTGTTTGCAGGAGGTCGCGGGGATGATGATGTCATCGGTCGAGCTGTTGATCGTGATTGGCATGACGGTCGGGTTGGTGGTCGCCGTGATCGCCATCTCTATCAAGATCAACAACGCCCGCTCCCGTAAGAGCAGCCCCAGACAACTCACGGGAGAGGGCAATTCACAGGTCGGTGGCCAGAAGACCTTCGGCTTGCTGGATGAAGAGCTGTTCGAGGACGAGCAACCGCGTAAGGAGGTCAAGCCGCTCTTGCCGACTCGGGAAGAGCTCGACATGGCGCGCACGCTCGGCGAGCGCGCTGAGGCGAAGGCAGGCAAGGGCGCATCTTCATCATCCTGGGCCAACAAGCACTTCGAAGGGCTCTTTGGTGATTACAAGGAGATCCCCAAACTCTCTCCACTCCCTCTCCGTACGAGCGCGCTGGCTGCCAAAATCACGGGCTCCTGGTTCGATCACAACGAGGAGGACGCGCCGCTGGAGTATGCAGGAGAGTGTCTCATCGAGCTGACGCTGGACAGGCATCACAAGCTCTATCTGGGCACGGGCTTCATCGACGAGATCGTGCGTGATGAAGACGATGACGATGACTTCGACATTCTGCAAGACGCCTGGTTTAAAGGTTACGGTGAGGTCGGTTGCAGGGATGAGCCCGCCGCGCGTGCGTGGCTGAGCGCGTTTTGCGTCACGCTCTCGAGTGAGGTTCCCTTCTTTCGTAATGTCAAACGCCACGAGAGTAACTCCGTCAGCGTTTACTACTTCGGCATCGAGAAGGATGGGGACAGGGAGTGGCACAGGCTCGCGTATCAGGCGACCTGGGTCTCGGACGAACTGATCTACGTGCGACTCGAGCGTGAGGGAAACCGCGCCGAGGTCTTCCTGTCTTGTCCTGCCTATATACAACCTCAGTGCATTTATGGGTGGGGGGAGCTGGTGTTGATGCTCGAGAATCAGGAAGATCCGGCCCCTGTAAATGATCCTCAGGTGATTCGCGCCGAACCTCTGATCGCATCGAGCACCCAGTTCCCATGGCATCACGAGGACAGATACGCGACCTATCATAAGGGGGGAGATGCGCTCATCGTCTTCGACTATGGGGAGGACTTCGAGGGGCCATCGGAGCTGGTGATGTCGCGTTGGACGAACATGCTCGAGCCTGACCTGGAGCGCCAGCTTGTCTCGGGTTATGTGCCGATCGCGACTTGCTCACCCGATGGTCGCTTCGCGCTGGTGATCGTGCGTGAGCAAGAAGATCCAGAGCAGGGCGCACATGAACTTTATGTGTTCGACGTGGATGGTTCGAGCGAGACCTCATTCTTGCTCCCCAGAGGGTGGGACGAGGACTCCGGCGCGGTCTTTTCGCCCACGGGTGGGGAGATCGCCCTCTCACTGCGTGACGAGCATGGCCGAGGCTGGGTCAGGATCTGCGATCGGGTGGGGAACGTGCTCCAGGAGTCTGCACGTATCGATGGCTTCTTCTTGCTCGAGCAGTGGTCGAGCCGAGGGCTCGTCGCGAACAAGGCCGAGGGATACGAGAGCTACGAAGGCTATTATGCTGATCGCCACCGCGATCCGCGAGAGCACCTGTGTATTTGGGATCACGAGTCACCTCACTCCGGTTGGGAGCGTCTCGACCTCTATGGCAGGCCCTCACCGAACGGCGTCTATGATTTTCGTCCAGGTCCCTTCGAGTATCGCTTCTTCAAGGATGGAGAGATGATCTCGAAGCGCCCCGCGCGAACAGGTTGGGACTTGCAGTATGTCTTGCACGGTGATGGCGAGGAGATGCCATGGCTGCACGAAAAGCTCTTCGTGATCACACAGGAGCCATGGGAGATCATCAACGTCGAGACCGGCGAGGTGCTCCCGCTGGTGAGCGATGAGATCCAAAACGAGTATTACTCGATGCTGTTTTTGGATTCGGGGATCGTCTTCTTCGTGGGCACGGAGCAGTGCTCTTGGGCGAAGGTCGCCATCCCGGAAGACTTCCTGGAAGGAGGGGTGCAGGCGGCCCCTGGCGGGACCGCCTGGTGAGTCACTGATCGCGGAAGGTGAAGTACATCGTGACGTTGATCGTCCCGGTGTTGTCCTCGACCGAGGCGGGCAGCTTTGCCTTCTTCAAGGTCTTCTCCGCGCATGAAATCACGGACTTGTCCGCGATCTCGGAGTGGAGCTTGTTCACGTTCTTGATCTTGCCATCCTTGTCCGCCTTGAGCATGAGCAGGAGCTGTCCACCACCTGCAAACTCCGACTTCTTGACCGTGCTCGCGTAGCACTTCGCCAGCTCGCCCTCGAGATCCTTGATGCTCTTCTGGGCGGCCTCATTGTCGGTGAAGTGGTTGGCGTAGACGCTCTGCAAATCGGCGACAGGCGCGCGCTTGTATTTCTTGGCGTCGAGCGTGAAGCGATCCTTGCGCTTGCCATCCGGCGAGAGCACGAGGACTTCCTTGTCGGTCAGGACGATGATCTCCATGCTGCCGTCGCCGTCGAGATCCTTGACGAGCGTGGCGAGCGGCTTCTTGCCGATCTCGATCATCGAGAGTGGCTTTGGGGCAGCCTTGGACTTGACCGTGAAGAGGTTGTCCTCCATGGCGAGGTACTCGTCAGCGGTACCGTTCTTGTCGAAGTCATACGTCTGCTTGTTGTCCATGTCCGAGGTTCCCACAGCCTCGTAAGGCTCGTAAGGCTCACTCTGAATCATGGACTCGTCTGCGTCCGAGGTGATCAACTCGCCGCCGCCATCCAACCTCGCGATCTGCGACTTGCTCAGGTTGCACTCGACGTCGGCCTTGAGGTCGCCGTTGGTGTCCCCGAGCTTGCAACTCTTGAAGTTGCGGCCAAGATCGACCTCCCATGCCTCCTGGTTGTCCCAGGTGATGACCTTGATCCTGCGCTTGTCCGAGCACATGATCTCGAGCTTGCTGTCAAAGGCCATGTCGCCCACGAGCCCGATCTTGCATCCTTTCTTGAGGAACCAGATCGGGTCGCCGTTGCCGCCGATGGCAAATGTTGGCGTGCCAACGCCGACGATATCCGGGCTGCCGTTGCGATCGATGTCGGTGACGTGCGCGATCGGGTCGTCGCCCTTGTTCGTGCGCCAGGTGTAGGCGCGGTAGGGCTTGCCATCCTTGTGCAAGAAGATCACGCCCTTCTCGCTTACCACCGCCACAGGGACGGTGCTATCAGGCCAGTCGTAGAGCTTGGGTTCCTGGGCGCTGGCCGTGGTCGCCGCGAAAGTGATCGTCAGCGTGGCGAGCGCGCCAAACAGGGAGGAGGTCTTGATCATTGGCTTCTCTATGGCTCTTGGTGGTTGTCTGCGTCGACGCGAGAGCGATCCCCGCGTGGGTCGTCGCGACCTGTGCGTTCTCTTTGATTCCAAAGCGCGCCAGGAGTTCCACCGCGCGTTGATTCAGGGCGGCGTGGCGCGTGCGTGATCTTATCGAGAGGCGCGCTCACGTCAATGGTTGCGAAGGGCCGTTGGTTTTAGATGTTTGCCATCGCATCTGCTTCGCGCAGTGATCGTGTCATTCGGATCACCGCCGCGGGCGCGTCACCATACGTTTGCGTCGCGCGTGCGCCATCTTCACTCCAGCCGTGCGCCTGATAGAAAGCGCGAGCGCGCGCGTTCCCCTCCAACACCCACAGGATCACGAGGTCATATCCATTGCGCGCGAGCGCCTCGAGCGCCTGTTTATGGAGCGCGTGCCCACAACGCTGGCTCCAGAAATCGGGGTGCACATAGATCGCGACCAGCTCGCCGGTGTTCTCCGGCACATCCTCATCGCGGGCATCGGCGATCGAGGCAAACCCGCAGATGCCATCTGCTGCCTCCATGACGAAAGTCTTTCCTCCCGGAAGGCTGTCACCGGTCAAGATCGTCTCCCAACGCGCGGTCCTCATCTCGACGCTGTAATTGTCCAGGTAATCCTGCGAAATGATCCCCTTGTAAGCCGCATGCCAGGCGCCTACCTGCGCACGAGCGATCCCGGATGCGTCTTCGGCGCGTGCTTCTCGGATGGTTTGGTTCATGAAAACCTCTCACAACGTGGAGTGAAAGAAGATCGTGTTGTTTCGGTCCTCGCGCTCGACATAGCCAAGCTCCTGAAGCAGACGCATCACACGGTAAATGGTCGCGTATCCGAGCCTCGGAGCCCCCAGGCGAAGCCTCGCGTGGATGGCGTCTATATCCTCCCAGCCTGTGTTCCCGGCGAAGAAGGATTGCGCCAGCTGTACACGTGATGGTCGGCGCGCGCCCACCTCTTCTGGTGAGCGCTCTTGAAACAGGGCGATCTGTTCTTCATTCATGGTTTCTCCTGTGCTTTTGGAGCGATGCTCGCGTGGGTCGCACAATAATAAGTTCTCTGGCGACTGATTCTATAACAAGAGCGTCGGCCTTGCATCGCGATGGCGCGCGGTGATAATGACCGCATGCGGAGTATTGGCTTGCGCGGTGTGAGCGCAGCGGCTGCGTTTCGATGAACGATGATGTGAGATTTGCATGAGCATGTTGCGAGGATCTTGGATGGCGCGATGGGGCTGGCTTTCTGCCGCTGCCGCGTTGTTGATCGCGCTGTTTGTTGGCAGCGGGTGTGAGCCCTACCAGGAGCCGCTCCCCAAGAGGGATCGGCTCAACTTCCCGGTCGGTCTGGCGCTGCACCCGAGCGGCGACTACCTCTACGTGGTCAACTCCAACTTTGACTCGCGCTATAGCCCCGAGTATGGCGGGACGGTGGCCGTGATCGACACCGAATCTCTCGAGATTCGGTCCGAGCATACCCCTTATATCCCCTCCTACGGCGGCCACATTCGCCTCAACGAGGACGCCACCCGCGCCTATGTCACCGCGCGTCGCGGTGACTCGCTCGTGGCGCTCGACGTCTCGGGTTCGGAGGATGGCGGCATCGGCTCGGCGCTCACGTGCCCTGGCACGAATGGTGAGCCATCTTCAGATCCTGACAACTGCATCATTCGTCGCGTGCCTGACAACGAGGACGGCGCGCGCGTCCCGGCAGATCCTTTCGGCCTCGAGGTCACGCGCATCACGCGCACCAACGAGGACGGCGAACGGGTGCCGATCGATCTTATCAACCTCAGCCACCTGAGCGGTGATGCTGTGACCGCGATCGCGATCCCCGATGGCGAGATCGCGGGCGCGAGCCTTATCAGCGCGCCGCTGCTCGATGGGTCCAACCAGATCCGTCGTCGCCCTGGCACGCTCGAGATGTACGCCGCAGGCCGACGCTCGAACCGCGTCACGGTGTACTTGCCCTATGTCAACGCCAGCGGAGAGGTCGAGGCGTTGATCGTGCGCGAGGATATCCTCCTCAATAATGTCACGGCCAACGTGGACGCGCGCGGGATCGCCTTTGACGAGGAAGGAGAGCGCCTGTACGTCGCGACGCGCAGGCCAGACGCGCTGCATGTGTTCCAGCTGCGGCCGGAAGATCCCGAGACAGGGCAGGGCACACGCCACGAGCTCGAGCGCGTGATCCCGGTGGGCGATCAGCCCTCGGATGTGGTCGTGCACAAGACCCCGGAGGGGAAGGAGCTGATCTTCGTTCCTTGCTATGACGAGCGCTCCATTCACGTGCTCGACCCGGAGACAGGCGTGGTGTTACGCGAGATCGAACTCGACGAGAGCCCCTACGCCATCGCCATGGACAGCGCTCCATCGCGCTGCGTGGAGGGGACGACCTGCCGCGCCTACGTCACGCTCTTTGCCGACGCCGCCGAGGTCTCGACCTCGTGTGATGACTCCGGCGAAGGTTGTGGATCGGTGGCGATCATCGAGCTCGACCCGAAGAGCCCGCGCTACCTCCAAGTCACCACCAAGATTCGCTGAGGTCTGACCGTGAAGCATACACACAACAAAAGCGCGCGCGCTTCGATCCTTTACTGCGCGACGCTCTGTTCGCTGGTTGCCCTCGTTGGTTGTGATGAGCCTCAGGTGATCCTCCCCGCGAGCCTCGATACGCCGACCGAGATGGCGCTCTCTCAAGGGAGCGTCTGCATGGATCTCCAGACGATCTCGGACGAGGGTTTGCTCGCGCCGACGATGCGTCGTTGCACTGTCGGCGCGACCCCGAGCGATCAGGAAGGGTTGGGGAGTGCCGCTGATATCCTCCGAGAGCGAGGATCGATCGGCCTTATCACCAACGCATCGAGTGATCGCGTGGCGGTCGTCGCGCTCGGGCGCGTCGCGCCCTCGCTTGTCGACCTGGACCTCGCCACGCCTGGCGTGACGCACGTGACCGTGGGTGATCGACCTGTCTCGATCGCGACGTCACGCAATGGCGACGTCGCCGTCACCGCCAACCAACTCGGCAAATCACTCTCGGTCATCAACGTCTACGCGCTCGCTGCGATGGAGGAGGATATCCCCTTGCCGGGCGCGCCAAACTTCGTGCGCATCAGCCGGAAGACGAATCAGGTCGTCGTCGGCATCCCTGCGCTCGACGATGGCAGCGGCGGAGCCCTGCTCGTGCGTGATGGGGTCACGTGTGAACCCACTGATGATTTGCCCGCCCCGCCAAACACATTCGAGGCATCCAAGGGATGCCTGGGGCAAGATCCTTCGCTCCCATTCACCACGTTGCCGCTGCCTGGCACGCTGCATGACCTGGAGTTCGGGCCGCTCGGCGAGTTCGCCTACGCGCTCTATTCGGATCGCCCATACCTTTCGGTGTTTGCCATCGACGAGGCATCGCGTGGTGATGACGCATGTCTCACTGGCGGCAGCGCGCCCTGCGAGGTCCAGCGCATCGGCCTGACCTATGGTTGCTCCGATGGGATCGACAATGACGGTGATGGGCTCATCGATCAGCTCGATGGTCAGTGCTTTGGCCCCAACGGCGCCGAATCCGCCGATGGTATTGGCCGCGTCCCTGTCGGCGCCTGCTCTGATGGGATCGACAATGACGGCGATGGGCTCGCGGATCGCCTCGACCCGGATTGCCGCGACGGCGCACAGAGCACCGAAGCCGCCGATGAGTTGCCCGCTTTCGACAGCGCGACGCCAGCGTGTTCGGACGGAGTCGACAATGATGGCGATGGGCTCAGCGATATCCTCGACCCGGATTGTTATGGCCCGCGCGGTCGCTCCGAAGAGTCTGGCGCGAACCTCGGGTTCGCGCAGCTCTCCATCGACGAAAAAGGTCTGTTTCTCTATGCCGCGCAGAGCACGGGGCGTCAGGTCGTGATCGTCGATCTCCAACGCCGCAAGCTCATCGACGCGCCTCGCAGTGGCTCTGTGCCTTATCCCTTCGCCGAGAACCTCGGCGTCGCGGTCGCCAGGCAGTCCGTCCCATCCTCGATCACGGCGCATATTCGTCGCGTGATCACTCGCGATCCTCGTGAGCTTTACAGGGACGCGCACGCCATCGTGCGCTACGACCTCGGCGCGCACGTGGTCGCCGACAACGGGTTTATCTATTACGTCGACGCGGGCTCGATTTATTGCGACCTGTACGAAACGGGCAGGGGCGGAGTCCTGAGCACCGAGCGTTTCTACATGGACCCTGAGGGGTTCTCCGCATATCAGGAGCACCATTGCTTGAGCATCCCGGAGCTGCCGCTGAACGAGGCCGCCGCGGATGTCCCGAGCTGTGAGTCCGTGGTGTTGTGTCAGAGCTGTACGGAAGGTGCAGATCCTGACAGTGACGATGACAACGTGGCGTTCGAGCGTTGCGGCGCTTGCCAGGGCTTTGAAGAGGAGGGCTTCTCCGACCTCTCGAGCGCATGTCAGTTGCCTGATCGCTCTGTCAGCGTCGGCGTCACGCGCCGCATCTTTAACCCGAAGTTCACCGTCCGAGACGCAGTCAGCGAGAGCGCGCGCGAGGATGGTCGCGCCCAGTGTGAATTGCCCGAGGCGTTCGCACGAAGTGCCGCCGCTTTCGTGGCCAATAACCCTGGCGTGGGCAGCGCGACGAGCTGCGGCTCGAAGGTGATCCCACAACCTGTCGCGCTCACGGTCCCCACTCGTGGGAACGCTTCGCCTGATGACTTCGGCGGCGAGGAGCGCTTCTCTCTCATCGAAACGCGCGAGCGACGCTACTTCTTTGGCAGCGTGGAAGAGGATGGCCCCGAGGATCACGTCCGCGCCATCGTCGGTCTAAACACCGAGGACTTCCGCATTCGTGAAGAGGACTGGACCATCGAGTACGAGGGCATCCTCCCTGGCACGCGCCGCTCGGACGGCCTCGCTGGCGAGGATGACCCGAGCGTCTTCGATATCGGCACGGTGAATGTGTGCCTCTCGGATGTGCGCGAGGGGGATTGGCTGATCATCAACAGCGAACCTGGAACGGACACAGGCGGCATCCCCGACTCCTGTATGGGGTTTGTCTCACCCGATGGCGCCGATGATTTCCTGAGCTACCGCATCGCAGAGGTTCGCGATGGCGAGGTCGTCCTCGAGACGGTCTCCGCCGAGGATGGCGAGGACGCACGATTTGTCCAGTCACTCCCCACGCGCTCGTGCTTCCCTCGAGGCATCAGCTACGAGATCCGCGCCGCGGATGTCTGGGTTGTTTCTGGGAGCGAGTCTGGCCTGGCGAGCGGCAAGCGCCGCGTCGACGGGGTATGCGTGCCCGGCAACGGCGCACCATCTGAGCGCGCCAACGCCAGGGCAGAGACCGGAGAGGTCTTTAACGGGCCACTGTTTAGCTTCTACCTCTATCCGGGGCTCGTCGCTCCAGAGCGTGGGCTCGCCTACGTCGTCTCGCTCGATCGCAACTTCTCGAGCGCGTCCACGACCGTGCGCTCGGCCACCAACATCACGCTCGACACGGACAGCCTGAGGCCATCCTTCCTCGATTACACGCTCTCGTTCGTGCATAACCCGGCGGTGGTCGAGGCGTATGACCCCGATGCTCCTGATGCAAAGCGCCCGGTGGCGGTGCTCTACGAGACCATCGTGACCGTCGATCCGAGCGATAACACTGTTTACACGAAGCTCGTCTCGCAAGACCGCAGCTCGGTGGTCTTCCTGAGGTGATCACGTGAGCGACCTCGGGGGATTCCCGAGGTTGTGTTTGTGTGTAGGGGGGGGCATAATCTCGCGGTTGTTGTGATTGCCCACTGTAAGAGAGGTCATCTTGCCCCGATCCTACCGAGCATGGACGGCGTCATCCCTCCTGCTCTTCTCTCTGCTCTCTGCCTCTCCTGCTGTGATGGCACAAGAGGGGCAAGAGACCACAGCGGAAGAGCCCGCGGATACCAAAGAGGAAGGCACGCGCTGGTTGACTGATCGCCAGCCTGAACTCTCCAAGGAGACGCACCTGCGCCTCGATCGCGACCCCTTCGAGGGGAGCCAGCTCGATCTTCGCAGCTGGGGCGGCAACAGCACGCTCCCCGACTTTGACGGCGCCGAGGACGAGCGCACCGCCGCTCTTCACACGCGCTTGCGCGCGCGCCTGATGTGGGAACCTGTCGAGGATCGCCTGGGGCTCGAGCTCGAGGCTGACTTCCTCTCCGGGCGCGTCTGGGGTTCCGAAGATCCATCGTCCGCGATGCCTGACGAGGTCATCACAGGAACGCGCGATGACCAGCTCGCTTATGGCGATTCCCTGGGCGCCATCCTCGATCCTCGCGCCGCCAATGTTCGCTACACCTCGCGCATCGGTCGCGTCCAGGCTGGTTTGCAGACGAGCACCTGGGGGTTGGGGTTGCTTGCCAACGGCGGGGAGCGGGACAACGAGCAGTTGTTTGGCCAGCGCTTTGGCGGCGACCGCTCCATGAGGTTGCTTTTTGGCACCTCTCCATTCGCTCGCCTCGACGCGCCCTGGGCCGACAAGGTCTTTGTCGGCATCGGCGGGGACGTCGTCTGGCGCGATGAGAACGCGAGCTTTGTTCGCGGTGATCGCGCTTACCAGGGCGTCGCCAGCATGTTTCTTCGCGATGATGATCGCTTTGGCGGCGTCTACGTCGTCGGTCGTCGTCAGGAAGATGTCGACGGCGCGAGGCTCGATGTCGTCGGCTTTGATGGCGCGTTCAAGCGCGAGTGGAGCGGTGATGCGTTCGAGGTTGGCGTCGGCGGCGAGGTGGCGACGCTCCGTGGGAGCACCACGCGCGCGCTGCCGACGACCGCCAGGGCGGATGAGGTTCGGCTTCGCGGTATCGGCGCCGCGCTCGAGGCGGAGCTGTTGCACCGCGCCTCGGAGGTCGGCGGCAAGGTGCTCGCAGGTTATGCCTCGGGCGATGCTGACACCGATGATTTGACGCAGTACCGCTTCCGCTTCGACCCCAACTACAAGGTCGGCTTGATCCTCTTTGACTCCTACATCCCCGCGATGACGCGCGCCTGGTACAGGGACGCCAATGATCCTGGCAGGACTGCCGAGGCGCCTCCTGGCATCGAACAGGTCGTGAGCGAGGGCGGGGTCGAGAACGCTTACTACCTCAACCCTCAGCTGACCTTCGGGAACCCGGACGAGCTCTTGATCGGGGCTGGCCTGCTCAAGGCATGGGCTCATCAACCTCCCGCAGCGCCCGTGGCGACCTTCGAGAATGGCGGCGTCCCCACAGGTGTTCGCGGCGCAGAGGATGTCTCCAGAGACCTCGGCTGGGAGGTCGACGTCGCGGCGCAGTACAGGTTCGCGCTCCCGCGCGCGCTCGCCTTGGAGCTGAAAGGGGAGTTCGGGATTCTCTTCCCTGGTGACGCTTTCGCCAACGCGCAGGGAGAGTCCGCTCCTCCCGAGAGCATGGCGCGCGGGCGCATCTCCTTGATTTGGTAAGGCGCCGCGCTCGATGAGCAACCTCGATAAAGATAGGGGGAGTTGGGCGCCCGCGTCGCTCTCATGGCACGATCATGGGATCGCGCTCGGGATCTTCGCGCTCGTCTTCGCGTTGCTGATGGCCACGATGGACATCGGCTTCACGCGCGACGAGAGCTTTTACTTCCACGCCGGTCGCGAGTACCTCGGCTGGTTCGAGGAGCTCGCCAAACACTGGCGCGCTGGCAACCTCGGCGAGAGCTTCACGCAAGCCAACGTCGACAAGCACTGGAGCTACAACCCGGAACACCCCGCCTTGATGAAGACCCTGTTCGGTCTGAGCCTCGCGCTGTTTCACAAAAAGCTCGGCTGGTTGAGCGAGACCACCGCGATGCGTTTGCCGACCGCGGCGATGAGCGCATGGTTGTGCTCGCTCGTGTTCCTGTTCGGTCGCCAGCTTCGAGGGAGGTTGGTGGGTGTACTCGCTGTAGGCGCGCTCCTGCTCCAACCGCGCGCATTCTTCCATATGCACATGGCGTGCTTCGACGCGCCGATCGTGGCTGTCTGGTTCGCGGTGGTTTACGCCTACTGGCGCAGCATGGACAGCATGCGTTGGGTCTGGTTCGCGGGATTGCTCTGGGGCGTGGCGCTGGCGACAAAGCTAAACGCCTTCTTTATCCCCGTGGTGCTCGTGGTGCACTGGCTGGCGATGCGTTGGCGCGAGATCGGCATCACGAAGAGCGAGGAGGGCATACAGGTCAGGGCTCCGGCCATCCCCAAAGCGCTCATCGCCATGGCGCTGCTCGGGCCGCTGGTGTTTTATCTGCACTGGCCACGGATCTGGTTCGACACCTTCGCGCGCGTGAAGTGGTACATGGAGTTCCACCTCACGCACACGCACTACTTCGTCTACTACTTCGGGCAGAACCTCTACACGCCGCCGTTCACGCGCGCCTTCCCCTGGGTGATGACGCTCGTGACGGTGCCGCTGTCGATCCTCCTCGCGTTCGCGTTGGGCGCGGTTGCCTGGTGGCAGGAGCGCGCGGTGTATGGCCGCGTCATCGCATGGAAAGAGGCGCTCCAGAGGCTCTCGCTTCCTGACGTCGCGCGCGATCCTCGTGGCACAGGGGGGCTGTTTTTACTCAACATCATCTTCCCCATCGCGCTGATCGCGCAGCCCGAGACGCCGATCTTTGGTGGCACGAAGCACTGGATGACGGCGATGCCTTTCCTGGCGATCGTGGCAGGGTGGGGTGCTGTCGCTGCGGCGAGGTGGGCTTCCGAGCTGTTTCAGGGCACGCCGCGAGAGAAGCTTGCGGCCACCGTGTGTGCGGCGCTCGCTTCGCTCGCCATGCTCTTGCCTGCCGCCATACAGCTCGAGCACAACCACCCCTATGGCACGAGCTATTACAACGAACTCATCGGCTCGCATCGCGGCGCGGCGGACAAAAAGATGATGCGCCAGTTCTGGGGATACGCGGTGCGCGGCGCGGCGACATGGCTCGATGAGAACGCCGAGCCAAACGCGAAGGTCTGGACAGGAAACGCGACCTCCTGGGCATGGAGCGAGTACCAGCGCGAGGAGATCATACGAAAGGATCTGCGCGCCACTGGACTTGGCGGGAGCGACTACGCGATCCTCTTCCACCAGAAGTCATTCTACGCTCGCGAACTCGAGATATGGAGCGCCTACAAGACGCGCGCGCCGGTTTATGTGCTCGAGCTCGATGGGGTCCCGCTCGTCAGCATCTACAGGCGTAGAAAGTGATGAGAATTGCATCTTTATGATGCTTGTGAGATGCTCTCGGGAGGCATCGGTAATCGCGCTGAAAAAGGTAGTTACAGAGGGATTAAATAGGCATCGTGTCATGTTGACATGATGTCTGCTTTCCCACCTGTATTGCTATCAGGAGCCTCGGCCATGCCAGAACTCGAAGTGTTCTCAGACAATGTCTTTCTCATCCGCCAGTTGCTCACCCCCGAGGAGTGCGCCGACTACATCGCGTTCGCCGAGCGCGAGGGGTTTGCCGATGCTCCGATCACGACCGCTGCCGGTCCTGTGATGCGCAAGGGTGTGCGCAACAACGAGCGCGTGATGGTCGATGACACAGCGCGCGCTGCGGCCTTATGGGAGCGTGTGTTGGAGCACTTCCCCGAGTACTGGCGTCATGTGCGCGCTCAGGGCGTGTTGGCAGGCCAGGAGCTCGAGCCGTGTGGGTTGAACGAGCGCTTGCGGTTCTACCGCTACGAGCCGGGCCAGAGATTTCGTTTGCACCGCGATGGCTGTTACCGACGTCCAAGTGGAGAGGAAGAGAGCTTGCTCACGGCCCTTTTCTACCTCAACGAGGATTTTGAAGGAGGCGCCACCGCGATCATCGAGCCCGGGCATGGTTGTGAGATCCAGCCCGAGGTCGGCGACGCGCTCTTCTTCCTTCACTACATGCTTCACGAGGGGCAGAAGGTCGAAGAGGGGACAAAGTATGTGCTGCGCTCGGACGTGATGTATCGAGCGGCCGAGCATCCGCAACAGTGAAAGGAAGGTGACGCGATGACAAAGAGGGTGTTGCTCACGGGCGCGACGGGGTTTATCGGGAGACGGCTGCTGACGCGCTTGCTCGAGAAGGGCCATAACGTTCGCGCTGTCTCGAGACGCTCTCCTTCCGCGCTCGACCTCCCTGCGCACCCGAACCTCGAGATTTATCAAGGGGATGCGCTCGACGCCTCGGCGCTCCCTGACATGCTCGAGGGGATGGACGCGGCCTTCTACCTCATCCACTCGATGGAAGGAGGCGTGGGCAACGAGGATCTGTTCGTCGAGCGCGATCGCCAGGCCGCGCTCAACTTCTCCAGGGCTTCGAAGCAAGCAAACCTCTCACAGATCATTTACCTGAGCGGCCTCGAGCCAAAAGAGGAGGTCTCCAAGCACCTGCGCTCGCGCAATGACGTCGAGGTCTACCTCGGCGAGCATGGCGTGCCGGTGACGGTGTTGCGCGCGGGCTTTATCATTGGCCCTGGCAGCGCAGGGTTTTCGATGTTGCAGGGGATCGTCGGGCAGATGCGCACGATGATGATCTCGCGCGAGCTTCATCACAAGACCCAGCCCGCCTTTGTCGAGGACGTGGTCGAGGCGTTGGCGACCTGTCTGGAGCATCCTGACAAGACCGCTGGCGAGGTCTTCGAGCTCGGCTCCGAGCAGGTCGTGGAGTACTTCGACATCGTGCGAGACTTCTGCGCTTGCGCTGGCCGGGATGTAAACTTTATCGAGGTGCCCTGGGTGCCCCAGAAGATCGCAGCGACATACATCGCGTCTGTTTCGGGGCTCCCCTTCGCGTTGGTCGCGGCGCTCGCTGAGGGGTTGAACATCGACCTGTTCGTCGAGAACGAAGACCTCTACGAGCTCTTCCCGCACATCAACCGCACCTCGCCAGCCGAGGCGATGCGTTTTGCCTTCCGAGAGCTCACCGCCGCGGCCGAGTGATTCTCACCCCGAACAGATCTCAGCGTATGGATCAGTTGCCCGGCAACCAGCCCAGCACGAACAGGTAGTAATAGGCGACCATGCGAGGCGCTCGAAAGAGCGTGGCGAGGAAGAACCTGCCGTAAGGCATCTTGTAAATGCCTGCCATCCAGCATGTGATCGAGTAGGGCAGCGGCGAGAGCGCGCCGATCGCCACAGCCCAGACGCCCCACTTCCCAAACAACGCCTCGCCGCGTTCGCGGAACTTCTCGATGCGACGGTTAACGAAGCCGATGCGTTGGATCTGAGGCCCCACGAAATAGGCGACCGAGCCGCAGATGATGCTCGTCACGCAGATGGCCGTGAGCATGGGGAGCGCGGCGTAGTCGCTCGTGGCGGCGATGAAGATGAACGTGTCTGGTGGGATCGGGAAGGTGAAAATATCGGACGCAGCGATGCCTGCGAGCACACCCCAGATGCCGAATGTATTCACCAGCCAGTTGGCCAACTCCGTGAGCGGCTCCTTGAAGAACATCGCCGCGATCACCACCGCGATGACGATAAGCACCGAGACGACGATGGTCTGGATGATGATCGCGCGCAGCGAGGTCACGTCCTCGAGTGAGCCCTTGGCCTTCTCGCGCGCCTCGCGTGCCTTATCCTGGACAATCTGAGCCTTCTCGTGGGCGGTCTTTGCGGGGTCTGCGCTGACCGTGGTTTGTGACTCGATCGTGCTCATGATGGGGAGGCTCCAGAAAGGAACGGGTTATCCCGGGTCGGTTGTTCGAAGTCGACCGGGAGGGTGTATCACTGGTGCTGGTGAGGTGCAAGAAGCGACCTGCCAGTCGGTTTGTCGTTTGGGGCGTTTATGCTGTAAACAAAGCGCATCTCCCAAAGAGAACAAGCGGGCGATGGAAAGATCTTTCGAGGAGCGGTGATTTTCTCCAAGAAAGTTTGGCGACCTCACCGGCTGACCTTCTCGAGCGTAGGTCACAATGGCCTCGCGATCCAGCGAGAGCTTGTTCGATAGATAGTCTCGGCACTTGCGCGCGAAGCGCCAGCGAGGGCGTCGATTTTATCTGGCTCGGTTCGGTCTATCTCCTCTCTTTGGAGAGGGCGAGTGGCGCTATTCCAAAAATAATCGAAATCAATAGCCCCGATTTCGATGGCTCGAAGTCGAGATTCTATGCGGCCACCAGCGATAGGGGGCAAGTGAGCAACGGTTTGTTGCACCGAAATGCGCGAAAATCGTACGGATTCTGTAAATAAAGCTCTCCCCCCCTCGTCTACCCTACCGAGCCAAAAAGCTCGGGGGAGCAAACATGAGCCACTTCGATGGAGTGGGTCAGCAACCGTGAGGAACCCTCACCTCACGACGAGTTGCGTTTGAGCCTTGCGTTCAATATCTGTCAGCGGTTAGATCGAACTACAGATGGAGAACAACAGGGGTGGACGAACTTGCGGGAAAGTCTCGTAAAAACGGTGCGCGTTCGCTTGGCCTCGTTTTAGAAGTTCGTTCGATTAACCACAATGAGCGCGCCAATAACCGGAATAAGGGCGCGCTCGACTGGAGGAACGTACCATGAAAAACTCTCGCATGCTCATCACCGCGGCCGTCGCTATCTGCGGCATCGCCTTCGCGAGCACTGGCATCAGCCAGACCAAAACCACCACGACGAAGAAAACAACGACCAAGGTCACGACCGAATCCAAAACCTCCAAAAAGGTCGAAGGAACCGACAGGGAGACCAACGAGCAGCGCCTCCGTCGCCTCAAGAATGATCAGACCGAGATCGATTGCATCGAGAAGATCAAGGCCGCGACGCGCGCCGAAAGGGTGGAGTACAACGAGGGCCAGTGCAAACTCGAGATCAGGCGAAGTGGCAACACTCCCAACGCACACGTCTGGCTCGGTGTCACTGACTGGAGCGTTTCGACCAACTCCATGACGTTCTCGTGTCGCACAGGTCAGAAGGGCCAGTGCGCCGAAGGTAACAGGAACAGCGAAACGAGCGTTTCCGTGCCGCTTTACGGCAGCAACAGCGGCCTGAAGCAATGCCTCGACTTCTTGCACCAGCGTTGTAAGGAGATGTGAGCGAGCGCTTCACACTCTTCCTCGAATCATGCAGCGCCCACGGATCTTCTCCAGAGAATCCGTGGGCGCTTTTGTTTCATTGCAAAGGTCGCGCTCAGACTTTTGTGAAGACGCGCGACGCGCGTTGGTAGAGCGCGATGATCGTGTTACCTTGGCCAAACCGTCCGTCGCACGAAGTTGTTTGAACGACCTGAACCAGGGCATCATCCAACCGTCCTTCCCCCAAGTCACAAGGTCTGACCGCTGTGTTCGATCGAGGTATCCGAGAAGGAGCGAGGGGGCGCGCTGTGATCCGCACACGACGCGCGCTTCGCGCGCTTGTTTTGGCCTGGGCGCTTGTCTGTTGCATCATACAGACCGCGTGGGCTGACGAGATCACACTCTGGCACTCCTACCGTGGCGCCGAGCAAGAGACGCTCGAGGGGCTGTTAAAGGAGTGGAACGCGCAGCACCCGGAGCTGACCGTCACCGCCGAGCCGTTCGCGCCCGGCGTCTACACCTCCAAGCTGACCAACGACATCCCGCAAGGCAACGGCCCGGACCTGTTCATCGCCGCGCACGAGCGCGTCGGCGACTGGTCACAGACCAAGCTCTTGCGCGAGTGGACCGAGCAGGACGCCTCCTGGGCTTCCTATCACCCGACCACCGTCGAGGCGCTCGTCTACGATGGCAAGCGTTGGGGGATTCCGCTCTCCTACAAGTCCGTCGCGCTCTTCTACAACACCGAGATGGTGCAGGTCCCACCTGACACCACCGACGCGCTGATCGCCGAGGCGAAGAAGCACACCGCCTCGAAGGAGAAGCGCTACGGGTTGGTCTATGAATCGACCAACATGTATATGCACGCCGGTTGGCTCTTTGGTTTTGGCGGGCAGATTTTTGACGCGCAGGGCAACTTCGTCCTCGAGTCAGCGGAGAGCGCGGACTCCTTTGCCTTCGCGCGCGCGCTCGTCAACGAGCACGGCGTCGTCCCGGAAGAGGCCGACGGCACGCTCGTCTCACACCTGTTCAACTCCAGGCAGGCCGCCTTCGCTATCAATGGCCCCTGGTTTTTGGGCGAGCTCGACAAGGATCTCCCTTACGCCATCGCGCCGTTGCCGATTGTCTCGTCGACCGGGCAACCGGCCAAACCTTTCCTGACGGTCGAGGCCGCGTTTATCTCGGCCAGGACAGAGAACCCGGACGGCGCCAGGCAAGTCGCGCTCTTTTTGGCCGACAGGCAAGCGTCCATCACGCGCGCCATAAAAGGGCGCCAACCTGTCGCCAACCTCTCGGCCTATCAGGATCGCAGGCTCTCCGAGGATCGCGTCCTGATGACCTTCAGGCGTCAACTCGACGCCAGCGTGCCGATGCCAAATCGACCCGAGATGAGCTCGGTGTGGGAGCCCACCAACCGCGCGCTGCGCCGCGTCATGCGCGGCGCCGTCGAACCTGACGCGGCGCTCACCGAGGCAAAAGCGCTCTTTGAAGTCTTCCAACGACCACCCCCGAAGGAGCGCTCGCTAGCGCCGCTTATCACTGGCCTGGCGCTGCTGTTGCTGATCGCGCTCGCCATCGGCGCGCGTCGCTTCATGCGCGAGAACATGTGGCCACAGGTCAAGGCGAACCTCCCCGCGTATGTGTATCTCGCGCCTGCGATCCTCGGGATGATGATCCTGATCGTGATCCCCTTTGTCGTCGGCAGCATCGTCTCGCTGTTCGTGCACACGCAGGGGTCCTTCACCTTCGTCGGCATCGAGAACTTCTACAGGATCATCACCAGCCAGGATTACGGCGTCACCGATCCCTTGAGCTTCTATTTTACCTTGCTCGTGACGGTGATGTGGACCGCGATCAATGTCTTCTTGCACGTGAGCATCGGGATGGGGTTGGCGCTGCTGTTGCGCGAGCCCTGGCTCAAAATGCGCGGGATTTACCGCGTGCTGCTGATCGTGCCATGGGCGGTGCCAAACTACATCACGGCGTTGATCTGGAAGGGGATGTTCCACAAGCAGTTTGGCGCCATCAACGGCGTGCTCGACGCGCTCGGCCTCGAGCCTGTCTCCTGGTTTAGCAAGTTCTCCACCGCGTTCGCTGCGAACGTCACCACGAACACCTGGCTCGGCTTCCCCTTCATGATGGTCGTGATCTTGGGCGCCCTTCAGGCGATCCCCAGAGACCTCGAAGAGGCCGCCGAGGTCGATGGCGCCTCCTGGTGGCAGCGCATGCGCTATGTGACCTTGCCGCTGCTTCGCCCCTCGCTCGTTCCTGCGGTGGTGCTCGGCACGGTGTGGACGTTCAACATGTTCAACATCATCTACCTGGTCTCTGGCGGCGAGCCTGATGGCGCCACCGAGATCCTGATCTCGGAGTCCTACAAGTGGGCCTTCGAGCGCCAAAACCAATACGGCTACGCGGCCGCTTACTCCGTCCTGATCTTTTTGGTGTTGCTCGCCTACTCGGCCTCCACCGGACAGCTCAAGACGCGCGATTGATGCGAGCTCTTTTTGCAGGATGATCCATGCGCACGATCTCGACCCCGAAACTGATCGCCACCCACGTCTCGCTGATGGCCGCCTGCGCCATCGTGCTCTACCCCGTGCTCTGGGTGATCAAGATGGCGCTGACCCCCTCGCAAGGGTTCTCCATGTCGCCAAATCCGATCCCCGATCAGGTCTCGATGCATAACTTCCAGCATCTGGTCACGATGAACGACGGGATCTTCTGGCGACAGCTCGGCAACTCGATCATCATCTCCGTGGCGACGACCGTGATCGGCGTGGCGCTCGCTTGCACCGCGGCTTACGCGTTTAGCCGGTTTCGCTTCCCTGGCAGGACGCTCGGTATGGCGGGTTTTTTGATCACGCAGATGTTCCCGGGCGTGGTGATGGCGATCCCACTCTACATCCTCCTCAACCGCCTCGATCTGCTCAACACTCTGAGCGGCCTGGTGCTCGTCTACTCGACGAGCTCGCTCCCCTTCTGTGTCTGGATGCTCAAGGGTTACTTCGACACCATCCCCAGAGATCTGGAAGAGGCAGCCATCATGGATGGCGCCAGCCAGTGGGTGATCTTCACGCAAGTCATCCTGCCGCTCGCCAGACCCGCGATCGTCGTCACAGCGCTCTTTAGCTTCATGACCGCCTGGAACGAGTTCATCCTGGCAGCGACCTTTTTGACCAAGCGCGAGATGTTCACGTTGCCGATGGTGTTGCAGAGCTTTGTCGGGAGTTACTCGACTGATTGGGGCTACTTTGCCGCTGGCGCCATCATCGTCTCCCTGCCTGTGATGCTCCTCTTCTTCGCCCTCCAGAAGTTCCTCGTCGGTGGCTTGACCGCGGGCGCTGTAAAGGGCTGATCGCGCGTGCGATCTCTCGAATGTTCGCAAAGGCTTGCGGGTTGTCTCTCCCAGGTGTTATCTCGTGCCATCGCGCGTGACGACATCCGCTCGCTATTGCCAGTGAGCAGGGCGCCATGTGCGCTGGTCTGAACCAGGATTTTTAGAGGATGCGCAGGATCATGAAGAAACGCTCGCTGTTGTTGTTGACCCTCTCGTTCGTGTGGTTTTCCGCGTGCAATCGCACCCCGGCGATCCCGGATGATGCGCTCGAGCGAGAGGCGGGCAACGTCTATCGCTCCATGGACGGTGAGAAGGCCGCGAGCAAGGACGGCGCCGACGATCCCGAGGATGGTGAGCCAGGGAGCGAGCTCGATCCTGACGCGGACCCCGCAGACACGGACCCTGCGCCAGTGGCGAAGAAAGAGATGAAGGCCACAGGTCCCGTGGCGCTCGTGAACAACGAGCCGATCTCTGCCAAGGACTTTAACGACGAACTCGCCAAGCTCACCACCAGTGGACAGGTGCCCCCGCACATGCTCGCGCAGCTGCAAGGCGATCGTCGCGAGCAGTTCAAGGCGCAGCTGGTCGAGGGGATGATCATGCGTCGGCTCATCGAGCAGCAGCTCGCCACGCAAAACTACGAGGTCAAGCCCGCCGAGATCGACGCCAAGATCGAGGAGATGAAGGAAGAGCTCGCGTTCGCCAACGAGATGGCGCCGGGCACCTACGGCACGCTCGAGGAGCTGACCTCGCAGATGGGCCTGACCGAGGATCAACTTCGCGAGTCAGTGCGTCAGTCGATCGAACTCGAGCGCCTGGTGCGTGCCAAGTACGCCTACAAGGAGGCCACCCAGGAGGAGGCCAAGGCGTACTACAAGGAGAACGCGGAGGAGTTTAAACAGCCCGAGCAAGTGCGCGCGAGCCACATCCTTATCCGCGTCGACGAGGGCGCCGAGGGCGCCGAGTGGACCAAGGCCAAGAAGCAGGTCGAGGCGTTGCGCGATCAGATCAAGGGGGGCGCTGATTTTGCCGAGCTGGCCAAGGCACACTCGGAGGATTCGAGCAGCAAGTTTGGCGGCGACCTCGGGTTCTTCGTGCGCGAGTCGATGGTGCCCGAGTTCGAGGAGGCTGCGTTCGCGCTCGAGGACGGCGAACTCTCGCAACCTGTGCGCACGCACCTCGGGTGGCACTTGATCAAACGCACCGGGCACCGCGAAGCGGGGCCGACCCCATTTGACACCATCGAGACGCAGTTGGTGCGTTTCCTCACCGCGCAACGCTATCAGGTCGCGCTGCGCTCCTTCCTCGAGGAGCTTCGCACCTCAGCGAGCGTCGAGCTCAAGCTCGAGAACATCACCTGATCTGGCATCCGCTCAGATTGCTCGAGTGATGTGCTTTCCAATTCGGTCACGATCAGCTATGTTCGCCGCAAATCTCGCGGCGTCAGCAGCGGTGCGCTCGATTTGATGCCGCCTTTTGTTCCCTAGTAATGCTGCTTCAAGGAGCTGACATGACCACTCCAGTTCGCGTCGCGGTCACCGGTGCCGCAGGTTCGATTGGCTACTCCCTTCTCTTCCGCATCGCCTCGGGCGAGATGCTTGGCCCTGACCAGCCAGTGATCCTCCAGTTGATCGAAATCCCTCAGGCTGTCAGCAAGGTCGAGGGTGTGGTGATGGAGCTCAACGATTGCGCCTTCGACCTCCTCGAAGATGTCATCATCACGGACGATCCCAAGGTCGGCTTCGACGGCGCGAACGTCGGCATCCTCGTCGGCGGTCGCCCACGCGGACCTGGCATGGTGCGCTCGGACCTGATCAAGGCAAACGGCCCGATCTTCACCAGCATGGGCCAGGCGATCAACGAGAAGGCCGCTGATGACATCCGCATCGTCGTCGTCGCCAACCCCTGCAACACCAACGCGTTGATCACGATGGCGAACGCGCCTGACGTCCCAGACGAGCGCTTCACCGCGCTGACGCGTCTCGACCAGAACCGCGCGCGTCACCAGCTCGCAGAGAAAGCTGGCGTGTCCGTCTCTTCGGTCACCAACATGGGCATCTGGGGCAACCACTCCAAGACGATGTACCCTGACTTCTTCAACGCCAAGATCGATGGCAAGCTCGTCCCCGACGTCATCTCGGATCACGAGTGGCTCAAGTCAGACTTCATCGACACCGTGCAGCAACGCGGCGCAGCCATCATCGGCGCACGCGGCGCGTCCAGCGCAGCGAGCGCGGCGAACGCAGCCATCGAGCACGTGCGTGACTGGTTCACCGCGACCCCCGAAGGGGACTGGGTCTCCATGGCGATCCCTTCCACTGGCTCCTACGGTGTGCCAGAAGGCATCATCACCTCCTTCCCCGTGCGTTGCGATGGCAACGGCAACTACGAGGTCGTCGAGGGGCTCGAGCTCACCGAGTTCGCGCAGTCCAAGATCGACGAGACCGTCGCAGAGCTTCAGGGCGAGCGCGAGGCGATCGCTGACCTGCTCTGAGAAACACTCGACGTCAGTTCGTTGACGAACTGACGTCCCAGTGCCAGAAAACAAAGAGGGCGCGTGGTTTTCCTTTTAAAAGGAAAACCAC
>JAYZVO010000230.1:0-48355 GCA_036155555.1 Myxococcota bacterium
AGCTCTCCACTCAGGACGTGAAGAGGAAGAATCCCTTTTCGATGCAGTAAGCGACACTCTTGTCAAAACAAAAAAAGGGGAGGACGTTTGTTCGCTTCACTCGCTTGTAGAGGGCTCATCATCGCGCGCTCGCTCAAGGAGCAATACCCGCAGCTTCGCCTGCTCCACTCCGAGGAGCCAAACTACGGCCTCGCCATGCGTCGCGGCATCCTCGCTGCGCGCGGCAAGTACGTGATCTGCGATGAGATCGACCTGTGCGACACGGACTTCTACGTCCGCGCGCTCGAGAAGCTCGCGGACGAGGGCTTTGACATGGTGGTCGGCTCCAAGGCGCTCGACAGCTCCTATGACAAGCGCCCGAAGTTTCGCAAGCTGGCGACCTACGTGCTCAACTCCATGTTGCGCATCTTCCTCGACTTCCACGGCACCGACACCCACGGCCTCAAGGCGTTTAACCGCGAGCGCTTGCTGGCTGTCGTCAACCGTTGCCTGGTCGACAAGGACCTCTTCGCCAGCGAGTTCGTGATCCGCGCCGAGCGCATGGATTACCGCGTCGTCGAGATCCCGGTCGAGGTCATCGAGAAGCGCCCCCCTTCGATCAACCTCGTGCGCCGCGTCCCCAACGTGCTAAAGAATATGGCTCGTTTGGTTTGGATCATCCGGGTGGTCGATCGCTGATTTCGAGCACCTGACGCTCACGGAGCACGACGCCATGCGCGCAGCTTCCATCACAGTCGATCTCGACACATCACGTTTCTACCGCGATATCCATGGCCTGGAGCAATCCACGCCAGCTGGCGCGGTGGATTCCATTTACACCGTCGGTGTGCGGCGATTGCTCGACCTGTTCGAGGTCCACGCGATCCCCTCGACCCTGTTTGTCATCGGTGAGGATGTCGATCCTGCCGAGCACGCCGCGTTGTTGTCCGAGGCGCACACCACCGGGCACGAGCTCGCCAACCACACCTACCACCACCGCTACGACCTGCGCGCGCAATCGCACGTCGCCATCGTGCAGGACATCACGCGCGGTGAAGAGGCGATCGAGCGTATCACTGGCGCCCTCCCCCAGGGGTTCCGCACGCCCGGCTACAACATCGACGTGCAGATCTTCGAGGAGATCGAGCGCCGAGGTTACCTCTACGACTCCTCGGTCTTCTCCTGTCCCCCATACTACATGGCAAAGGGAGCGATCATGGGGTTGATGAAGATCAAGGGGACGCCGTCGCGCAGCATGATGACGCCCGCATCGAGCAACATCGCCCCGACCCGCGCCTACCGACCCTCTCGCAGCAACATCTGGCGTAGCGACAAACGCAGTCAGCGGATGTGGGAGATCCCGATGTGCGTGCTCCCTGGCGTGCGCTTTCCGCTGATCGGTACGAGCTTGCACCTGCTCGGCGCGAAAGGATTCGCCGCCGCGCTCCCCTTGCTCAAGCTCACCAACCCACAGCTTATCCAGCTCGAGTTTCACGCCATCGACTTCATGGACGAGACCGATCCTGGCATGGCAGATCTCGCCGCCGTGCAACCTGATCTTCGCGTCCCGTGGGAGCAAAAACGCGACCTCTACAGCGCCATCTTTAATATGCTCGCCAGCGATCATACCTTTATGACGTTGCGTGACGCGGTCCACGTTCTTCAGACAAAGTAAGCGCTGACCTCTCTGATCGCGTTTACCTTTGCTATCGAGCGGCGGTTGCCGCTCTCCTTCTCTGGTTCCTCGAGTCACGAGGTCACAGTCATGTTTCATGTGAAACATTCCGAGCATACGGCGAGGAGAGGCGAATGAGTGACGACCCCTTCGATGCGTTTTTGCGCAACCGCGCGCCTCGTGCACCTCGCCGCAGCCCGTGGCTCCCTGGGCTCGAGGAAGGCGCCGAGCCCTTGCTCCTTCACGACGCGGAGACCGTCGCCAACCTCGCCATCGCCACCACGATCCTCGAGGTCATCGCCCGGCGAGGAGGCTCGCGTATGGCGCCCTCTCGCCTCAAAAATTTACACGAGATGTTCCAGGGCGCGCTGCCCGACTTCGTCGCGCCGCATATCCGCGAGGAGGTTCGTCAGGTACTCGATTGGCTCGACCATCCGAAGGAACATCCCGATGAGATTTGGAAGGACCCGACCACCGCGGCCATGGAGCTCATGTCCGAGAGCGATGTCGAAGGTCGCGCGAAGATCGCGGCGCGCGCGATCGAAAACGAGGAAGACCTCGAGTTCGAATACATCGACCTCGAACGCAAGGAGTGGTTTCGCCTTCGCGCGACCCCGCTCGAAGTTCGAGAGGAGGAAGAGCAGGTTTTGATCGTGTTTCAGTTCGGGAGGCAGCGGCTCGAAATCGCGGCGAAGCACATCCGGTGGTTGATGCCTGTTCGCCGCCCTACATCAGCTCCTCCCGAGGTCGCAAAGCCCGCCAGAGTGATTCGCTTTCCTACCTGGAAGATCGCCGCTGAAGAGGAGTGATGGCGCGTCTTAGCTCTTTGGCTTGCGCTTGTCGTTCTCTTCCCTGGCGTTCTCGAGCGCTTCCTCCACGACATCGATCGCCATCAGCTGTGGGTCCCACAACTGCTCCAGAGGACGCCCCTGAATCACGAGCCGCTCGGCTCGTTTCTGCGTGAATGGATCGTCCAGGTATGCCTTGAGACGCGTCAGGTGCACGTCCGTCGCGGCGGCCCATTCGTTGGTCTTGTTCGCCTGCCCCGGGATGCGCTTGGCCAACGAGAGGTTCTTCTCGTAAACCTGGATCGCACGCACCATCAATGGGCGAAGCTGCTTGCGGAGCTCGTCGAAGTAGAGCGCGACCTGCTCGTCCGACAAATCATTGGGGATTTCGGCAGAGAGGATGTCCAGGTAGAAGTCCTCGTACAACCTGCCGATCATGAAGCCGGATGCCACCGACCACTGCGGGTGGTGCACCCGCAATGCTCGGATATAGGCGCCCTGAGCGCGGATAAACAGCTTGGCCTTGACCTCGAGATCCTCGCCCATTTTCTCCGTGGGGAGCACCAGGGGGATGTTCATCACTTGCAAGTGCAGCGCGCGTCCCAGACCAAACTCCGCGCGGACGATAAACTCTGCCGTCTCTTCCAGACGTTGCGTCGGCGCCGCCTCCCGGTTGAGCTGGAGCATCGCCTGGAAGCCATCCTCGGCTTCCTTGTAATGACCCGTTTCGATCAGCGCGCTCGAGCGACGTACATGCGCTTCCATCCTGTCGAAGTGCTCGAGGTCGGGTCGAAGCATCACCTCTGTCATCAACTGACTGATTTTTTGCCACTCGCCAAGCTCCTCGTAGACGTGCGCCAGGCGGAAATACGCATCCTTGGCGTCCTTTCGCGTGGGGAACTTCTCGAGGATCGTGCGGTAGTGCGCGGCGGCGGGCTCCCATCGCTCGAGCTTCTCGTTCGCGAGGCCCGCGTTAAACAATGATGGGAGGAAGAAGCGCGAGTCGGGGAAGTACTTGATGATCGTCGCGTAGTGCGTGAGCGCTTCCTCGTATCGGCGCCCCGCATACGCACGGTATGCCTTCTGGAAGACCTCGTCGGCATTCAACGCCGATGCTTCCTGACCATCCGGGCTCGCCTGGATCAACATCGGGTCGAGGTCGAGGCGCTGCGTCGGCTGCTCCGCGAGCGTCCCCATCTCATCAGCCTTGTTCTTGCCCGAGGTGCACGCGAGCATCGAGGTCGATACCAACGCGGCCAGCGTGAGTTTGATCCAACGGGCGGTCCTTGCTTGTTTGATCTCGGGCATCTTCTCGGCTCCTTGCATTCCGACGGGGCGTCTTATTGTCTCATCGATGCGATGCGTGACAAGAATCTCTCCTCGCACGACATCATCGTCACTTTTCGACACCACCTTCCTTAACAAAGTTCCCAGGGTTGTTTATCCCGGCGTGTTGCGAAGAAAGTCAGCCACTTGCGCGAAGCGTTGGTCCAAAAAGTCGCGCGCCGGACCGCTGACGCCCTGCGCGTCCATCGCCGCTGTCATACAACGCAACCAGGCATCTCGCATTTCGATGTCGACCGGCACGTTCATATGCCGCATCCGCAACCTCGGGTGGCCAAACCTCGCCATGTAATCCTGCGGTCCTCCACACCAACCGACCAGAAACAACCCGAAGCGCTCGCGCGTCTCGCGCGTGATGTTACCAGCATCGTCGGTGTCGTGGTGGCTCGTGAGCACCGGCTCGAGCTTCTCCATCGCATCATAAAATGCGTTGGAGAGCGCCATGATCCCCTCTCGCTCGCCGAGCATGTCATAGAGCGTTTCTTCCTGCTCACTCATCTTCTTTGCCTTTCACTTCGGTTTCGCGCTGCTCGCGCGCTCTCTGCTCGTCTGCCTTGTTTACCGCGTCGAACACCTCGACCAACCAGTCGATCACGACGCGCACGCGAGGGATCTTATGCTTCGAGCGGTGAACGACAAGCCAGATATCTCGCGACTCGAGCGGCCCGAGCGGCGCGCCTCCGACTTCTTCCAGCGAGACCTCTCGCACATCCTCCAGCCGCACCGCCAAACCCCTCGGAATCACCGCCACACCCAGGCGATCTTGAATCGCCGCGCCGAGCGCGTCGAGATCCTCGAAGAGAAAGCGCGCCGGGCGATCCGCGAACGCACGATTCGTATAGCGTTGCTCCGGGATATCGGCCAGCGAACCCGTTAACCCGAGCCATGGCGTTTGCTCACCGAGCTCGAGCTTGTTCGACGCGAACAGACCGTAGGATTCGGTACGAACGCGCCGCGCGATCAAATCACCGCTCTTCGGCCGCACCAGCCGCAGCGCGAGGTCTGCGTCTCCTGCCGCCAGGCTCGTGATCCTGTTGGTGGAGCGCAGCTCGAGCCGCACCTCGGGGAATCGCTCGGCAAAGTCAGGGAGCGCTGGCATCAACACCCACCGCACCACCTCGCTGACCGTGGAGAGACACACCGAGCCCTTGATCTCCGGGTCGCTGGTGAGCGCTGACTCCGCCTCCAGAGCAGCCTCGACCATCGGGAGAATCGCCGCGAGCAGCTCCTCTCCTCGTGAGGTCGGGATCACGGGGACTTCTCGCAAGAGCAAGGGAGAACTCGCCAGCTCCTCGAGCAGCGCGATGTGCCGACTCACTGTCGATTGGCTGACCCCCAGCGCCGTCGCCGCGTTCGAGAGGCTGCCATGTCGCACCACCGCTTCAAACGTCTTGAGGTGATTCCATTCCATGATTTCCTATCCGTAAATCGATGCCTGCTTCCCGATTTTGGAGATTGTTATCCATTCATGCAAGCCTACCCTCCGAAGGGAGAGCACAGCGCTCCAGTTTCACGTTCACGAAGAGGAGGTTTTCATGCGCATCCATCACATAAGAAACGCCACGATGCTCGTCGAATCAGGGGAGCGTCACATCTTGATCGATCCGATGCTCTCGCCAAAGGGGGTGATGCCGAGCTTTCGCTTCTTCGCCGGTGGTGGAGAACCAAACCCCACGGTCGACCTCCCAGATGACGCGATGCAAACGCTGGAGAAGGCGACCGAGGTCGTCATCTCGCACGAACATATCGACCATATCGATCCTCCGGCGATTGCCTGGATAAAGGAGAGGGATTTGACGGTGTGGGCTTCGGAGGTCGACGCTCCTTCGCTCGCATCAAAGGGATTGCGCGTGCGAACCCTGGAGTCCGGCGATTGGGACGTGAAGGTCGAGGTGATCCCCGCGAAACATGGCCCGGGGGTGCTGGGGTGGCTTATCGGCGCGGTCGCGGGTTTTTATATCGCGATCGAGGGGGAGCCTGGATTCTATTGGACGGGGGATTCGGTGATGACGGCGAAGGTCGTCGATGCCATCGAGCGCCTGAAACCGGAGGTGATCGTCGCGCCAGCGGGGAGCGCGAACTTCGGGCGAGGACCATCCATTCTATTCGAGGAACCGGAGCTTGTAGAGCTGGTCAGGATGGCACCTGGCAAGGTCCTCTTTAACCACATCGAGGCGCTCGATCACTGCCCCACGACTCGTCGCGGCCTACTCGCCAGGTTGGAGCGGGAGGGATTGCGCGCGAAGGTTTTGATCCCCGAGGATGGCGAGGTTGTCGAAGTCGAGCAGTCCTATAAGCCAGTAAAACCGGGCCCTTCCCCGAGGTCGAAGCCAGGCATCCAGAAGTGGATCTCCCTGAAGATCACAGGATGATCGGCCACTCACTTTTACGGCGCGATGCGTTTCATTTCACAAAATCACTCGAGCGACATCACTTCGCGTCGAGCCAGTTGTCGCCAACGCCTGCGTCGGCCTGGAGCGGGACATCGAGCTCGACGATGTTCTCCATCGCGTCGATCACGTATTTCGTGGCTTCTTCCAGGAAGTCTGCCTGGACCTCGAAGACCAATTCATCGTGCACCTGGAGGAGCATGTTCATTGGCATCTTCTGCTCTTCGATGTCGCGTTGGATCTTGATCATGGCGAGCTTGATGATGTCAGCGGCGGTGCCCTGAATCGGCGTGTTCTGCGCGACGCGCTCGGCGAAGGCGCCCGAGCGACCGCCTGCGTTGATCTCGGGGATCATGCGCCTGCGTCCAAACATCGTGTAGGCGGCGCCAGTGAGTTTTGCCTCTTCGATCAGGCCATCGAAGAACTCGCGCACCCCTTCGTAGCGCTCGAAGTAGTTGTCGATGTAGGTCTTTGCCTGGTCGAGCGTGATCTTCAAGGTCTCGGACAGGCGCTGTGGCCCCATGCCGTACATGACGCCGAAGTTGATCGTCTTGCCCGCGCCGCGTTGCTCGCGCGTGACCTCTTCGAGCGCCACGTCAAAGATATTCGACGCGGTGATGGCGTGGATATCCGCGCCCTCCTGATACGCCTGGAGCATGATCGGGTCCTTGGCCATGTGCGCCATGATCCTGAGTTCGATCTGCGAGTAATCGACCCCGAGCAACTTCCACCCCTTCTGAGGTACGAACGCGCCGCGAATTTGCCTGCCGCGCGCGGTGCGAATCGGGATGTTTTGGAGGTTGGGGTTCGAGCTCGAGAGGCGACCTGTCGCGGTGATCGCCTGGTTGAAGTCGGTGTGAATGCGACCTGTGTCCGCGCGCACCAGCTCGGGCAAGGCGTCGACATAGGTTCCCTTGAGCTTGGAGAACTGGCGATACTCCAAAATAAGCTCGGGCAGCGCGTGCAACGCGGAGAGCTGTGTGAGGACAGATGAATCGGTCGAGGGACCGGATTTCGTGCGCTTCTTGATGGGGAGGTTCAACCTCTCGAAGAGCACCTCGCGGAGCTGCTTGGGGCTATTGGGGTTAAGATCCCCATCCTCTTCCTCTTGCTCGGCGGCCTCGTTGATATCCTGTTGGAGTTGCGCGAGCTCCTCGTCGAACTGCACGCTCATCTCGCCAAGAATCTCGGTATCGACGCACACGCCGGTCAGCTCCATCACGGCCAGGACTTCCGTCAGCGGAAGCTCCATATCATCGTGCAGTCCGCGAAGCTCTGCCTCTTCGAGCAGCGGCTCCATGATCTCGCACAGTTGCAAGGTCACGTCCGCGTCCTCGGCGGCGTACATCGTGGCGACATCGATGGGCACGTGCGCGAAGGGGATCTGCTTCTTGCCCTTTCCTGCGACCTCTTCATAGGAGGTCATCTTGTAGGCGAGGAACTCGAGCGCGAGTGCGTCGAGCCCGTGAGAGGTCTTGCCGGGGTTGAGCAGGTAGCTCATCAGCATCGTATCGTAGAGCACCCCCTGGTAGGTGATGTCATACTTGTGCAGCACCATGCGCTCGTACTTGATATGTTGCCCGATCTTCTTCCTGGCGGTGTCTTCGAGCAGCGGCTTGACCCTGGACAAAACAAGCTCGCGTGACAGCTGCGCGGGGAGTTCCTCCTCGGAGCCTTCGGGCAGCTCGTGCGCGACGGGGATATAGACGGCTTTGTCCTTCTCCCAGGCGAAGGCAAAGCCGACGATTTGCGCGTCCATCGCCTCGAGGCTGGTCGTCTCGAGGTCAAACGCCCAGCGGTCTGCCTTGTTCAGCGCGTCGACGACGCCATCGAGCTCTTCTTCGGTCCAGATGGTCGTGTAGGTCTTATCCGGCTTGGAGAGCGTGACGTGTTGCCCCCCCTCCTCTGCTGCCTCTCCTTCCTTGCTCGCTGTGGGTGGGCCTCCAAACAACAGCTGTTGCCCGCCAGCGTCCTCGGTTGCAGCGGCTGGCTTTGCCTTGGCGCTTTGCGTGGTGACGGTGGTCACGGAGTCGGTCCAGCCGCGTTTCTCGAACCACTTTGAGAGCGCCTTGACGGTGGAGTGGAACTCGAGCTCGCTCATCAGCTCCAGGAATGCGTCCATATCGGGCGCGCTGACCTCGAGTTTTTCGAGGTCAAACTCGAGCTCCAGGTCATCCTTGAGCGTCACCAGCTCGAGCGACAACCTCGCCTGGTCAGCATAGGTCTCGAGGTTCTCCTTTCGCTTCTTGCCGGACACGCTCTCGATGTTGTCCAGCAGCGTCTCGAGATCGCCCCATTCGGAGATCAACTGCCCCCCCGTCTTCTCTCCGATTCCTGGCACACCGGGCACGTTATCACTGGTATCACCAGCGAGCGCGAGCACGTACTTGACCTGGTCAGGCTCGACGCCGAAGCGATCGCGCACGTCGTCGATGTTAAAGGTCTTGCCATGCATCGTATCGATCATGCGCACGCGCTCGTCACCGAGCAGCTGCATCAAGTCCTTGTCCGCGCTGACGATGCAGACACCGAGCTCCTCTTGAAGCGCGCGCTTGGTCATCGTCGCGATGACATCATCGGCCTCGACGCCCGTCTCGATGAGCACGGGGATGTTCATCGCGCGGATGAACTTTTCGAAGTAAGGCACCTGCGCCCACAGATCTTCAGGCATCGCCTCGCGGTTTGCCTTGTAGTCTGCATAGAGCGTGTGTCGAAACGACTTCCCCTCGTCCTCCTCGTCGTATCGATCGAAGGTCACCGCCAGATACTCGGGGTCCTCTTGCTCGATAAGCGTCTTGATCATGTTCACGAACGCGTAGATGGCGTTTGTGGGCAGCCCCGCCGAGTTCGAGAGTCGGCGACGCATCCCATAATAAGCGCGGTAGATGTAGGCCGAGCCATCGACGATGTAGAGTGTGGGGGTCGTTTCGGAGTCTGTCATGGGGTGCTCTTCTCTGAAGAAAGAGGGGGTGGGTTTTGCAGGCTAACACAACACTTGTGATCCTTCCTTGCAAGAGGAATTCACCGCGTGAAAACCAACGCGCGCACCCTCTCTTATCGCCCACACGCCGCGCGTGAAACCAACACTTATGTTTCACGTGAAACACGTGTGATGTCTAGCGGTTGGAAGATCGTTTCACGATCGGTTTTTCGCTGGCCTTTGGCGCGGCACGCACATAAAAATCAGCCCCGACATGCCATCGATTTCTCCCTCGAAAACAGAGATCCCTCATGAAAAAACCTCGCGCTGGACTCCTTCACCACGTCGAACTCTATGTCAGTGATTTGAAAGCCTCGGCGGCGTTCTGGTCCTGGTTCCTCGGAGAACTCGGCTACGAGTGCGTCGCCGACTGGGACGGCGGGCAGAGCTGGGAACTCGGCGATACTTATCTGGTGTTCGTCCAGGTCGAGGAGCGCTTCGCCGAACCCGAGTATCACCGCTGCCGCGTCGGTCTCAACCACCTCGCCTTCCACGCCGAATCACGCGAACACGTCGACAACATCACCGCCGGGCTTCGCGAGCGTGAGATCCCGATTCTGTACGAAGATCGCCACCCCTACGCTGGCGGGCCAGACTACTACGCTGTCTTCTTCGAAGACCCCGACCGCATCAAGGTCGAACTCGTCGCGCCACACATCGATCAGGATCAACACATCGATCAGGATGAAGTTGGCGAGTGATTCTCGTGATGTCTCGCGCCCCCCGCGGCCCTCGCTCTCGCTCGTCCGCGGCCCCCCTGAACCTCACTGCGTTCGGGAGGGGGGCAGACCTGGCGTTGGGTGCGCGGTTGGTGGCCCGCTTTGGGAGCCTTCGGGTTTTGTGTTGAGTGATGCGAAGGGGAGCTTCGCAGAAGGTTGTGCAGAACGCATGACATGCCCCCCGCTCCTTGCTTCGCTGCGTCGCTGCCCCCCAAACAGCACTTCGTTTGTTGGGGGGCGCCCTCGCGATGTTTTCGGCACAGAGATTCGCTTTCGGGTGCCTGCATGTAACTCACTGCTAATTTCGAAGCGCCCTGTCGCGAAACGCCAACTTGGAGTCGGAGCGCGAGGGAAACCCCAAACTTGGGGGTCGTGACGAACGCAGGAGGTAAGCATTGCGGCCTGCCGCGATGCTTACCTCCTGAAACAAGAGCGGGGGGCATGTCATGCGTTCTGCACAACCTCGCATCGAAGCTCCCCTACTCAAAACTCACCGCCAAATCGATAGCTCCCCGTGGGCTAAAAACCGAGCACCCGACGCCAAGTCTGCCCCCCTCCCGAGCGAAGCGAGACTCAGGGGGGCCGCGGACGAGCGAGAGCGAGGGCCGCGGGGGGCGCGAGGGCCGCGGGGCGCGAAGCGCGCGCGGGGCGATCAGGTCGCGTCCGTCTCTTTTAACACCAGCGAGAAAGGCTTCTTGTCGCCCGTGTCTGTGTCCTCGGATTGCTCGAGGAAGACGGCGGCTTCTTGTGCGGTGAGCTCTGAGACCGGATGAATCCCCGACTCGCTGCTCGCCAACACGAGGATCTTTTCGCCGACCTTGACGACGAGCAGGGTGCGGCGAGGCTCGAGTGGAAGTCTCGCGAGGACCTCCATTTGGCCTTGTTGGTTTTGGTCGGGCAAGAGGCGCTTTAGCCCGTAGCGAAGCAGCAAATAGGCGAGCAAGCAGACGATGCCGAGTGAGATCACCATCTGGAACAGCAAGCTGCCATAACCTGTCGAGACCTCTCGTGAGCCATCGACGACGACATCGCCACTCTTCGCGGCGCGATCGATGCGTTCGGATAACGCCTCGCGCTCGGTGCGCGTGAGCCGCGTGTTCGCAGGACTTGCAGTTGTTGGGGGAGTCGTCGCGGAGGGAACCTGTGAAGGTTCGCGCGGTGCATGGTCAGCAGGCACCACCGGCGAAGAAGACGCCGTCTCATCCTTGAGTGGTGGCGCCTGCTGACCATGCACCGCGCGCGCGTCGAGCATTGTGATCGAAAGGATCGCCCCGATAAAGAGGCAACTTAACGTCCGGGATACCTTTCTCATCGTCTCTCCGCCGCGCTCGCGCTCTGTTCAGCCTGGCGCTCTTCCTGGGTAATCGATTCCACGACGCGCGGTCAAGTGCTCGCCGCAACGTTCGTCTCGGTTTTCGGGAAGATGCGCCAGGATGTTGCGCCGAGATGCCTACTTTCTTGCAGTCGAACATGGGTGAGTGCCGAGCGAAAGAAGCCGCCGCGCTGTTTTGCTGACCGGGTGGAGTCGTCTGATTCCAGGCAGCAAAACAGCGCGGCGGCTTCTTTCGCGGGCCACCGTCGGTGGTCCGCAGTCAACACGATCGTTTATCGAGACGCCATCACTCGTTGGATGCGCCAAAGGTCGCCACATCACAGCTCTGGAAATCACCCGTGGCGTCTGGCAGGCGACAGAACGAGGTGTCCGCCGCGCCATCAGGATCGATGGCGGCCTGGTCGACGATATCACCGCCTGCGTTGTAAACCGTGATGGTGTCGCTTCCGCCAATGCCAAACGTGTGGTCGGTACCCTTGACGAGCACGAGGTATCCTCCCGCCTCGATCTTGCTGCCCGAGGCGAAGATGTAAATGTCAGCGTCATCCTCGGGGTACTTGTCATCGGCCACGATCCAGCCAGACAGGTCGACCTCGACGGCGCTCGAGTTGTGGAGCTCGATTTGATCATCGCCCGAGCTCGTCACCTCGTTGATGACAACATCCGTGCCAGGCATCATCTCGCACGCATCCGTCACCAACGCACAACCTGCATCGCACGAGAGCATCCCGCCATCAAACCCGAGCATCTCGCAGGTCGCATCACCCAGGTCATCGCCATCACAGGAGTCGTCGCCGTCCTTGACGCCATTGCCGCAACCGACCGAGGCCTGGTTGTTGGTCGTCTGGTTGTTGTCGACGATCGTATTGGCGGCTTCGCGTGTGGGTGTGTTGGTGGTGGCAAAATCACCCGTGCCATCGGGCAACCTCGCGAACGCGCCCCCTTCTGGTGACGCGCCCTCGTCCCAATCCACCGAGTCGATCACGGTTCCATCTGGCGCGAAGATGCCAAACGCTTCATCGCCGCCGATCTTGAAACCTACCGTTTCATCCGCGATGTCGATGACGAGATAACCACCTGCCGCGATCATCGTTCCGTCTGGAATCGAACCCTTGGCTGCGTCCATCAAGTCATCAGAGATGGTGCAACCCGTCAGATCGATCGCCGCGCTCGAGGTGTTCTTGAACTCGACCCAGTCGGGCGAACCTGCGGCGACGACCTCGTTGATCACCAGTCCTTCGTAGCCTGCCACCGGCGAGGTTTGGTTGTTCGTGGTGGTCGCGTTGTTGCCAGAGGTCTGGTTGTTCGCGGACTGGTTATTGACGGCGGTGTTGTTGTTGCCGGTCGGCGTCGTGTGGTTTGTCGAGGCGTTGTTCTCCTCGTTGTTCTCTTGTGATGCGCCCGAACAACCGAGGTTGGCGAGCAACAGCGCAGCGAGCGTCAGGACAGCGATGCGTTTATACATGGTGGGATACCTTATGGTGCGTGGTGTGAGCGTTGTTTTTGTCATGGCTCCGAGTTGGTTGCTCCTGGCCCGGCATCGATCGCGGCGGCTCCGCGCGCGCTCAACGTCGCGCTGATGATGTGCGCATCCGATGCGCCATCGACGCCAGTGATTGCTTCGGCGTTTTCGCCAAATTGCTCGCGCGTGTAGCCCGCATACAACCGCAACCTCGGGAACCCGAAGATGGAGCGCTCTGCGTTGGCTGGTTCGATCAAGTCCGCGTAGAGCCCTGCCTGAACGCGGGTGATGTCGCTTCCTTGCGTGGCGATGTCTTGTTGCACGCGCGAGAACCTCGCGTACACGCCGAGCCAGGAGGGATAGAGCGCGCTGTTTGCCCAGGCGCTCACGCCGCGCGCTTGCAGAGAGCTCTGTCCCTGGAAGCCGTTGGCCTGAGTAAACTCCGCGCCGCCAAAGTGGCGCGGGTGCGCGAAGGTCAACGCCGCCGAGACGCGGTGGTTCGCTCTGCTCGAGGTCCCGAGCGAGCCATCTCTATAGCTCGCGTGGACGCCCAGCGTGGCGCCCTCCCCTCGCAGGTCAAAGCGCAGCGGCCTCACCGAGAGCACCGCCGTGGTGTTCTTCCCCGTGTTGAGCTCGAACTGGTTGCGCCCTTCCCCGTTGGTCAGCCCGAGCCTTGCTTCCAGAAACCCATCCCAGAGCGCATAACCGACCGAGCCGCCCAGATCACTGCTGACGTAAAAGTCGCCCTCTTCCGCCATGACCGGCGCGATGGCGCGGATGTCGTAACCTTGCTCGACGGTCTCGACCCAGACGTCCGGGATCATGCCGCCGCGAATGGTCAGGCGCCCTGGCCCGAGCCGTGGCGTGTAGAACCCGAAGCCATGTTTGACGCGCATCACCAGCGAGTTGTTGTCGACGCCAAAGTAACTGCGCGGCCCGGCGCTGCGAACCGCCTCGACGTTGACCAAAAAACCGGCCCTGTCTTCCTTGCGCAGCCCGAGGCCAAGTTCGGCGCGGCGGAGGTTAAAGGCGTTAAAGTCCTCGGCCTCGGTCGATGTGTAATCGTAGGACGCGAAGACTTGCCCGAAACCTGTGAAGGTCAAACCTGTGAGGTTCGATCCTGCTGGTTTTTGGCGCTCGGCGACCTCGGTCGTCGGGGCAACCGCTGTGGCTTGCGCGTGGAGCACAGAGGGCGCGTGCGCGAGCAGCATAGACGCCAGCGCAAGGAGCGCGCGTGTTGCCAGAGAAGTCATCGAGATCCTCATTCCATCGGGCGGTCGAAGCGGTAGCCGAGCGTCGTTCCGTGCAGGATCACCATCGCGCGAAAGCGATCGAAGTCCTCGAGCGTCGAGGGCCCATATGCCTCGACAAAGGATGTGCTCTCGTCGACAAACCCCGCCATATCCTTCGAGAGCGCCGCGTCGATCACCTCGAGCGCGGGCTTTCCTTGCAGGGTTTTGGTGCGCGCGTGCGAGGCAGCGAGCAGGATGCCTGATCGCGTGGCGAGCTCGATGACGTCCTCGGGAGTGATTTCGCCATCGGCCAGCTCTTCCGAGATGCGCGCGACGTCCACGCCCTTCTGGTATTTGGTGCGGTGGCGGATGCGAACGCTCAGGGGAGATGCATCACTCGGTGTGCTCCACCCGAGCAGCGGATCATTGGCGTCCGTGTGCTGGAGTGCGCGTTGAGCGCGCACGACGCGCTCACCATTGCTGCCGAACTCTCGCAATCCAAAGGCAGGCAAACCATCGAGCGGTGGAGGATCGAGGATCTCCTTGATCTCGAGCAGCAGGTCATCCTCGAGTGACTCTGACTCTCCCTCGGTCAGCACGTAGTAGCGCTGCACGGGATAACTCGAAACCCCCGCGCCAAGCCTTCGAGAGACGCCCTTGATGTGAAGCGCATCCTCGCCGCCAGCGACAAGCTCCTTGTTCACGAGCGTGTTGTGGTAAGCGCGCATCCACTGCTCGACGCGAGCGCGCTCCTCGTGTGTCGGCTCGACGAGCTCGTCGCGAATCACTCCGTCGACATCGGACTCCTCGAAGACGCCGTAGAACATGTGACGCGATTGCCTGTCGTCAGCGAGCGGCGCGTATTCATCGAGCTCCTCTCGGATATCACCGTCGCGCTCTGCGCGGCGGATAAGATCGCCAAGAATCAATCCTGCCTGACGTTGTCCGAGACCTCGCTCGTATACAAACGAGGTCTCTTCACCAGCGCTCTGCCGCGCGATCTCGTCGACATATCCTTGCACCACACCGCGCACCATCGCCGCGCGTTGCTCGGGCGACAGAACTTCAGCGTTCAGCTCACCGAGCACATAAAACCCGAGCGCCAGCCTGCGAACATCCAGGTGATAGGAGCCATATGTCGAGCCATCGAAGTCATTGAAGTCGATGGCCATCCTGTCATCGGAGGTTCGGAAGGTGCCGATGTTTTCAGGGTGAGGATCACCGACGAGCAGCACATGCGAGGACTCAGGCGTTCCGTAAGAGGTCGGGAAGGCGTGAAAACCGGGCTGCGTCATGTCGCGTAGGTAGATGTTCGCCGTGCCTCGGAAGTAGTTGTATGGCGAGGAGGCCATCTTGCGAAACTTCCCCTCGGTGAGCGGGCGGTAGCGCTCCAGGAGGTCGCGGTTGTCCTCGATGGTGCGGTCGCGCAGCCAGCCAGCGCGGTCATCCGAAGCGAGCCTTGTAGAGATCCCATCCGGGAGCGTGACATCCCCCGAGGTTTGCGGGTCAGCGTTGCTGCAACCGGGGATAGACGAGCACGCGAGCAAGCTGAGCACGAGCGCGATCCCGCAAACGGTGTTTGTCAGTGAGATGGTTCGGTTCATACAGCACGCCACGGGCAGTCAAATCTGGGTCGCTCGAGATGCGGCTGTATTGTTGATGTTTGAGGGCAGGAAACAAGGCAGCAGGTGCCATGTCACACAGATGTTGCATCGCTGTGACTTGTGCGGCGCAGAGGCTCGCTGCGCCGCCATAATCGCGACGAAGCAGCGCACCTCGCGCTCGATTCGCCAGAATGTTTCACGTGAAGCATGGCGGCTTGCACCTGTCGGGTGTGGAACAGACTCCAAACAATGCGTGGTGACTCGGGGGCCTGGATTCGTATCAAGAAGTATGAAGAGGTTTACCGGGGCGCTTGCCTTGCTCGCCGGGCGGTCGCATGTTGGAGAGGCCACGCATGGAAGATGGATATCGATTGGGCTGGAGGTCGCGTTGGAAGCAATCGTCGAGATCGAGGATGTGACAAAAAACTACCCGTTGGGGAAGCTCGTCGTGCAGGCGCTGCGCGGCGTGAGCCTGACGATCAATAAGGGGGAGTTCACGACCATCGCGGGGCCTTCCGGCAGCGGCAAGACGACGCTGCTCAACCTGATCGGGTGCGTGGATATCCCGAGCGATGGCGCCGTGCGCATCGCCGGTCATAACACCAGCGCGTTGAATGATGCGGCCTTGACCAACCTCAGGTTGCGAAAGCTCGGGTTCATCTTCCAGAGCTTTAACCTGATTCCCGTGCTCGATGTCTTTCAGAACGTCGAGTTTCCGCTGCTGTTGCAGGGAGAGTTGACCAAAGAGGAGCGCGCGCAGCGAGTGAAAGAGATCCTGCGCAGGGTAGGGCTCACCGATCAGATTCATCAGCGGCCAAATGAACTCAGCGGCGGGCAACGCCAGCGCGTCGCCATCGCCAGAGCGCTCGTCACAAAGCCTGCCATCGTACTCGCTGACGAGCCTACCGCGAACCTCGACTCCGTGACCGGGAACACCATCATCGAGCTGATGAAGGAGCTCAACGCCACCGCCGAGACCACGTTCATCTTCTCCACTCATGATCCCAAGGTCATGCGTCAGGCAACGCGCATTATTCGCCTCGTCGATGGCAAGATCGTACATGATGGCGCAGGAACCGAAGGGGTCATCGAGGCCACCGATCCTGCGCTGGCTGGCGAGGAGGAGTGATGGGAAACCTGCTCGTTTCACTGCGCATCGTGTTCCTTATCGCGATGCGCAACCTCACCAGCCACAGGGTCAAGAGCCTGATCGTGGGCTCGATCATGGCGTTCGGGACGATGCTCATGGTCGTGGGGACCTCGCTGCTCGACTCCGTCGAGGAGTCGATGGAGAAGGTCGTCTCCTCGTCACTCACAGGTCAGCTCCAGATTTACTCCACGCAAGGGCGCGACGAGCTCTCGCTGTTCGGTGGATTGACCGCCAGTCGACCCGACATCGGTGAGATCGAGGATTTCTCGAAGTTAAAACAACTGGTCGAGCCGATCGAGAACGTCGAGGCGATCGTTCCGATGGGCGTCACGATCGCCACGGGCGCTGGCGGCAATGATATCGACTCGACGCTCGCGGATTTGCGCCGCGCCGTGGACGCGAACAACAGCGTCGAGGTCAAAAAGCTCGAGGGGCAAATCGTCCAGCTCGCCAGCTTGCTCGAGGATGAGTACGAATACCGCGCGAAGATCGCCGCAGATACCGAGAAGCTCGAGCAAGACCTCGAGGTCTTGCAGCGCGTTCAAGAGAGCGACTTCTGGGAAGACTTTGACCTGAACGCCAACGCGAGGTTGATGTACCTCGATACGAAGCTCGCGCCGCTGGCCGCAGATGGAAAGCTCTTCTTCTTGAGGTTGCTCGGGACCGATCCTCAGTTGTTCAAGAAGAGCTTCGACCGGTTCGAGATCGACAAGGGGCAGATGATTCCCCCTGGAAAACGCGGCGTGTTGCTCAGTCGACGCGCGCACGAGCGATTCCTGAAGCACCGCGTCGCCAGACAGCTCGATCGCGTCAAGCGCGAGATCGAGGTCGAGGGCAGAAGCCTCGAGGATGACGAGCTGTTGCAAGGGCGCGTGCGCAGGCTCTCGCGGCAATACCGCAGGATTCTCTTTCAGCTCGATGTCGCAGAGACCGCCAGGCTCGACAAGATGCTGCGCGATTACCTGAGCGAGGATACCCCTGAGGATGACCTCGCAAAGCTCGTCGAGAAGTTCCTGTTGGTCGACTCCAACAACTTCGACGAACGCTACAATTACTTCTACGAAAACATCGCCCCGATGATCGAACTCTACCGCGTGAACGTCGGCGAGACGGTCACCATCCAGGCGTTTACTCGCCGGGGGTATTTGAAGGGGATGAACGTCAAGATCTGGGGCACGTTCCAGTTCAAGGGGATCGAGGACTCGGATCTGGCTGGCGTCGTGAACCTGACCGATATGGTCACCTTCCGAGAGCTCTACGGGAAGATGACCGACGCGCAGCAAGCCGAGCTCGAGGAGCTTCGCGAGGAGGTCGGCGCCGATGTGGTCACGCGCGATGAGGCCGAGGATGCGCTCTTTGGCGGTGACGCGGAGCTGATGGAAGAGGGACAGCCGGGCGAACTCACCGAAGGTTTTGACGAGTTCGCTGAGGTGGATGTCCTCGAGCGCGACGAGCGCCTGGCGCGCGCCGGAGAGCTGACCTACGAGCAAGAGGAGATCGACTCCGGGCTCGCGCTCAACGCGGCAGTGATTTTGAAGGATCGCGACCGCATCAAGGAAACACGGAGCGCTATCGAGGCAGCGATCGCCAGGGAAGGGCTAAAGCTCAGGGTGGTGAACTGGCAGGAAGCAGCGGGCATCGTCGGGCAATTGATCACGGTGATTCGCCTGGTGCTCTACGCGGCGATCTTCATCATCTTCCTGGTGGCGCTGGTGATCATCAACAACTCGATGGTGATGGCCACGATGGAGCGCGTGTCCGAGATCGGCACGATGCGCGCCATAGGCGCGCCTCGCGGGTTTATCCTGGTGTTGTTCATGCTCGAGACGCTGGCGCTCGGGTTGATCGCTGGCACGCTCGGTGGTTTGAGCGGCGCGTTGATGATCGAGGCGGCGGGGTTCTATGGCATCCCGGCGTACAATGAGATCGTCCGGTTTATCTTCGCCGGTCCTTATCTGTATCCGCACGTGACGTGGGGGAATGTCCTGCTGGCGGCGGTGGTGATTTTCGTCGTGAGCGTGATCGCCACGCTCTACCCGGCCATCGTGGCCACGCGCATCCAGCCGGTGGTGGCGATGCGAGGGAGGGAGTGATGGCGACCTTACGGATGATTCTGTTGATCGCGATGCGCAACCTGGTTCAAGCCAGGGTGCGGACGCTCTTTTTAGGCACGGCGCTCACGCTGGTGACGATGTTGCTCGTGATCCTGATGGGGTTGTCTCAGGGGATCTCGGACAACATCGTGCGCTCGGCGACGACACTCTCCACGGGACATGTCAACGTGGCGGGGTTCTTCAAGGCGACCTCGACGGATTCTGCGCCCTTGATCACGGACGCCTCCAGGCTCAAGAAGATCGTGCGCGAGAACACCGAGGGGCTCGACTATGTGGTCGACCGCAATCGAGGTTGGGCGAGGATCATCTCGCCCACAGGCGCGCTCGCGAGCTTGATCCTCGGCGTCGATATCGAGGAAGAGGAGCGGCTGGTGGATGTCCTCCAGCTCGCGCCTCAGTCGGATTACAAGGAGGGTGGCAGCCAGCAGATCCTCGGCGATGCCTCCAGGCTCGCTGATCCGAACACGGTGGTTTTGTTCGCGACGCAGGCCGAGCGGCTCGAGGTGGACGTGGGCGACAAGCTCACGCTTCGCTCTCAGACGCGCGATGGTCGCGCCAATACGGTGGATGTGACCATCGTGGCGGTCGCCAGAGATATCGGCATCCTGTCGAACTTCAGCATGTTTGTCCCCAAGCAGGTGGTGCTCGACCTCTACCAGCTCAAGCCGGATACCTCGGGCGCGATCCAGATCTACCTCGATGACATCGATCGCTCGCGCGAGGTGATGGAGCACCTGAGGTTGGTGTTGGAGAAGGAAGGGTACGAGTTGATGGAGTATCAACCGGCGCCGTTCTTTGCCAAATTCGGCACGACCTCTGGCGAGGATTGGATCGGGCAAAAGATCGACCTGACGGTGTGGTCGGACGAGGTCGAGTTCTTGATGTGGGTGCTGACCGCGCTCGACACGGTCTCGTATGCGCTGATCGCGATCCTGATCGCGATCATTGCCGTGGGCGTCATGAACACGATGTGGATCTCGGTGCGAAAACGCACGAGTGAGATCGGGACCTTGCGCGCGATGGGGATGACCAAGTCGCGGGTGTTCCTGCTGTTTATCTCCGAAGCGTTCTTGCTCGGGTTGTTTGCCTCGTTGCTCGGCGCGACGCTCGCCACGATCATCGCGCTCTCGATCAACGCCGCAGAGATCACGATCCCGGTCGATGCGGTTCGCGCGATCTTGCTCTCGGACAAGCTGGTGCTCGCCATTGGCCCCGAGCAGTTCCTGATCGCGATCGGGATGTTGACGAGCTTCACGGTGATTTCGGCGATGTGGCCATCGATTCGAGCGGCGCGCATGCAACCGGTGGAAGCGATCCAGCAGACGGAATGAACAAACTCAGTCCATGTGCGTCATGCATAGGGCGGCGAGAACACTGTTCTTTTGATTGAACTCGCCGGCATCTTAATCAAAGGTGTGGGCGAGAGATTGGAGCGAGGAACAAGCGATGCGAAGAAGACAATTTTTGGTTGCTGCGGTCACGAGCGTGGTTTTGGCGGCGCTGCTTCCATTCGGGAAAGAGGCGCAGACGGCACCGCTCGAGAAGGATGAGCTGGTCAAGCTCGTCGAGACGATCGACGAGCGCCAACGCAGCGTGGGTGATTACAAGGCGCGCGTGTTCATCGAGCAGCGCGAGGGGAAAGAGAGCGAGCTCGCCTACGAGGCGGTGATTTATCGTCGCGATCAGGAAGGAAAGCTCGTCATCCTCTTCACGCGTCCGAAGTCGGAGGCAGGGAAGGGGTATTTGAGGATCGATCGCAACCTCTTCCTCTATGATCCGAGTGTAGGAAAGTGGGAGCGTCGCACCGAGCGCGAGAACATCGGCGGCACCAACTCGCAGCGCCGCGACTTCGACGCGTCGAACTTCGCGGAGAACTACAACCCGAGCTATGTCGCAGAGGAAAAGCTCGGCAAGTTCGGCGTGCACCACATCAAGCTCGAGGCAAAGAAAGGAAAGGATGTGGCCTACCCGGTGCTTCATGTCTGGGTGGATACGGAGTCACGCAACGTCCTCAAGGTGCAGGAATATGCGCTCTCTGGGAGGCTGATGAGGACGGCGTATTACCCGAAGTGGCGCAAGGTCGATAACCCCGCCAAGGGATCTCCTGTGTACTTTCCGACCGAGATCCGTATCTATGACGAGGTCGAGAAGGGGAACTCCACCACGATCACGTTGGTGGATGTGGCCCTCGAGGCGCTCGAAGCCAAGGTGTTCACCAAGTCCTTTATCGAGAGCAAGAGCCGTTGAACGAGTACGAGGTTATGGATCAAAGTCAGGGGGAGGGACCTGTCACGCGTCCTTCGCTCGAGGCAGATCTGCGCCAGCTTCTCGATAGGATCGAAGGACCGATGCCGTCAGTGCTCACGCACACTTCTCTCTCATCGTTGGGTTGGGTTTGTGGCGGCGAGCAAACACTGCTCGAAGCATTGCTCGCCGCGACCGCCAAGCACATCACCCTGGTGATGCCTGCGTTCACGTCCCAGTTGACCGAGCCCTCTTACTGGGTCGCGCCGCCAGCGCCAGAGGAGTGGTGGCCAACGATCCGCGAGCAGCTCCCGCCGTTCGATCCCACGCTCTCGCCAGTGCGAGGGTTGGGGCGCTTGCCGGAGTTGTTTCGCAATCACCCCACCTCGATCCGAAGCTCTCATCCGCACGTCTCTTTTGCGGCGAGCGGACCACACGCGCTCTCCTTCCTCGCCTCACATCCTCTCGACGATGGGTTTGGCATGATGGGGCCGTTGGGGAGGTTGTATAAAGAGAACGGGTGGGTGCTGATGCTCGGCACGAAGTATTCGTCCTGTACGACGTTGCACCTGGCGGAACGCCTGGCGGATTTCCCTGGCAAGTGGTGGAGAGAAGAGGGCGCGCCGATCTTGAACGAGCGAGGGCAGCGCACCTGGGTCAAGCTCGAGTCACTGGAGACCGAGGTTGGCGTCGATGACTTTGACCAGGTGGGCGAGGCGTTCGAGGCATCCGGGCCAGATCCTGCGGACTTCTACAAGGGGGAGATCGCGCGCGCGACGGTGCGATTGATACGCGCGAAGGCGCTGGTCGATTTCGCGGTGGGGTGGTTCGAGACGCACCGCGCGAAAGAGAATGCTGGAGAGTCATCGTGATGACCGAGTTTATCGCGACGGATGACGGAACAAGGCTCGCCTACCACCAATACGGTTCGGGCGAGCCGATTTTGTTTATGCATGGTGGCTTTGTCTCGTCGAAGGAGTGGCGACCCCAGGTCGCCGCGCTCCAGGATCGCTGGAGGTTGATCGTCGTCGACCTGCGAGGTCATGGAGAGTCGGGTCGCTCGAAGTCAGGTTACAAGGTCGAGATTCTTGCCAGAGATATGGTGAGGTTGCTCGATCGCCTCGGGTTGGAGTCTGCGTTTTGCGTGGGGCACTCGCTCGGCGGGATGGTCGGTCAGGTGATGGCCAGGGAGCACGCCGAGCGAGTGCGCGCGCTGGTGCTGGCGGATACGGCATTTGGCATCTCGTCGACGCTCTGGGAGGGGGCGCAGACGTGGATGGCGAGGGCGACGTTCAAGGTCTTGAGCATCAAGCGCATCGCGCAGTTGAGCGCCGCGCAGCTCGGCGCGCGGCGGCCAGATGTCGGCCCGTTTATCGAGGCCGAGATGATGCAGTTCGCCAGAGATAAGGCGCACTTCCACGAGATCTTGAGGGCCGTCACCGCCTTTGACAGCACCCCCTGGCTTCACGAGATCTCCTGCCCCACGTTATCCATCGTGGCAGACACAAACCAGGCCACGCGGCGCCAGGCCGTGAAGATGCTCGACATGATCCCGTCCTGCAAACTCGAGATCATCCCCCACGCAGGACATATGCTCCACTGGGACAACCCTCACGCGTTTAATCACGCGCTCGAGGCGTTCCTTCGCGCCCCACACCACCCCCCGCGGCCTCACTATCGTTCGCCGCAGCCCCCCTGAGCCTCAACCTACGGTTTCGGGAGGGGGGCAGACCTGGCGTCGGTTGCTCGGTCTGGTGGCCCGCATGGAGTTTATCTGTTTGAGGTTTCGGGAAGGGGAAGGGGCAGACCTGGCGTCGGTTGCGCGGTTTTTAGCCCACGGGGCGCTTCGAAACATGCAGTGAGTTTTGAGTGCCCCCAAAGCGAACCTGTGTGCCGAAATCATCGCCCCAACAAACGAAGTGCTGTTTGGGGGCAGTGAGGAGCGTAGCAAGGTAAGCATCGCGGCCTGCCGCGATGCTTACCTCTGGAAACAAGCGCGGGGGGCATGTCATGCCTTCTGCACAACCTGCAACAAAGCTCTCTTACGCATCACTCAACACAAAATCCGAAGGCTCCCAGAGCGGGCCACCGACCGCGCACCCGACGCCAGGTCTGCCCCCCTCCCGAAGCCTCAACCAACCTTTCAAACAACCTCCCCGTGGGCCATATCCCGAGCACCCGACGCCAAGTCTGCCCCCTCCCGAACGCAGTGAGATTCAGGGGGGCAGCAAACGCGCCGTCATCCCTACGCTACGGCGCCAACCTCGGCATCTTGAACGTAGGTTCACAAATGCAGGCGCTGTTTGCGGGGGGCGCGCGGCGCGGGGGGCGAAGACCACACCGTCCACAGGATACCGTGACAACCTGTCACGGTTTTTCGCTGAAAATGACCGAAAAGGGGTGGTTCGGGACTTTTTTGACGCCTTGGCACGGATCGAGCAATGGGAATGAGCGAGCGTTATGCTCCAATGATTCGATGTTTCGCTGGTCACGAGATGTCGAATTGGGTCGTAAAAAAGTAAGGCAGGTTTCCTAAAGAATTGTTTCTCCAGATTTTCTGGAGAACACTTACGTTCTGGAGAACGAGATGGAAACCATCAAGAACTTGTTGATCGCACTTCACTCTGACGAAGACGGCGCAGGCGCCACCGAGTATATCATCCTTCTTATCCTGATTGCATGCGTTGTGATCGTGGTCGTGAAGGCGTTCGGTGCGACTGTTTCGGAGAAGTACGGTGCGGCGAACCAAAAGATTATCGATGATGTGAACATCAATCCTTGAGTTTTGGTTAGAGCGATATTCTTTATCGATTTCATTTGCGCCTGATTTCTATAGAAATCAGGCGCTTTTTGTTTGCTCTTCGACGCTTGCTGCCGAGAAAATTTGGGGGCGCCCTTTTGCATGCTGTCTTTAAATTAGAGCGATGATGCAAAAGGGCGCCCCCAAATTTTCGGGCCACCGCTGGTGGTTCGCCGCAGAGATAAGGGCGAGGGAAAATCCACCCAAGATTGTTTCTCAAGGTGGGGGATCGTTGGTAGGATCGCGCCGAAAGGCGCGGATAATCATGATTCGGTTCGATGACCTGGGGCTTCTGGCATGGTGAAGACGATCGGTTCGATTTGCATTGTGATCGGGTGTATCGCCCTCTTTGTGGCGTGCATCCCGTGGCTCTCGTGCGCCTCGTCTTATCCCGTCAACGCCGTCCAGATTGTCCAGCAGTTCCCCTCGGTCAACGTCCCTCTCGAGCCCTCCGGCGCCTTCTCCGAAGCCGCCAGCGTTTGCTGGGACGCCTACCCGGTGAGTCACGAGCGGCTGCCGCTTATCATCGGCTTTATCACGCTCCTTATCGGGATGTTCGCGCGCTTCTTTGGCTCCGGTTACAGGGAAGAACTCCGCGTCCCCGAACACATCGCCGAGCAGCAACGCCGCACCTCCGCGCAGCGCCCCATCGAGACCAAGCGCCACGACCTGAGCGAGAGCGAGATCAAGGATGGGATCGAGATCGACGTCGACCTCGAAGAGCTCGGGCTCGGCGCGTCGGAGCCCGGCGAGAAGAAGGCCATCGAGGAGGAAGAGCCGACGTTGATGGATCAGGTGGTGCAGACGGTCAAGGAGATCGAGCGCAAGGAGCACGAGGAGCTCGACGCCAAGGCCACCATCGATGGCTTCTACTGCCCGCCAAATATGGCCGAGCGCCCCATTCTTTACGTCGATCCCGATCACGAGGGCGCCAGTGATACCGAGGATGACGAGCGCGGCGAGTCGGTGGAGAAGCCGTTTCGCACCATCGCGGCGGCGATCTTTCGCGCAAAGCATGTCTCGCGTCTGCAAGGGACGCCCGTTCAGGTCAGGCTCGCGCCCGGCGTCTACCAGGAGGCCGTCGAGATCCCCACCAACATCATGCTCGTCAACCACCGCATGCCCGCCGAAGGGGAGCTCGCTGATCGCGTCAAGTGGTTGATGAACCAGGACGAGCTCGACGTGGGGGACCGCGTCACGATCCTTGCGCCGGTGGATGTGGACGCCGCGGTGACGTTCGAGCCGGGGACCTCGCAAGGGATCTTTGGGATTCACATCGTCAGCCGAGAGAAGACCGACCAGCAAGGCATCCTGGCCAAGAGGAGCGACGGTGTGACGGTGGTCAACTGCCTCGTGGATGGCTTTCGGCGCGGTGGCGCGGAGGTCGATCTGTGCGGCGGTGATTTGGCCATGGGGGGCGTGCAGTTTTTGGGCTGCTGCTTTTTGAACAACCGCGCGCAGTATGGAGGAGCGATTCGCGCCAGCCAGAGCGCGCTCAACTTCGAGGATTGCCTGTTTATGGGCAATCAGGCGCGCAGCGGCGGCGCCATTCACGCCACGCGCCTGCGCGCGCCGTTGCAGCTGACGCGCTGTGAGTTTCGCGAGAACCGCGCCCAGTGCAAGGAGATCCCCGAGCTCGAGCCCGAGCTCATCGAGCCGCTCGACTGGGAGAAGATCGATGGGCTCGGCGGCGCCATCTGGGCCATCGACGCGCAGCTCAAGATCCACCAGAACCAGTTCCGCGACAACGGCGCGAGCGTCTCGGGCGGCACGCTCGCCATGCTCTCCTGCAAGGCGATTCTCGCTGGCGCCGACGATGACCCGATGGTGATTCGGCGCGCGCGTGCGCGCAGCGGCGGTGGCATCTTCGCGTCCTCTCCGTTCTCCAAGGGGGGCACCATCCGCGCCAAGAACGTGCACATCGAGCACTGCCTCGGGAAGTATGGCGGCGGCGGCGCGATGCTGATTGGCAAGGTCACCATGCAGATGGAGAAGTGCCGCTTCGAGTTCAACAAGGCCGATGAGGTCGAGGGGATTGGCGGAGGGCTGGCGTTGTGCGCGGGCTCGGAGTTGATCGGCGCGGCGCTCATCTTTCGCTCGAACCACGCTGGCGAGGGCGCTGGCGTGATGGTCCGAAATGCCTCCATTCGCCTGAAAGATCACTCCATCTTCCAGGACAACGAGGCGCACTTTGCCGCGGGCGCGGGGATTCTGGTGGATACGATTCGCCAGCCATTGATCGAGCGCGTGGTCGCGCAGAATCTGATGAAGCTGCCATTTGTCGTGAAGATGTTGGACGTGGAGTTTGTGGGCAACATCTCGACCGAGGCGCCCTGTTCAGTGGGGATCGGTGACTTCGCGGATGACCCGGTGCTCTCGATCGGGGTCGAGCTGGGGAGGTCGATCGATTTTCGCTCCAACCGCGTGCATGGGCAGAAGGAACCGCTCGATGGGGATGATTTCCTGATCCAGTGGAGGGGAGAGCCCAAGATGACGGAGCGTTCGCTGCGCGTCGGGAAGTTTCTGCTAGGCTAAGGTCTCAGGCATGGGGAGGGAGGAGGTCGTGGATGGTGACCTCGAGGCAACCCGCGATGGCGTAGACGCGATCGAGCGTGGGCACTTGTGAGGCGTCCTCATAGCGTTCGAGCTCGATCCAATACATCTTGGCTTGCCCGGCGAGCTCGCGCACGCTCAGGTTGCGCTCCTCTCTCAGGCGGCGCAAATTCTCACCAAGCTCCACGCGCCATCGCGGCGTGTTTGTGAGCGGCGTCGGCGTCGTCACGAATGCTCTCTCGACTTCCATTGTGATCTCGTTCACTCTGTCCTCATGAATGCATCATGGTCGATCCCTCGCACGAGATCCAGACGGATCGGAGCGAGGTCTGTGCGCACTGTGCGCGAAGGTCGGCCAGGTACTCACTGTTGTGGATGCAACGAATGGACTCGAAGGTGCATTCCTCCCCTTTGATGGCGCACCCCGTTCGCGTTTTCGATACGGATACGATCGATGTGAAGAGGGAATGCTCTTGCTGGCAGAGAGGTTGTTGGACTACTCTCACCACGTCTCAGCAAGATGGGCAGCGGGGCAACGACATGACAACATTCACGAGTTCCACAGCGCTCGACGCGACCACGCTCAACGTGGCCGCGCGCGTGCCAGAGACCGAGGCCGAGGGCCCAGGCCGCCGCTACGCGCTCTGGGTTCAAGGGTGTCCGTTGCGATGCAAGGGGTGTTGTAACCCGCACATGCTCGAGGACAGGCTCGCGAGCCTTATCCCCACACAGGAAATCATCGACGAGGTGTTGGCGACGCCAAACATCGAAGGGATCACGATGATCGGCGGGGAGCCTTTCTGGCAAGCGAAGGCGCTCGCCGAGGTCGCTCGCCAGCTGCGCGAGGCGGGGCTGAGCGTGATGGTGTTTAGCGGCATGACGCTGACCTATATCAAGCGTCAGGGGCGCGAAGATTGGGACGCGTTCCTCGAACAGATCGACTTGCTCGTCGATGGGCCTTACATTCAGACTCAACATGTGGACGACCGGCGCTGGATCGGATCGGCCAACCAGAAGGTTCATTTTTTGACCGACCGTTACGCCCATATGGCTCAGGACGAGCAGGGGTGGGACAAGAACTCGAACACGATCGAGATCCGCATGGTCAACGGTCAAATCACCATCAATGGGTTCCCCGACGAGAGCATCGTGGAGCTCTCGCGCGCGTCCATCAAACGGAAGGAGTGATGGCCACCACCAACAACAACAGCAAGTCCACTGGGGTCAAGCGCGAGCAGGAGAACGCGGCGTTTCGCTTCCTACCGTTTACCGTCGACCTGTTCGCGCGTCGTGGGCTGCGCATGAAGCGCGCCGAGCTTATCAAGGTGCGCCGCCCCGAGGTCCTGACGCTCGAGGTGGTCGAGGCGCTCGAGCAGGTCATGAGCCGCGGGACGCTCGCGTTTTTGTGCCGCGCGGGCGGATGGCGCCAACTCTCGAGGGCGCGCGCCGGGGTCGAAGAGCCCGAGCGGGACGCGCGCATGATCGATCCGCGCGTCTGGAAAGGGCTCGCGCTCGAGTTTGGCGACCCTTCCATCGACGCCATGATCATGACCTACAACGCCATCTGCGAGGCTGGCGGCCAGCACGCACCGGTCGAGAAGCGAGGAAAGCGGGACAAGCACTACCCCTCCTCGCGCAAGCTCTCGTTCAGGAAGAACGGGGACATGCTCGTCCATCATATCGCCTGGCTCAAGGTGCGCGAGGCGCCCTTCAAGGTGAGCTCGCATTACTGGCAGTTTTTGACCGAGAACCCGCTCACGCGGCTGGCGCGCCTGGATGTGCGCGAGGTCTCCGCCGAGGACACCGTCGCGAGGTTGCTGCAACCTGACTTCGAACCTCTGCTCCCCTGGCTGAGCACGCATCTGGTGCGTTGCTGGATGCGCGAGCTGGAGACGCGGTGGGATTCGATGGAGCGCTTCGATCGACTTAACCAGGGAATGGCAGCCTTCTTCGAGGCGTTGCTCCAAGTCTCCGAGCGCGATGAGCGTCGAGACCTGTTGCGCCCGCTCGCGGAATTTTTCCGGGTCCACCTCGACGCCGAAGGGCTCGAGGACCAGTGGGAGAGAGAGTTCAACAGGCTCGCCAGAGACCTCCGCTTCGCCGACCGCGACGCCTTCCGGCGCACGTGGGGCCGCAGCATGGAGGTCGGCTGGCAGCTCTGGGAGCAGTATACGGAAGCACGCAACATCCACCCCATCGATCGCGAGTCCCCGGACCGCGTCTACATGGAGGTGATCGAGGGTGTTCCTTATGAAGGGTTGGCTTGGCGCGCGAGGGCATTCGCCAATCAGCTCAATGCGGTGATATCCTGAGTGATATCGACCGGATACGCGAGCGAGATGCGTCCCTCCAGGGCGCGCCAAACAAACAACCTCGCTCGCCGATCCGATGTGCCGGGTCGAGGTTTGGACGTGGGGCATCTCTTTAAACCAGAATGCCTCGTACGATGGCAGACAAACAGGACAAGGAACGCACGCCCGAGCGCGACCGCAGTCCATAGCAAGAAGGAGAAAGGAGATGAGCCTTTCCTACCGCGTGACACTACAAGTTTGCGAGGTCGTCTCTGCAGACGACAAGACGGTTCACCAGCTCGACCTTCGCGATATCCTCCCCGAAGAGGACATGAAAGACCTGCTCCGCCAATCGCTCGAAGCCCGCGGCTTCGAAGAGGGTGAAGAGGGCAAGCTCACGCGCCGCGAAGAAGGTGGCGAGGTGATCACGGTCGACCTCGAATCCCTCGAGCTCACCGCCGAACTCGAGTCCGAGAGCGAGGTCAAGGGCAAGGTCGACGCCTGGGGTGACGCTGAGAGCCGCCAGTCCGCCAGAAAGCAGGCCGAAGCCAGCGCGCAGAGCCAGGCAAACGCTCTGCTCGAGCGCGGCCAGAAGGACGCCCAGCGCAAGGTCACCCAGCAGTTGGCCTCCGGCGAGAAGGAGCGCCTCGAGGAGATGAACCAGGTCCTCCAGGATGTGTACTCCGAGGCGCTCAAGCGCAAGGCGCGTCAGCTTGGCGACGTGGTCGACCAGTACGAGGGGACCAATGAGAATGGCGAGTACGAGCTCGTCATCAAGGTCGAGGTCTGATCCTCACTCGCCAGAACAACGGCTGGTTGTCTGGCTGATCGATCCACGAAAAGAGAGCGCCTGCCGTGATAAACAGACAGACGCTCTTTTTTTCGTAAGGACCACTCGAGCATCACCCTCGCCCAGAGGTCTTGTACTTCACGGGGCGGCTGATGATGTACTTGGTGCAGGTGCCACCCGCCAGGTCCGACGTCGACGGGGATTTTTGGTGGAACGTCTCCTCGGGTTTCCCGCCGTACCCTTGCGCGTTGTATTGCGCGTAGGTGCAGTGCGTATCGTACAGGCACTTTAACACGATGTTATGGGTTGTCTGGTGAGGGGTCGGCCCCTTGTTCGTGCTCCCATCAGTCGGGTAGAAGGTGCGGTTTATGCACGAGCTCTGGGAGACGCGGAACATCGGACGATAATCGACCTTGCCCTTGAACTGGTTGTTTCTCTTGAAGGACAGCCACCCCGAGGCTGGCTTGACCTGCGCGCCGTATTCGAAGCCGGACTTGAGCGCATCACCCTTGTGCCAGTTGTATTGTCCGAGGATGGTGCAGGACTTGCTGCTGTCGGTGTAATTGGTCGCGACGCAAAGCGCGTCAGACTGGCAACGCGATGCGCAGACCCCTTGCGAGGGGTCGCTCGCTCGGTAGCGAACATAGATGCCCTTGGTGACGGTGATTTGCGCGCCGCGCATATACGCCATCTGAGGTTTGCTCGACGTGTGTGGGACCCAGGGTTTCCCCGCCGGGCTCGAGCCCGGCTTGATGACGACGATGCAGGTGCGACCATCCTGTGTGTTGTTGCTCTTTAGCAGGCGTTGCTTGGGAGAGCTGTGAAAGATGCCAGTGCGCTCGTTGTTGTACCCATCTGGACAAACGGTCTTGGTGCCGCCGCCCGAGCGCGGGGCTCGGAGCGGCTTTCGAAACTCGAGACAGACGCGTCCTCCAGAAGACTTCCCGCCAAACAGTCGCTTCTTGGGGGAGTCATGAAGGATGGAGGTGCGCTCGTGGTGCCAGTCTTTCGGGCAGGGGTTGGCAAAACCGAGGGATGGAATCAGGATGAGAGAAGTCAGCAACAGCGAGAGGAACAAGGAGAGACGTTTCATGGGCTTCCTTACGAGGCTTGCCCCCTTATCGGGAGCGGTTGGTGAAGATGCCTGCTCTTGGCGCCATCCCTTGGTCAGGAGTCAATGAACCATGGCACCGGCCTTGATTCTTTTGACCAGAGCCATGTCGCGGTTGCTGCTTAAAGAGGCTTAAACCCACGAAATGGTCACCTTCGAGGAAGACGCACGGTGCCGAACGGCCCATCATCGGGTACCTTCCATGGAATCTCGGTTAGGACTCGGGGCGTCGAGCGGCTAAAATAAGGCTGCTTCGAAATCGATGTCAGGCAGATGCCTCGTGTAAGAAGGGTGATTTTATAGTGCTCTTTCGATCATTTGATCGCTTGGCATAAGCCAGGAAGGGTCGAGCTTGATTGGCGAGGCACATGTCACACTCGAGGCTCGCTGTTCGAAAGAATCGCGAGGTCGCAATAGAACCAGCCCTCTGACAGTTAAAGAGGGCGAAAGTAACGAATAGCGTCCCCACGCAGCGCTCCCAGGAAGGGCGCGTCATCACGAGTGGGAGGCTTTGCAGAAGAGGAAACGGTGAGCAACGAACTGGCTACGCGGATCGACAGCCTCCCGACTCAACTCAGCTACGACGAGGCCGTCGAGGCGGCCTACCGCGAGGAACTCGACTGGATCGAGGAGAAGCTTCGCGCGCGTCTGAGCGTGTTGATCGAGTGCGACAAGCAGCTCTCGAACTACGTCTACAAGGCGCTCAGGAAGCGCTTTAAAGCGAGCGGTGGGCCAAGGCTCAGGTTGCTCTCGGGGCACCCACGCGCGGCCGATCCCGACAGCCCGATGCAGGCAAACTCGACGCTCACGCAGCGCCTTCTGGACGAGCTGCGCGAGGCCATCTATGGCGCGCGCGCCGATGGCGTGTTGGCGATCACGCACCTCGACATCCTGACGACGACCACGCGCAGCTCGCTCAACGTCGAGACGCGCGAGGCCGCCGCCATCATGTACGAGAACCCGGACCTGGTGTTCCTCGGGTTCACCGATCCAGGCTTCGAGATCCCGGCGGTCATCGAGAAGGTCTTCACCGTCAAGATCGACCTCATCGGCATCGGGCGCGACAAGCTCCCGCAGCTTATTTTGCAGCGCGAGGCGCGCAAGTTTGGCGTCGAGACGTTCAACCCCTACAACCTCTACAAGTATGTGTCGGGCCTGAACGCGGTGCGTTGCCGCCAGATCTTGAACCAGCTCGAGTCGCGCGTGGACTTCGACCCGAACACACCGGGCAGCGTGGACGCGATCTATCGCGACATCCGCAAGTTGACGCTCGTGGGGGATCTCGAGGTCCCGCGCGTGAACCTCGACAAGGACATCGGCGGCTACAAGAAGGTCAAGGAGAAGATCAAGACCGAGATCCTCGAACTGCTCATGGTCAAGGAGTCCTCCTCGAGCGCCGAGGAGATCCGCCAGATCGAGGAGATCGTGCCCAAGGGGATGATCTTTGAAGGACCTCCCGGCACGGGTAAGACGTTCTTTGCCAAGGCGATCGCCACCGCGCTCAACGCGACGGTCTCGATCGTTTCCGGCCCGGAGCTCAAGTCCAAGTGGGTCGGCGAGAGTGAGGAGAACCTGCGTCGGGTGTTCGCGCAGGCGCGCAAGAGCGCGCCCGCGATCATCATCTTCGACGAGCTCGATTCGTTCGCCTCTGCGCGCGGCACGTACACGGGCAGCGGCGTCGAGCACTCGATGGTCAACCAGATGCTGACGGAGATGGACGGCTTCCGCAAAGAGGAGCTCGTCTTTGTCGTGGGCACCACGAACTTCGCGGAATCACTCGACCCGGCCTTGCTCCGTCCTGGCCGCTTCGAGCTCGTGATCAACATCCCCTATCCAAAGAAGAAGGACAGGGAGGCGATCATCACCATTTATGCCAAGAAGTTTGGCCTCGAGATCCCGGAGGAGGTCGTCAAGCACCTCGTGCAGCGCACGCAAGGGTTTGTCGACGCCACGCGCGGCATCCGCTACAGCGGCGACCACATCTACGCGATCATGCGCGGCTTGAAGCGCGAGAACCTTCGCCGCGGCGGCGGCAAGATGGTCGTGAGCAAGGAGGACGTCGAGAAGGTGCTCGGCGCGCGTCAGAAGAAGCAGCGCTCGCTCAGCAAGAGCGAGCGCCACACGGTGGCCGTCCACGAGGCAGGCCACGCGATCCTGGCGTATGTGTTGCCACACTGCCCGACCGTCGAGCGCGTGACGATCGCGAGCGAGGAGGAGGACTACCTCGGCTACGTGATGCACGCGGTCTCGCAGAACCAGCATGTGCGCACGCGCTCCGAGCTGCTCGACTCGATCTGCGTGGCGCTCGGTGGGCGCGAGGCAGAGAACATGATCCTTGGCGAGGTCTCCTCGGGCTGTTGGAATGACTTGCAGCAGGCCACGGGCGTGGCCTCGATGATGGTCGAGCAGCTGGGCATGTCCGAGAAGATGGGCGTGCGCACCTACCGCAACGATCACGCCGAGGGCGCCCAGTTCGTGCTCAAGCCGCGCGACATCGCCGAGACGACCGCGGCCGAGGTCGACGTCGAGATCCGCGACATCGTCGAGGAGCAGCGCGAGCGATGCGTCGCCACGCTGCACGAGTACCGCAAGGAGTACGACACCCTCGTCGAGGTCCTCCTGGACAAGTCCACCATCGGGCTCGACGAGATGAAGGACATTTTTGGTGGCAAGGTCTTCAAGGCTGACCCGCCCGAGGACGGCAAGTCCAAGGACGAGGAAGAGGACGAAGATTAGAAGCGATTTATGCTTTTGTTGTGGCCTGGGATATGGTGATGTTTCACGTGAAACATCACCATATCCCGGCTAGACCGGATACCGAGTTCGGAAGCAAGAAATGGAGGTCTCACATGGCTGATGTGACGATTCGACTCGTCTCGAACCCCAAGACGGGCAAGCGCGACATCTACATCGATTACGAATCCGAGGACGACGCGCTCCCCTTCGAGCACGAGGAGGATCACCGCGATGTGGTCGAGAAATTGCTCGGGCAAGGCATCCTCGATCCTGACGACATCGGTCAGGTCAAGGTAGGCCGCGTCCAGCCAGAAGCGCCCAAGCGCGAGAGCGTCACCGAAGATCCCGAGCGCGAGAAGCAATCCGAGCAGGGTTGATTCGTGCGCCAAATGATCGCAGCCCTGCCCGCACATTTTGGGGCAGGGCTTCCCCTATTATTTGTCACTGATGGCTTCAAGAGATGATTCACGCTTATCTCATCGAGGACGTGCGCGCGCTCGCTGACCTTTTCAAGGTCAACCAGGCGCCCAAGCGCTCGGCAAACGGTCTGTTCACCGCATACCGTATCCGCCACCCCGAGTTCTCGGCGCGTCGTGCGCTCGTTCTTATCGGTGTTCAGAGCTCCGCGTTAAAGGACGAGCTGCCCGCTTCCGTCGGGCGCGAGATCCACGCCGCCGTCGAGGAAGGCCAGCTCTACTGGTATGTCGACGGCGATAAGCAACCGCTCGAGGTCTTTGACTTCGACTCCTCGCCACAGCTCTCCGAGCTGATCGCGCCCGTGAAGTGGCGCGAGGAGGTCGAGCACGATATGCCCGTGCTCTTCTGGTTGCGCGATAAGGCGCTCATGCCAGAGATCGTGCGCAGAAGCCTCTACCTGAACAACGATCGCATCCAGCTCGCGACCTTCACCCTCGAGGATGAAGAGGTCGTCATGGTGCGCATCGAGGTCCCCTCCTACTACTTGCTCGCCTGGTGCGAGGAGCAGGACCCCGAGCGCCTGACGCTCTTTTACCCGATGACCGAAGGGCCAGGGCTCTATGTGCAGTGGCGGCACGAGCACCCGCTGGCAGACCTTTGGCGCCGCGCATGGGCGGACCATGGCGACCAGTGGGCGTTCTTCCCCGCCAGCGGTCATCGCATCACCGTCGAGAAGCCCGAGTGGCGCAGCATCTATGACATCACAGACTTCTCCATCGAGATCGAGGATGTCGGTCTGTGGGAGCAGGTGTCAAAGCAGGTCGAGCACTTCGAGATCGCGCTCAAGCTGACGCCGAGGCACGAGCCCGCGCCGACCGAGATGCTGCTGTTGGGAGCGCACGAGCGCTACAAGCTCGAGGACTTCCTCTCGCTGACCGATGACGAGGATCTGGACAAGCTCGAGATCAGCGCGCAGTCCGATGGCGAGGATCGTCAGTGGTTCTTCGTGCGCGAGAAACACCGCAGCGATGGGATCATGCTCGTCGAACTCGGCGGGCGCGCTTACGCGCGCTACAAGGGGTTCGATAACCTCTTCTTGCCCGTCAACCTCGTCCTCGAGCCGCAGCTTCGCCGCGATCAGTACAAGCAGCTCTTTGGCCTCGACCCGAGCACGCTGACGTTTGTCGTGCCAAAGAACGAGAACGCCAAGGAAGCGCAGCAGATCAAGGTCAAGAAGAGCTCCTTCGAGCCGCTGTCACACTTTGTCGACCACGTCGTTCACTTCGACCGCGCGCAGCTCGAGTCGATCCTCGAGAACTCCATCTTCGACCTCGAGGTCTACAAGACGGCGCCTTCGCGCCCCGATATGCAACGCCCCGGAATGGAGCGAGGTGGATCGACGCGCTCGACCAAGACCAACGAGAAGAAGGAGAACGCGGGGGGCAACAATCGCCTCCAAGCAAAGCTCCAGGCCGCGCGAAAGCGTCAGCAACGCCGCGCCAGCGCCGCCGCAGAGCAAGGCATCGTGACGCCCGAGGGGCAAAACCTCCCGGCGCAGTCCACGCCGAGCGAGCTCGAGTTGATCGAGGGTGAGCTCGAGCGTGACCTGATCCGTCAGGGACCAATCATCGAGCTCTGGCAAGATCTGCTCGACATCAAGCTCCAACGCACCAAGTGGCTCGAGGCCAGCGTCTGCGCCATCGAGGGGCTCTGGACGGCGAACTACCCCAACGAGTTTGGCGCCGCCGAGCCCGAAGAGGAGGGCATCGAGCACTTCAAGAAGGGGTTCGCGCAGGCGATCACCAAGGGCAAAAACGAACCGGCCGAGCTCGCGGTGGTTTCGGCGCTGTTCGACAAGACGTTGCAGGAGGGGACGGACCTCTCGGCGACGATCATGGAGGCAGCCAGCCAACTTCGCGGCATCGACAACAAGCTCGGCAAGAAGGTGCGCTGGCTCGCGTGGCGCGAAATCCTTAGCCGCACCGGCGATGTGCGCGCGCAAGAGGAGGTCCGCGAGACGCTCCTCACCGAACTCAACCAGCGTGGCCTGGAGTCACTCGATACCGCAGTGTTCTTGCGCGAGAGGATTCTCAAAGATCCCGAGCTCGAGTTCGACGACGATGACCTCGATGACAACAATGATACGAGCTACGTGCTCCAGAACATCGAAGTCATCGAGAGCTCGCTCGAAACACTCCATACCACCAAGATCCGCCACGCATCGCGCGCGTCTCTGGCGCGCGTGCTCGCTGGCATGGGGATTCACGCGCGCGCCAGAGATCTGATCAACAGCGCGTTGCAGGGGATGGAGGATAGCCTCGGGCGCACAGGTCAGGACCAGCAGGAGGAGCGCAGCTGGCCGACGCGATTGATGGACTTCTTCCGCAATCGCACGACGTATGGCGACTCCTCGAGGCCAGAGCGCTGGCATGTCTGGGTCGCGCTCAACGCATGGCTCGTCTTCCAGCGCGTCGAGCCTTCGCGCGCAGACGACGCGCGCCAGGCTTACGAGTTCCTCTTCAACCAGCTCGCGCCCTACGAGAAGGAAGAGCTCAAGAAGACGGCAGAATCACTCGAGGCGCGCGTCGGGCAGAGCAACGTCGCCGAGTTTTTGGCCATCGACACGCGCTCGTTCTTCTCGTCACGCGATCTCCCTGACGAGATGTCAAAGATCGTCAAGGGCTTGCAGAATGCGCACAAGCAGCGCAAGGACGTCCAGGTCAATGACCTCGTCGAGCGCGGCATTCGCCTCGCGATGCGTGAGCTCAACGAGTCCTCGCACCCTTCACTCGAGACCGTCGCGAGGTTGATCCTCGAAATGGTCGAGGGCCTGCGTCGCCTCAAGTGGGAGAAGGAGCAACGCCCCGTCGAGCAGTTCGAGCAGTTCGTCAAGGACTTGCCACTGACGCCAAACTCACCGGACGCGAGCCGCCTTTATTTTGCCGTGCTTCACTGCGCGGCGGCGCGCGCGCTGATGGACCTTGGCCGAGAGAAAGAGGCGATGGCGAGGTTGGTCGACATCATGCGCTGGGTCGGCGAGGACTTTATGCAGGTGCTCGACTTCGTGGACCTGGTCAAGAAGGAGGTCCTCCTCACGGTCGAGCTGGCGCCTCGTAACCAGCGCACCGAAGCGCTCAAGTGGCTGATGAGCACCTTGCGCGAGCAAGAGCGCCTCGAGATCGGCGATGATCCCACGCACCCAGGCGCGGGCTTCGAGATGCCTTTCCAGGCTTACGAGTTGATCCAGATGATCGACCACACGTTGGAGGCTGCGATCTCGAACGAGAAGCTTGTCCTCCGTCGCCTCCGTGACTTCGAGGAGCGCGAGGAGGCGAGAATTCGTTACTGGGTGCAACGCGACCAGCCCGCGCAGACTTGATGTCGTGGCGCGAACCTCTCTTCGAGGAGAGGTTCGCGCGGCGCTCACGAAACAGCCCGACGACCCTGGCACGAAATTCGAATTTTCGATGACCGCGACAAGGCGCCTTTCTCTCGAGGAGGGCGCCTTGTTTCTTTCGCAGTGATTTTCGAATTTCGTGCCAGGGTCGTGCGGAGCGCCAGCAGATGCGCCCCTTCCGTTCCATCGACCCCGACCTTTCAATCTTTGCGAAGCGGTACGCTGGAGTGATAAAACTTCGGCCATGGATACGATCGAACTAAAGCAACCCGACGCGCAGTTGTCCCTCGAGGTTATCGACCTCGAGCAGGTTTGGCGCACGATTTACCGAGGTGATGCTTCGGGCGCGGCGCGTTGGTTTGATGAAAACGGCGCGCGGCTCGAGCGCCAACTGCTCGCGTGTGAACCTGCGAGCGAGCAGGGGAGGGCGCTCGCCATCACGGGCTACTTCTTTCAGGAGCGCCTTAAACGATTGGATCAGCGCGCCTTGATCGACCTCCTCCAGGCATCGATCGTCCGATCGCCTGCCACGAGCGAACCTGACGCGGCGCTACGCATCGCGCTCCAGTGTGGTCTGGCCCATTTGCTCAGCCTATACAACCTCTCGCCGCAGCCCTCTCGCGACCTGTTCACGCAAGCAAAGCGAGCGCTCGAGGTATCTCCAGCGCTCGCGAAGCTGGATTTGATGGGGATCACGCTCGAGCAATTCTATCATTTGTGTCATGTCCGGCTGCTCTTGCGCGAGCGTCAGAACGCGCTCGCTCGCACACACTGCATCGAGCTGTTGGCGCAACTTCAACAGCCGCGCGCGCAGACACCCTGGGGCGCTGCGCGCGAGATCTGGACCTTGCGCGGCATCACCGAGCAGTGGTTGGGGAGCTACGAGGAATCGCGCGAGTCATTTTTGACCGCGCATATCATCGCGAAAGAGCAGAAGAACTGGCATCAGGCGGTGATGACGCTCGCGCTATGCGCGCAGGTCGCGCACCTCGAGTCCAACCTCGAACTCGCCGGCGAGACTTACGCCAGCGCTCGCGCTCTCGCCGCAGAACATGGCCTACAGACGCGGGAGGAATTGCCCATCTTCGTGGCCCTGGTCTGGGCGTTCTTCGACCTCGAGGATGGCCGCGCCGAGGATGCGTATCGGGACGCATCCTGGCTGCTCGAGGAGCGTTGCGCTCGCGCGGCGATGCCGAGGTTGTTGGCGCGCGTGATCATCATCCTGGCGCTCTACTGCCAGGACGAGCACACCATGGCGCGAGCGCACCACAACGTCTCGAGCCTGGAGTTGGTCCACGCGGTCGGTCCTTTCGATCTCATTCACAGAAAGCTCGGCGTGTTGCTTGGCAGGGCCGCCGTGACCGATGAAGAGCAAGTTCGAGAGAGCAGCTCGCGTGCGTTGATTCAGCACGACGACAACCTGTTCGTTCGTTTCGCGCAGCGCGCATTGTCGCTGATCGAGCACCACACTGCGCAAAAGGAAGAGCTCGTCTACGAGCCCGAAGGGCGATGGTTCATCTTCCCGGGAGAGCAGCAGCGCGTGGACTTTACTCGCAAGCATGTCCCACGCAGAGCGCTCCTCGCGTTGATCGTGGCGAGCGGCGAGGCGATGGATCGCGATGCGTTGCTCGCCGCGTGCTGGCCTGATGAGACTCTGTCGCATGACTCGGCGCTGACGCGTCTTCGCACGTTGGTGTATCAGCTAAGGGAGTTCGGGCTGAGAGAGTTTCTCGAGACCACCGAGGAAGGTTACAGCTTCTCGCCAAGGCTCCAGCTTCGCGCATACACGGGTGACTGAGGCAAATCACTCGCGAAGATCGAGACGCCAGACGCTGGTGCCGACGGCCCAGGCAACGCCCGGAGCAGGAAAGCGGAATCGGTTGACGCCAATGGTCAGTCCATCGACGGGCTCCCAGGTTTGGCCACCATCAGAGGTTTGGTATGCCTGGCTTTCGCCCGCGAGCCACCCGACGTTTTCGGTCGCGAAACCGATCCCCTTGACCTTGTAAGGTGTTTCGAGCGCTTCGATGGTGTCCCAGGTTTGGCCACCATCGGTTGTTTTTAGCACGTGGGTCGGGCCACTGGTCGCGTTGTTTTGGACGCCGATATACCCGACTTGTTCTGATGGAAAGGAGATCTTCCAGGGGAGCTCGCTCGAGGTCTCGCTCTCCCAGACGACTTGCCAGGAGATGCCACCGTCGGTGGTGCGGATGACGCGCCCGACGCGGTTGAAGTTTCCGATGACGAGGCCAGTATCAGCGGACTGCATTTCGATGTCGATCACCCAGCTCAAGTGCTCGGACATGTCGAACCACTCCCAGGTGAGTCCCTTATCGAGGCTCTTTCCTACCCAACCCGGGCCAGACACTCTGCCAGACGCCCACATGACATCTTCATCGACCGTGTGGAGGTTGCAAATACCAGGCAAGCCATCTGGCGTTTGAAGCGGGGTCCAGTTTTGTCCGCCATCCTCGGTCCTGTAGAGGACGTTGGTGTCGTCGATGCTGGGAGTGATACCAGGTCCGATGTTCGCGGCGATGCCCACCTGTTCATCGAAGAACGACACCGCGCGAAAGAACGTGCCAGGTTGGTCGACGAGCTTGTTCCATGTCAGGCCATCGTCTGTGCGCCAGATCTGGCCCGAGCTGTTGACGACCACGCAGCTCTCGTCATCGAAGCACCACATGTCGTCCTGATTGGCGCGTATGCTCGGTGCGTTCGGCGCGGTCTCCCAGGTTGCCGTCGCCCAATGCTCGTCAGAGAACGTCTCTGTCGGGCAATCGTCGCCCTGGCACATGTCGGCCATGTCCATGTCCCGAGCTGGCGGCATGTCGACCGGCGAGGTCATATCCAGCGTCATATCACCAGGTTGCCCGAGGTCTTCCATCGAGACCACCATGTCGGCGAGCGGACCATTCATATCGGTATCCTCGCCGCCTGATCCTTGATCGACGAGGGTGATGATGCCCGGAGGGTTTTCATCCGGGTCCTGAGAACACGCTGTCAGCGAAAGCAACAAGCACGTGGCGAGAAGGATGTGGGAGGGTTTGGACAACAACATGAGGGCTCTCCATTTCAAGTGGGGCAATGAGCAAAAAGCATGGGTTCTGCGAGCGTGGGTTGCATTGGCAGGAACCGACCCAGAGGGTAGCGAGGAGAGGATGAGATCTGGGCGTGAAAATAGATGAAATTCACGTGAAAACACGTCTTTCGCGTCGTCGTGACGCAAGCATCAGGCGTTATTGTCCGAAAATGAAGGTGCCTGTTGTTCTCGCGAGGCCAGCGAGGCGACCGCGCCACAAAACCACGCCGCGTCTCTTGGCGTCGCCTCTCACAGAGCTTCGGTTTTCATCGAAGGTCTGGACGGCAGAGAGGAAGATAACGAGGGAGGCAGGAAGGCAGTGGTTTATCAAGGATGGCCTGAGGCGGGGGGATCTCTTGGGTCCCGGAGGGGGGAGGGTTTCTTATCCTGCGTGCATTTTTATCCCGCCACTGAGGCGAGGGAGCAATACGCTCCACTGACTCTCGCCGCATCACAACAGCACTGATCATGGCTTGAAATCTGGAGAATGGCAGGGTCTCGGAAACCGGTCTTGCAACCGCGGAAAGAAATCACCATGATGAAGGTGTTGGTGCCTTGTCTGGTTTTCAGGAGACCGTTCAACACATGCAGCACTTGATGACTCAAAATTGGTGGCTCTGGCGTGACGACATATCGTCGCGGCGGGCCGCATTGCGTCATCGAAACGGATAAAAACCTGGATCGAATAGAGCAGCAATAACAGGCACCTGAAAGGCTACCTAAAGCCCACCGCGACAACGCGGTGGGCTTTTTTCGTTTCTTGTCCTTTTCAACATCACCAAAGCAAAACCAATCCAACCGGAGAGCTCGAATGATCATCGTGATGAAACCCGAAGCAACCACCGAAGATGCTCGCCAGATCCTCGCGCGTATCGAAGCACTCGGACTTAAACCATTGCATATGCCGGGCAGCGAGCGGACTGTCCTCGGCGCCATCGGGAACGAGCGCGCCATCGCATCGCTTCGTCTAGAGGGACACCCCCTCATCGAACGCGTCACCCCTATCCTCGCTCCATATCAACTCGTCAGCCGCGAGCTTCACCCGCATGACACCATCGTCAAGTTGGGCTCACATGGCGTGGGTGGCGGTAAGTTCACCGTGATCGCCGGGCCTTGCTCGGTCGAGGGCCTCGATGCGTTCTCGAAGACCGCTGCCGTGGTTCGCGAAGCCGGCGGACATGCCCTGCGCGGCGGTGCCTTTAAACCCAGGACGAGTCCTTACTCCTTTCAGGGGCTCGGCGCCGAAGGGTTGCAAATCATGCAACAAGTCGGACAGGAAGTTGGCCTGCCCACTGTCACAGAGGTGCTCGATGTCTCGGATATCGAATTGGTCGCCGAGCATGCCACCGCGCTCCAGGTCGGCTCGCGCAACATGCAGAACTTTCGACTCCTTCGCGCGCTGGGACAGCAACAAAAGCCCGTCCTGCTAAAACGTGGGATGGCGGCAAAGGTCGAAGACTTGCTGCTCGCCGCCGAGTACATCGTGACCGAAGGCAATCCCAACGTGATCCTGTGCGAGCGCGGTATCACGACCTTTGAAACCGCGACGCGCAACACGCTCGATCTGAACGCGATCCCATTTATCAAACAGCGCAGTCACCTTCCGATCCTTGTCGACCCCTCTCATGGCACCGGGCGCCGCGAGCTCGTGATCCCCATGGCCCTCGCGGCCGCCGCGGCTGGAGCAGATGGGATCATCGTCGAAGTCCACCACGATCCCTCATGTGCCCTCTCGGATGGCCAGCAGTCCCTCTACCCGGAGCAGTTCGCTGACTTGATGAAACGCCTCGCTGCCGTCGCCAACGCCGTCGGAAAGGAGCTCGTGTGATGCAAGCAGATCTTGCTACAGGAACGATCCTTCCCCTGACGCGAACCATCGATGCGAGGCCCGATCCGCTCGCGCTCTATAAGAAGTTGTGCGAGGGCCGCGCTGGTGTCGCGCTCCTCGAGTCCGCTGATATGGCGGGTGATGGACAGGCGAACACCATCATCATGACACACGCCGCTCTCAAGGCTGAGTGCCGTGGCTCGGATGTGATCTTTGAAGCGCTCACACCAAACGGTCATCGCGCGATGGATGTTGTCGGCGAGAGGCTCTTGAGCCGCGCTCGCCTCGCCGCAGAGAAGGGGAGACTTGTCGCATCGTTCGATGCGCTGTCTGGGGGCTCGATGGACGCGAGGTTGCACGCACCCTCGCCCATGGACGCCCTTCGTGCGATGGCGATGGGGTGGGAGCTCGTGTCTGAACCACATCGCCTCGTACTCCCGACGATTGGCGCATTCGCCTTTGATTTTGTCGAGTTTTACGAACCATTGCCCGAGGCACCTTCCGACCTCGGTGATTTTCCAGACTTTGTCTTCTGGTTACCAGAAGCCTTGCTCCTCCTCGATCACGAACGAGGCGTGCTCACCGCCGTGGCTCATGTCTTCGGCGGCGAAAACTCACGCGTTTCTTACAGCGATGCGATCGCTCGTCTGGAGGAGATGTTAGCGGCGAGCAAGGAGGTCGCTTCGCTTGATACGCCGGGCGAATCGGTTGCTTGTTCGACCGCGATGAAGGCGGATGCTCCACCCCATGAGGTCGATGTTAGTGATGCGTTGTTTGCGGGTCATGTGTCTGAACTAAAAGAGAAAATTGTCGATGGGGAGATTTTCCAGGTCGTGCCATCGAGGACATTTTTCACACCATGCAGTGATTCATTGGCTGCTTATCGGATGCTCCGGTTGTCCAACCCGAGCCCATACATGTTTCATCTGGCCGCCGATGATTTCGAGCTCTTCGGAGCATCCCCGGAGACCTGCATCGCCGTCGAACAAAACGAGCAAAAGCGGATCGTACAAATCCGCCCGATCGCAGGAACGCGCTCGCGAGGGTTTGATGCGAATGGAACGCCTGACTCGGACCTCGATTCGCGGCTGGAGGTCGAGCTCCGCACGGACACCAAGGAGTTGGCCGAGCACATGATGTTGGTCGACCTCGCGCGCAATGACATCGCGAGGGTGTCGAAACCAGGGACGCGAGAGGTCGCGCGCTTGCTCTCGGTCGATCGCTACCAGCATGTCATGCACCTCGTATCGTCCGTTCGAGGTGAGCTGCGAGATGACCTCGACGCGCTACATGCCTACGTCGCCTGCATGAACATGGGCACGTTGACTGGGGCGCCCAAGGTACGCGCCGCGCAGCTTCTGCGAGAGATCGAGGGAGGGCGCCGAGGGCCCTACGGCGGCGCGATCGGCTACGTCACACATGACGGAGAGATGGACAGCGCGATCATCATCCGCTCGGCGCTCGTGCGAGATGGCATCGCACACATTCGCGCTGGTGCTGGGGTCGTGCATGACTCCCACCCCGAGAGCGAAGCCAGAGAGACATTCAAGAAAGCCCGCTCCGTTCTGGGCGCCATCGAGGCTTCCCGACGAACAAGCCCAGGAGGTTCGCGATGACACTCGATGTGCTTTTTATCGACAACTTCGACTCGTTCACATTCAACCTCGTCGACGAGTTCGCCCGCAGGGGCGCGAACGTAGAAGTCTGGCGTAACGACATCTCCGTCACAGAGGCGCTGCGACTGCTCGACGAAATGTCGCCTCGACGGCTCCTCGTGCTGTCTCCTGGGCCTGGAAGCCCCGGCGAGGCGGGGTGCTGTACCGAGCTTGTACGCCGGGCGCCGGAGCAGATGCCTATCCTTGGGGTTTGCCTCGGCCATCAGGCGATCGTCGAGTCCTACGGAGGTCTCATCGCGCATGCTCCCCAGGTGATGCACGGTATGGCGAGCACGATTCGACATGATGGCCGAGGCATCTTCCACAACCTCCCACAAGACCTGCGCGTCGCGCGCTACCACTCGCTTTGTGCGGTGAGCATGCCCGATGTGCTCGAGGTGAGCGCGTCTTGCGGTGAGGTCGTGATGGCAGCGCGCCACAGAACACGCCCCGTCGTTGGCGTTCAATTCCACCCGGAGTCCATCCTCACGCGCTCGGGCGGGCAACTTATCGAAAACATGATCGAGTTGGCACGAGGTGCTGCATGCAGTTGAACCGAATCATCGAACACTTGTGCGCTGGCAAGGACCTCGACACGAGGGAAACAGGTCAGCTTTTCGGGCGCCTTATGGAAGGCTCCTATGACACCACTCAGATTGCCGCGTTGCTCGTCGCGTTCAAGGCCAAGGGCGAGACAAGCGAGGAAATCGCTGGCGCCGCTGGAGCGATGCGAAGGGCCGCGACCCCGTTCGAGCGTCCCGCAGGCATCTTCGCTGATACCTGTGGGACGGGAGGAGACGGCGCTCACACAGTAAATATCTCGACCGCCGTCGCGTTCGTCGCCGCAGCTTGTGGGTTGCCGATCACAAAGCATGGCAATCGCTCGGTCTCCTCGCGCTGCGGCTCCGCCGATGTGCTCGAAGCGTGCGGCGTAAATCTGACAACAAGCCCCGCGCTCGCCCGGACGTGCCTCGATCTCGCTCGGGTCTGCTTTCTGTTCGCCCCCAGGTATCACTCGGGGGTCAAGCACGCGATGCCCGCACGTCATGCGCTCGGAACGCGGACCATGTTTAACCTGCTAGGACCTCTGGTGAATCCTGCCGCGCCACCTGTGCAAGTGATGGGCGTTTATGATCCAGAACTTTGCGTTCCCCTGGCGCACACGTTGGGGATGCTCGGTTGCACCGACGCGATGGTCGTGCACGGCGCCGGGCTCGATGAAGTCGCGATCCATGGCACGACCACCGCAGCGCTTTTCAGAGATGGCCAGGTCTCGAGGCTCACGATTGTACCCGAAGAAGCGGGCCTCGAGAGGTTCCCGATCGAGTCCTTGAGGGGAGGCGCGCCAGAGGAAAATGCATCCTGGCTCCAACGCCTGTTGGCTGGTGATGGCGCGAGAGCACATGTGTCCGCTGTCGCGCTCAACGCTGGCGTGCTCCTCTACACCGCGCGCCTTGCCGATACGATCGCCGAGGGGACCGGGATGGCTGTCGCTGCCCTGAACGAGGGAACTCCCGCTGAACATCTCGCCAGGCTCGTGGAGGTGTCCAATGCTGGATGAAATCCTCGAACATAAACGCGAAGAGGTCGAGCAACGGCGCGCTCGATCGCCTCTTTCTCGATTGCTCGAACGAGCGCGACCCACGAGGCGAGGAGCGCTCGAGGAGGTGCTCTCCTCGCCTGAGATAAGCTTTATCCTCGAGTGTAAGAAGGCGTCACCATCGCGAGGGTTAATCCGGGAGGATTTCGACCCTGTTGCCATCGCGAGAGCTTACAAGAAGAGGGCCGCAGCGATCTCAGTCCTCACGGATGAACGCTTCTTTCAAGGTTCCTTCGAGATCCTCGCTACGGTTCGGCGCGAGGTCGATGTCCCCGTGTTGTGCAAGGACTTTATCCTCGAACCTTATCAGGTCGTCGAAGCTCGCGTTCACGGCGCGGACGCCGTGCTGCTCATGCTCTCGGTGTTAGACGACAGGGCGTATAGAGCATGCGCTTCTGCAGCAAAAGAACTGGGGATGAGTTGCTTGACGGAGGTGCATGACTCCAATGAACTGGAGCGCGCGCTGAGCCTTGGTGCGCTCGTTATCGGGATCAACAACCGCGACTTGAAGACGCTCCAGGTTGATCTCTCGACCACTGAAGAACTCGCTCCATTGGTTCCTTCAGATCGCCTGGTCGTGAGCGAGTCCGGCGTGATGAGCCACCAGGATGTGCGTCGCCTCGGGCCTTTGGCTGATGCGTTTCTCATCGGCTCCTCGCTGATGAAGCGCGATGATATTGCCCTCGCTGCGAGCCAGTTGGCGCATGGTCACGTCAAGATCTGTGGCCTGACTCGACCTGAGGATGCCCGCGCTGTTCTGGAGCTTGGCGCGAGTTATGGAGGGGTGATTTTTGCTCCCGAGTCGCCCAGGTGTATCTCGCTCGAACAGGCTCGACACGTGCGTCAGGGCGCACCTCGACTCCCCTTCGTTGGTGTGTTCGTGAACGCGAGCGTCGAGCAAATCTCGGTCGCTTGCCAGGAACTCGGTCTGGCGGCTGTTCAACTCCATGGCGAAGAAACTCGCGAAACAATCGCAGCTATTCGCGCTGTGATTCCTCGACATACCCAAATTTGGAAAGCACACCGCGTGGCCTCGTCTGAAATACCGACGGCGGCTGCTTTGGGCGTCGATCGGATCTTGCTCGAGGCAAACGTACCCGGAGCCAGAGGGGGGACGGGTACATCCTTTGATTGGTCCTTGCTCGACGGCGTATCACAACGCGAAGACGTGATCCTCGCCGGAGGCTTGAGCCCTGATAACGCGCGCGACGCCGCATGTTTGGGGGGCTTTATGTTGGACGTCTGCTCAGGCGTCGAGCGCTCTCCAGGGATCAAATCCATCGACAAGATGAAGTCCTTCTTCGACGCACTGCGTGTTCCTGCGCGCTCTACACTGCGAGGTAAGTCATGAAACTCGAGACGCGATTCGGTGAATTTGGAGGGGTGTTTGTCCCTCAACTGTTGATGCCTGCACTGGAGCAACTCGAGTCGGCCTTTATCGAGGCTCGAGAAGACGCTGTTTTTTGCGGCGAGCTGGAGACCTTGCTCGAGCATTACGCCGGGAGGCCGACCCCTATTTATCGTTGTCAGAACCTGGCAAGTGATACACCCGCGACCATCCTGCTCAAGCGGGAGGACCTGTTGCACGGCGGGGCGCACAAGACCAACCAGGTGCTCGCCCAGGCGTTGCTCGCGAAGCGGTTAGGCAAGACAAGGCTCATCGCCGAGACCGGCGCCGGGCAACATGGCGTGGCCACTGCGATGGTCGGTGCTTTGTTCGGGATGGAGACGGTCATTTACATGGGCGAGCTCGATTGCGAGCGACAGCGCCCCAATGTGATGCGGATGGAGCTCATGGGCGCGACAGTGATTCCTGTCACGACAGGAGGTCGCACGCTCAAGGACGCCATCAACGAGGCGATGCGCGACTGGTCTGCTTCCTACAAGACCACTCATTACTTGTTGGGAACGGTCGCAGGTCCCCATCCTTACCCGCTTATGGTTCGGGAGTTCCAGCGCGTGATCGGTAGAGAAGCCCGAGCTCAGGTACAGCGGCTGCTCGGTCATGGTCCCGATGCGGTGATCGCCTGTGTGGGAGGTGGCTCGAACGCCATTGGCATCTTCTCGGATTTCTTGCCCGACGCCGAGGTCAAACTGATCGGTGCCGAGGCCGCCGGACATGGTCTCCATACGAGAAGTCACGGCGCGACGATGAACCTCGGGCGACCGGGTATCTTGCATGGTTCTCACACGCTCGTGCTCCAGGATGAGCATGGCCAGGTGCAGGACACGCATTCTATTTCAGCGGGGCTCGATTATCCCGGCGTAGGCCCTGAACATGCCCATCTGCAAGCCACTGGACGCGCCGAATATGTTGGCATCACTGACGGCGAGGCGCTCGATGCGCTTCGCGCTCTCGCCGCAAAGGAGGGCATTATCTGCGCGTTGGAGTCGGCGCATGCCGTAGCTCAAGCGTTAAAGATGGCCGCCATGGCGAGCGGCCCGACCACGTTACTCGTCAATCTCTCGGGGCGTGGGGATAAGGACCTCGCGACGCTCATGAACCAAAGCGCTACGGAGGTTTTCTGATGGATCGTTACGATGCCATGTTCGCGCTCCATGCTCGAAGAAATGAAGGGGCGTTCGTCCCATTCGTGATGCTCGGGGACCCGGATCTCGAGCGATGTGAAGAGGTCATCGATATCCTGGTCAGGTCGGGCGCAGATGCGCTCGAGTTGGGCATCCCGTTTTCAGACCCGATCGCAGATGGTCCTGTGATTCAAGAAGCTGCTCGGCGAGCCCTGACAGGGGGAGTGACGCCAGGAGGTTGTTTCGAGCTGCTCGCCAGAGTACGCCAGAAGTATCCAGAGCTTCCTGTTGGTCTACTGGTTTATGCGAACCTCGTCTTTCACAAGGGGATCGAGACCTTTTACCAGCGGTGCGCTCGGGCCGGTGTAGACTCGGTGTTGGTCGCGGATGTTCCTGTGCACGAGGCGTCGCCGTTTGTCGACGCGGCGCGTGCGCAGAAGATCGCTCCTGTGCTGATCGCGCCACCCAACGCGTCGCGAGATGTGCTCGAGCACATCTCGCGACGCGTTGGGTGGCGCGATCAGCACAGGAGCGATCTTCTGCGCACGCGCC
>JAYZVO010000231.1:0-39544 GCA_036155555.1 Myxococcota bacterium
CGATGATTTTGGGCCTCTTTTGCAAATGAGGCAAAGCAACGAGGCGAAAGATTGCCACAAATGAGGCAATCTTTCGCCTCGTTGCTCTCTGGTTTGAAGCGAGCCTGGAAAACGCCGACCCGGCGCAAAACGAAAACGAGGTCTCTACCATGCCCACGCCACGCATTGCCCCCTCCATCCTCGCGAGTAACTTCGTCAAGCTCGCGGATGAATGCCGCGCCGTACTCGAGGCTGGCGCCGACTGGCTCCACGTCGACGTGATGGATGGCCACTACGTGCCAAACCTGACCATCGGGTTGCCCGTGGTCAAGGCGCTGCGCGAGGAGTTCCCCGACGCCATGCTCGATGTGCACCTGATGATCGAGAACCCGGACCCGTTTGTCGAAGCCTACGTCGAGGCTGGCGCCGACCTCGTCTCGTTCCACCCCGAGGTCTCGCATCACCCCCACCGCACCGTCCAAAAGATCAAGCAAGCTGGCGCCAGGGCGTCTCTCGCGATCAATCCGGGCACGCCGCTCGATGTGCTCGACTGGTTGATCGAGGACCTGGATATGGTCCTTATCATGAGCGTCAACCCAGGCTTCGGTGGCCAGTCATTTATCCCTTCGACGCTTCCCAAGCTGCGCGCGCTGCGCGCGCTGCTCGAGGAGAAAGACCTGCAAGAGCGCATGCTCGTTCAGGTCGATGGTGGCGTCACCCCTGATAACATCGCCTCGATCCACGACGCTGGCGCCAATGTCTTCGTCGCTGGCAGCGCCATCTTCAAGTCCTCGAGCTACGAGGAGACGATCGCCAGGATGCGCGCGCAGCTCGAGGGCTGATTTTTCGACGCCCCTCGCGCAGCGTCGGTCTGGCCGATGCGCGTGGACAGGTGCTATCGTATCCAGAATCGGGGGGCGCTCCGCGTACGTGTGATCTGCCCAGGTACGCGCCGAGTGCGGGCTTCACCATCTGCTCGAATCGATCACGCGGCTGTGGCATAATCCTCCCTCCTCGTCAGAGAATCGCGATTTGCCGCCCGTGGTGCGGGTAGGAGAACTGTTATGGTACGTGCCCTTTGTCTCTTGATTTGCTGCCTTCTGATCTCGGCCTGTAACCTCACAGACGAGAACCCGCCTCTTGATGGTCGACAGCCCTCGACCGGGAACGTCAACAACACCACGCCAAACTGCACCCCCGCAGAAGAGATCTGCGACAACCTCGACAATGACTGCGACGGTCAGATCGACGAGGGGTGTGATGATGATGACGATGGGTTTTGCGACAACGCGTTCGTGATCATTGGCACCCCGGACACGTGCACCAACGGTGGCGGCGATTGCAATGACGAGGACGCCGCAGACAACCCCAGAGACACCCCCTCGCTCGTTTACATCGACCGCGACGGCGACGGCTACGGGACCATCGAAGACAGCGGGACACACGCTTGTTCGGTCCCGCCCATGCGCGCCTCGCAACCAGGGGATTGCCGCGATGATGTCGAGCAAATCAACCCTGGCGCCGCCGAACTCTGCGACAACCTCGACAACAACTGCGACGAGCAGGTCGACGAGGGGTGTGATGATGACAATGACGATTACTGCGACGCCAGCTTCGAGTTTGGCCTCAACCTCGAGGGGAACGCGCCGATCATCTGCCCGCTCGGTGGTGGCGATTGCAACGACGATGACGACAGCGTTTCTCCAGGCGGTGTCGAGATTTGCGACTCGCTCGACAACGACTGCGACGAGCAGATCGACAACGGCTGCGATGTCGACGGCGATGGTTATTGCGCGGTAGGAGCGATCGCAGACGGTGACACCGCGACGGGCTGTCCCATGGGCGGCGGCGATTGCGATGACAATGACTTCGCGCGCAACCCTGGCGCGATGGAGGTTTGCGGCCTCGATGACTTGAACTGCGATGATACCCTCGCGGCGCCATCGCTCGCTCTCTTCGGGATCGTCGAAGAGGGCTCGTTGGGCGCGACAGGCTCCGCGCTCGCGACGGATGGCGCAGGCAACTTCGGGCTCGCCTGGGTCAACTCGACGGGTGCACGGCACACGGCCGCCGCGGCAGTGTTCGACGCCTCGGGAGCTTACAAGAGCACGATCGGAAACCTCTCCACTCCCGAGCACGCCGTCACAGACCTCGCCATCACCTGGGAGGAGACCTCTCAAACATTCGCTGTGGCCTACATCGCCAATGACGCAGAGCGCCGCCAGAAGTCGATCTTTGTCGTGCGGTTTAACTCGACGGGCGCGCCCACGGGACTCCCGCTGTTCGTCGGCCCGGCGTCCTCGAACATTTATTTGGCGGCGACGGATGGCAAACTCGTCCTCTTCTACGATGTGGAAAACGCAGCGGGGAACAACGACGTGATGCATGCCTCGGTGGATGTCACCACCAGCGCAGTCAGCACGCCAAAGACTGTCTTCCCCGATGAGTCCTTTAACGCCTTTAGCATCGCTCAGGCGCCATCAGCCAACGGCCACACTGGCGGCGTTTACTACTTCGCGCGTCGCTCACCGTCAGGGACGCAGTACCAGTCGGCGGTGGTTTACGGTGACGATGGCTCGATGCTGCGCGCGCTGCAAGGCAGCGAGTTCCCTGGTGGTTCGAACTCGGCGAGCAAGGTCACGATCAAGGTCGTCGACGGCACTCCCTTCTTGCTCTGGCTCGAGCCTGCGTTGATCCCATTTCACCGCCTGGATGCGGCGCAACTCAACGCCTCCGGGTTCCCTATCGCAGATCGGTTCACGGTCCTCAACCAGCTCAGCGCCTCGAGTGATTATGAAGTCATGGATGAGGACGGTGCTTCGATGTCCGTCTTCTTCGAGCGCAACGGGACCGTCGACCAGCAGCGCTTCAGCGTGACTCCGACTCCAGGGAGTCCCTGGGCACAGGACGGTCTCCGCTTCGGTACGCCGCTCACGAACCTCCCTGGATCTCCTGGCTCGCCCGTCTTCTTTGCCTCTCCGATGGATGGCAGCATCGTCCACTTGAGCCAGGTCAATCGGGCTCCGAATTTCTTCACCTGGTACAACTTCCGCGGGGATGGCTCCGTTATTTCGACGGTGGCGCCCGTTTTGGCCAGGGTCGATCCGACGCAGGTTCAGGTTCGCGACATCCTCTACGATGAGGCCAATGAAACCTGGCAGATCCTGTACTCGCTGGCAGACGCGCAGAAGCATGGCATCTACGAATACACCTTCGCGCAGGGGTTGACAGAGCTGACCTCGTTCCCGACCTCGCCGCAGCCATGTCAGGCCGCCTTCGACGCGCAAGGCAAGATGGTTTGTGTCGAGATCGCCACGGAATCCGATAACTGCGATGGCTTCACCTACAACGCGTTCTCCTTCCAGGGGATGCGCTGGCGCACCGAGCAGTTCGCCGCGTTGGGTACGTTGTTTTCACCTGATTGCGGCCCACCGCTTGTTGGCGGGGACTTTTTGATGACGCCAAATGGCAACTTCTCGGTGCCTGTTCCTTTCGAGACGGACGCAGGTTTGCTCCTGTTCTCCTTGCCGAGACGCAAGGGGGTTGGAGGTTCGGTCCCGAACCGCCAGATTTCAGCCTTCTTCAAGCAACAAAACGGCACGGAGAGTTCGGCGCTTATCGCGAAGAACGACACCCCGAACGAGATGTTCTCGGACTTCCACGCGTTTGACACAGGAAAGAACATTCACTTCTTCGCCGTCCGCGGCGAGCAAGCGGATGGTTTGTTGGCCAAGCCTACAGGTTTTCAAGTCGTCTATGGCAAGGTCGCCAAGCTCAGCGGCGCGGTGACTCCTGCGAGCGCGATGCGCTCCTCGCTCACTCCTGGCACATCCCTCCAGTTGTTCAAGGGAGCAGATCTTCGCGATGATACGGGTGGGTGGCTTCTCTTCCGCGTGGCCACGGGGGGACGCATTCAACTCCGCGCGTTGCGCGTCGATGACGCGAACGGTCCAGGGACCTCGATCGCGATCGCAGATGTCCCCAACACTGGAAATGCGCTCTTTGGTAACGCCGCCATTATCGATGGGCAGCTGGTCGTCGCGCACCTCGAGAGGGAGGTCCCTGATGGTACGTCGAGGTTCGAGATCTCGCGCTATAACCCTGATGGCACCGAGGCTGCGCCTTCGTATGTCCTCGAGACCGAGGAGTTCGATCGCAAGCTCGAGTCTGCCCAGTTCGTGGGCTCCTCGGATTATCTTGTCGTGAGCATGTCAGGAAATTTTGGCACCGGGACGCTCGTCCTCGACGCGATGAACAACGTGCTCGCCAGCGATCTTATCACGCACGCCGGGGTGGATTACGACGGCTCGACCCTCATCTCTTCGGGGCTCGCGCTGTATCCGTTCTTCGACGGCGAGTTTATGTCCTTGCTCGCCAACGACCTCGCCCAGGGCGCCCTTGTCTTGAGTGAGGGGCAGTGCGTTCAGCCGTAGTCCCCACCGCAAAACGCCAACCTGTGCTCGAAGCGCGTTTTGGGGGGCTAGAGCATCACCAGGCCGATGATGCCGATCGCCCAGCAGTACCAGGCGAAGTGATGGAAGGCGGCTTTTTCGAGCATACGGGTGAGCAGGATCAAGCACCCGTAGCCGACGAGGCCCGCGCTCAGGGCGCCAGCGCCAAAGATCAGCAGCGTGTTCGGGTCGCCAGCAAACAGCGCGGGGTCGAGCTTGAGCACCAGCGCGCCGAGGATGGCAGGGATCGAGAGGAGGAAGGAGTAGCGCGCGGCGTGGAGCCTTTGCACCATGAGCGCGAGCGCGATGGTGATGGTCAGCCCGGAGCGCGAGATCCCTGGCAACACGGCCATCCCTTGCACGACGCCGATGCCCACAGCGATCAGCGGGGTGATCTCCCACAGAGTGAGCATCCCGCCGCGCTCGGGCGCCTCGCTCTCTTGCTCTCGCTTCATAAAGTAAGCGTTGAGCAGGAGGATGAACCCATTCAGAATCAGCAGCCCGCAGACCACTTTGGGTGTGATGATGCTGTCGCCCGAGTCCGGGTCGAGCAGCTTCCCGAGCACCAGGCCGATCACACCTGTGGGAATGGTCGCCAGCAAGACGAGCGTGGCGAGTCGCACCCCTTCTGGTGCGAAGAGGGCGTTCGCTGTGCGCTCCTTTAACCACCCTCTGGCACCATCGAGGCTGCCCGTGAGGATCATCATGATGTCAGCGCGATAGAAGAGCATCACGCTGAGCAAGGTCCCCACGTGCAGCACGATATCGAAGAGGAGCTGAGGCTCCTGGATACCGAGCAGGTGTTGCCCGAGCTTGAGGTGCCCCGAGGAGCTGATCGGCAAGAACTCGGTGGCGCCTTGGACCACGCCCAGCAAGATGGCTTCGAGCAGGTTCATCGAGGATCACTTCAACCTTGCGCGGCGGCGCGCTCGGTCTCTTCAGGTGCTTGTGAGCCGGCCTCTGGCCAGAGATGCGCGAGCGCATCTGCCGGGTAATCCGACTGCTCGACGACATCATCGGTGGCAACCCACGCGCGCATGGCCGGGACGACCGCCTCGTGCCACGACAGGTCGAGGCGAATCAGCAGGAACTCGTTGTAGAGGTCGCGGATGATATCCTCGAGCTCCTCGAGCAAGTACATGCGCTCGTAGAACTGCTCCTCTTCTTCCTTGGAGAGGAGCGCCGGGATCTTGGCGCCGCTGATATCGAGGCTCTCGCACTTGATCGTGAGCGACCACTCGCGCCCCTCTTTGATGACGCCGAGCTTTGCCTTGGAGACGCGCTTTCCTTGACGGAGCGCGGTCTTTGCCTCGGGAGAGTGCGCTGGCGCGCCCCCCTTGAAGTCGTTGCGCTCGGTCTCGGCGAGCGACGCTTCGAGCGTGAGCTTGTCGTCGATCCAGAGCTCGACGGTGCCGTGGTTTTGCGTATCGAACAGGTTGTCGAAGCACTCCGATTTGAACCAGAGCCACATCAGAAATTCGCTGCCCAGAAAACGTCGTGTTTCGATCAGGTCCACCAGATCCATGGTATCCTCTTTTTATGCGTGAAAGGCCGTAAGGCGTCTTGTTTAAACGATCGCTGCTTCAGACGGGATTGACCGGGATCTCGGAGGGGACCGGCGCGTTGCCCACGAAGTTCGTGGGCTCGACCTCGCCGACGCGCTGCATCTGCTCCTCGCTCAAGCCAAGCTCCCTGGCATGAATAAAGGGGCTCGCCGGGTGGAGCTTGAGGCCAAAGGTGTCCTCGAACAACCCCTGGAAGAGCTCGCACGTCTTGCTCGACTGGTTCCAGAAGCGCACGCGACCGGACTGGATATCCCAGCTCATGTCGATGACTTTCATGCGCGGCAAGCTCTTCTCTTTGAGCTTCTTGTAGACGATCGCCTTGATGTCTTCCTTCTCGAACTTGCTCAGGCGCTCCTTGTTGTTGTCGATCATGTACTCGCGCTCGGTGCGCGAGATATGAGCCTTGAGCAGAGAGCTCGGCACGCCCCACTTGTCGTGGCGAAGCCCGAGGTTGATGAAGTTGTCGAAGAGGATGTTGTAGGTGTCGAATTCGATGCGCAGCGGGTTCTCGATGGGCACCCAGCCATAGCGCTCTTCTTCCTCGGCTTCCGCGTCGAGTTCCTCGAATGCGCGACGCTCCACGCTCTCGACGAGCGTCTTCTTGAAGTCGTCCTCGAGATCGCCCTGCACGAAGAAGAGTTTGTAGGTCAGCGTTCCTTGCAATGCACCCATGGTAACCTCCTTGTCCTTTGGGATGTTGCTCGATGCCGGTTTATCTCGAATCGCCTCATGCGTCAAAGGAACTCCTCCTCGCAAAGCGCGCCCGAAACTCGGGGAGGCATACTGGCAGAAGCAGCGCTCCTTTTTCCGATCAGCGCCACGTCTGCGCGAGGACGCGCCGCCAGTTTCCTACCGCCAGCGCATAAAGATCCTCGCGGCTCCAACCGCGCGCTCGCAGCACATCGAAAAGCATCGGCAACCCATCCGCGCCGCCCAACCTCTTCGAGATCGGCGCGCCATCAAAGTCCGAGCCGATCGCCACATGCTCGACCCCCATGCGCTCGGTCAAATAAGCGATCTGATCGGCGATCATCTCGAGCGGGGTGTCGAGGACGTATTTTCCATCCGGGCGCACGTCCATGATGCAAAAGTTGGTGCCGACGACGCCTCCGCTCTCGGCGATGGCGTCGAGCTGCGCGTCTGTCAGGTTGCGCGCCGATGGGCAGATGGCGTGCGCGCACGAGTGCGTGGCGACCAGCGGATGTGTCGTGTGACGTTGCACATCCCAGAACCCCTTCTCGTTCAGGTGCGAGAGGTCGATCATCACCCCCAACGCGTTGCACTCTCGCACCAACGCGATCCCGCGCTCGGTCAGGCCATCGCCCGTGTCCGGCGAGGAGGGGTGGCGAAAAGGGACGCCGTATCCAAAGATGTTTGGCCGTGACCACACAGGACCGAGCGAGCGCAGTCCTCTGGCGTAAAGCTCGTGCAGCTCCTCCAGATCCTTGCCGATCACTTCCGCTCCTTCGATATGCAAGATCATGGTGAGCGTGGCGTTTGCCCACGCGTCATCGAACTCGCCGAGATCGCAGACGATTTTTACGCGCTCATCAGATCTCGCCTCGATGTCGCGCGCCCTGGCGATCATGGCGTCGACAAACTCTGCGGCGCGCGCCTGGTCGATGGGCGCCGTGAAGTTCGCGCTGCGTTCGGCGGGCGTCGCGTTCGCGCTCACGCCGGTAGGTGGCGTGAACATCGCGAAGAAGCCGCCGCCAAAACCACCCCGAACCGCGCGCGGCAGATCGAGGTGTCCTTGCTTCGACTCGGTGAAGAAGGGGCGCTCGACCCCGTCTTCCGGGTGAGTCAGCGCGAGCAACATGTCGTTGTGCCCATCGAAGAGGCGCAGTGGTTCTGTCATCGCTGGCATTCGTCTTGGATAGAGGAGGAGGAGAAGGATGGGCGGCGAGGAGCTCTCGACGCGAGGCCGCATGCTACCATCGATGGCCTTGCCCGGAGAGGCACTTCGAGGCGCGGCACGACATGAAATAAATGAAAGAGGATAAAACAGTCACACTCATTTCGTTTCGATGCGACCTCTCCTGTGGTAGAAGTATGGCAATGCTGGAGCAGGGTTCCTCCACGAGGTTTTGTCGAGCACAGCTTGCACAACCGCCGTGGCTCTCTGCGTCAAAATCATGATTTCACCGCGAGGCAAGGACGCCTCGTCATATTGCGGCAAGGACGCCTTATCGACACCGACGACCGGCTCGGGTGAGCGCTGGTGCGAATATTGCTCTCGAGGAACACCGTCGAACAGACGCACGCTTGGTTGTGTTGTGTCTGGTCAGGCGATTGTTTTGGATGAGCTCGCATACGCCAGAGAGCCGAGGATACGATTTTGGGCGTCCTTATCGACACGACAGGAAACGAGCGCGCGCTTTGGCGTTGGCTTCGAGCGCTCGCGCGCTATGTTTGCCTCGCGCTCGTTACTTGCGTCGCGCTCCCGCTCACGAGCAGCGGCTGCGCCAACGTTCGCTTCGAGCGCAGCCCCTACGCCATCCGCGGCCTCGACGTGATCTACTCCCAGCAGGAGGACGTCACCTTCTTCATCTGGCGCCTGCGCGATGAAGCCGACGCCAGGTTGGTCTCCTTCGAGCTCTTCCTCGACGGCGATTATCGTCCCCTCGACCTCGAAAACACCCTCTATCCTGCAAAAGCCTACGAGTGCGAGACGCACTACCTCTGTTTTCAGTTTCAGATGGTGGGGCGTTACGAATGGCCTGAAGAGATCGAGCGCCCGATGCGCTCGATCCACGAGGAGGAGGGGCTCTACGCGGGCAGCATCCCCAGGCCACAAACGGTCAGGACCACCATCACGATCGACCCGATCGCCATCGAGAACAACGACCTCATCGATCCCAGGCGTTTTGACTGGTTTGCCACCAACGAGATCCCCTTCAAGCGCGAGTATCAATGGCAGCTCGTCGACAGCTCGCGCGCTGATTACAAGGGTGGCACCGCCGACGAGTGCGATCCTCCCTCCGGCACGGCGTGGGGGCAGGTCACACAGGGAGAGCCTCATGATCGCATTCGCCCAGGATCGCTCTGGACGGACGCGCCGCGTTGCATGCATCTGCGGCCGCAGCGTATCGACGATCAGGGAATCATCCTCACCGCGCCGTTCACGCCGTCGGCTGTCTTGACCGCCGAGCAGCAAGATTACCTCCCCATCGAGGAGCGCCCGCCGGTCATCTACCTCTACCTTATCGATCTGCTCATCAAGAGCGACACCCGCTGCGAGAACGCCAGGCGAGTTATCCTCGATCGCATCGACACCAGCATGGGCGAGCGAACGCAGAACTCGGTGCGCCTCGGGACATTTACGCCGACCGATCCGAAGACGGGGCGGCCGCTGTCAGGATGCGAGCAGCGCGGTGATCAGGACTACCCCGTGCGCCAGATCGTCGAGGCGGTCAAGGCCGCAGCAGCAGAGTTGCACCCGCAAAACGTGCGCGTCGTGCTCGTTTACCTGAACAACGTCGAGCTCCCACCATCCAACCGCATCCTGCTCCAGCTCTACGAGTTGAGCGAGGAGCTCTTCCTCATCGAGAACATCCTGTCTTACCCGATGGCGATCGGCTCCAACGTGGTCATCGGATTGCTCGAGTGGAGTTACACGGTCGGTTGGCGACCGATCGACGACGAGACCTTCGTGGGGGATTTGAAGACATGGGGCGAGACGACGTTGCCATTCCGAACGATGCTCCATGATGGCAAAACGGAGGTTCGCATCAACGTACCTGTGGGAGCTGGCAAACCCGAGCGTTTCAAGATCTGCTCGGTCACGCCATCGGCTTTGATCGGCGTCGGGTTCGAGCCGGGCGGGGCGCTCGAGCCCCCCTCACTCAAAACTCATCCCTGGCCAGAGTCCGGCGTCCCGCACTACACCGTCTCGCTCTTGCAGCAGCTTCTGTTGCCAAACGAGGAGTACGAGCGCCAACCTGTGTCCTTGCGCGTCGAGGTGTGCGAGCGGTTCTGTGATATGCCGTTCCGCGCGCGCTCGGGCGCGGATTACGAGAACTGGCAGACTGAAGAGGTGTGCCAGTGACGCGATGCGCTGACGTTTTATCCACGCGGACCTTGTCGCGCGCGTCGATCCTCTTTTGGTTCTGCGCGTCTTTCGCCTGCGCGCTCCCACTCACTGCGTTCGCACAGGATGTCCCCGATGCTTCCGAGGCAGCGGACGAGGCGCCCGAGGAGACCCCCTCGCCAGACCTGAGCGCGCGCGCAGGTGGCGATCGCCCCACCGTGCAGCGCCGCTTCGCGCCAAAGGATAACCTCCTCTATGGCACCGCGACCTTGCTCACGCACGTGCGCGATGATTTTTATAACTCCTGGGGTGGTGGCGTCGACATCGGCTACTTCGCAAAGGAGAGCATCGGCTACGAGCTTCGCATCACGCGCCTTCGCACCACGCTCGATAACGCCGCCCTCGATCTCAAGGAGCGCATCGGGCTCACGCCTGACGCCAGGCCGCAGGATGCCTGGCTCATGGCGGGCATTCGCTACGCGCCTGGATACGGCAAGATGCTGATGTGGGAGCGCTTTATCGTCCACTTCGATCCGCAACTCGTGATGCATATGGGCGTGGCGCGCGCCGAGAAGCGCTTGATCCCTTCGGCAGACCTTTCATTCTCACTGCTCACGCACTGGCGCTGGGGGATCAAGGCAAAGCTCGACCTCGGGATGACCATGCAGCTCGAGCTGCGCGATCGCGGTTGGACCTTCTCCACTGGTTTTGCTCCCGTGCTCGGCGTGGGGTGGGGGTATAACTTCTGATGGGTGTGTCACGAGACATCCTGGGGGGTTGGCCTCGCGGGTTCTCGCTCGCGCTGCTCGCGCTCTGCGCGAGCAGCGCCGTGGCGTGCGTGCCTTACGAGCGCGCGAGGCTCGACGCGGACACCCGCTTCGAGCTGCTCTACCAGCGCGACCTGTCCGCCTTCGAGCAACGGCTCGCCGCCGAAAACCAGACCGATATCGACGATGATTGGACGCGCGTCGGAGAGGCATGGGTCGCGCTCGCCAATTGCCAGAAGATCGATCCTCACGCTTTCGCCGATGATGACGCCAGCAAACGAGATCCGCTCGCGAGGTTCTTGCACACCTCGCTTCGGCTCGAGGAGGCGCGACGCGAGCGATTGATTTATCACCGTGGCACCGGCTTTCGAAACACCAGCCTGCGCGGCTCGATGTTCTCCACGCTCGACGACAAGGACTTCTTTGTTCGCGAACCCTCCGAACTCCCCGAGGATCACATCCAGTGGCCCGCCGCAGAGGAAGCCTGGGTCGATGAACTCCCCGGCGCGATCTCTCAGCCGCTCGAGTGCGAGAAGCTCTACCGCGCGCTCTTCGCGAGCGCGCGCAAGGAGCGCCTCGCCTATCAAAAGCGCGAGGAGAAGCTGCGCATCAAGCGCAGCATGAACCCGCTCCAGCTGCTCGAGCCGCTGCCACCTCGCACCAAGCTTCGTCTCACACCGGAGCTGCTCGAAGATCCAGAGCTTCGTCAGCCTGACACGCTAGCTGACCTCGAGGCCGCCGAGATCACACTCGTCGAGCAACTCGTCGATAGCTACAACGCGCTCCCCACGAGCAGCCAGCAGCTCCCCTCGATCCAGGCGCTCGCCTGGCGCGCGCGCTTTCATCAGGCGTGCATGTTTTCGGACATGGTGACGGAGTTGACGAAGCTGCGCAGGCTCTCGATCACCGAGGCCGAGATCGCCAGGGGGTGGGAGGAACGCCGCGCCGCGCTGTTCGAGGAGTTGGCCGCGCCCGAGCTTGACTCGGCGCGCGAGCTGCCACAGGTCGCGCCGATGCTTCGCAGCCAGGCGTTGCTGTTCTACGCCGCGAACCTCGACGCGCGTGGAGCGCTCGAGCGCTCCACGCGCGCCTACGAGCGCGCGTTCGAGATCGGCGTCGACAAGCTCAACTTCTGGAACGCGCGCTACTCTTATTTGCGTGCGCTCTCGAAGAGCGCGCGCTGGCAGGACGCGCTCGCGCTGAAAGAGCCGCTGCCGCCGCTCGAGTCGCCAGTCTATGGCGCCTACGTCTACAGGATCGGGCACGCGCTCCATAAAACAGGACAAACCGACGCCTTTATGGCGCACGCGCTGGCGACCTTTCGAGACAAGCCCTACAAGGCCGATCCCTTCACCCGCGCGCTCTATGTGCGCATGCTCAACATCCTGTCGGAGTATCCCTTCGACGCCAGAATCCTCGAGCTGTTGGAGGATATGGGCCCGCGCTCCACGATCTTCGAACGCGTCGACGAGTACACCTCCGTATCACTCGATCGCGGTCAAGCCGCGAACGCCGCCGCCGCGTCGCGTTGGCTTTTGGCAAAGCACCTCAACGCCAACTATCACCCCAAATACTGGGCAAACCTCGCGCTCTCTGCCTTCCTGGAGGATGATCTGGAGAGCTTCGAGGTTTATCTGGCGCGCGTCGTCGAGCGACCTCCTGAACTCGTCGAAGCGCTCGGCTACAACCGCCGCGCGACCTTCTTCGCGAGCGCCGACGCGCAGCTCGCCAGAGTGTTCCGCGAGATGCTCCCCGTGATGGCCGAGTGGGGCGATGCGCCAAAGGCTCAGGCGCTCAGGAAGAAGTGGCTCGAGGTCATCGTCAAGACCTCCCAGGAGTTCGTGCGCCAGACGCCAGGATCACTGGCGAGACCTGCGCTCGTCGAACTCTACCGCATCGCGTCCTCCTTGCTCGAGGCCACCGATCCTCGCGCTTACCCCGAGCGCGTCGGCCAGGATAACCCCGCGCCGCTTGTCCTCGGCACGGTGCGCGTCACCGATCGCGACCTCGACCCCTACGAGCCGAGTTACTTGATTCAGTTTGGCTGGAGTTACTCGCTGACCCTTATCCCCAGAGATTCCGTGGGGCTCGCCAAGTGGGAGCCCTGGTGGATCGAGACCCCGAGCGCGCCAGTGCTCGAGCCGATGCTTCCTCCCACGACACCCGAGGAGCAAAAGGATCGCATCGAGGCCACCACCGACAGCGAGGAGGAGTCCATATGAAGACCCCCGAACGCATTGCAATTCAGGCGCTCGCTTCGCTCGTGCTTCTTCTTGGATGGCTGCTCCCCTCGCACGGTTTCGCGCAAGAGCGGAAGCAGGAGACCGGCGGCGAGATCTTCAGGAACGCGGTGATTTACCCGTTCATGCTGATGTTCAAGCCCGCCACTGCTTGCGTCAAAACCACCCAGTGTGCCGCCGGGCAAACCTGCGAGGCCGCCGTCTGCCAGACCGATCCAGTGGCGATGCGCCGCCTGCAAGAGAAGAACGAGCGCGAACGTCAGGCGCGAAATGACAACCTGGCAAACCCCAACCTGCAACCTGCACGACCTGGCGCCTGGGAGAACAGCACCGCTGTGTCCGACTGCGGCGCAGATCGTCGGTGCAGGATCGACCGCCTCAAGCGTCGCAATGAAGCGCGCCGCTACCAGTCGATGTTGGTCGAGGAGGATCAAGCGCGTCGTACCCAGGAGCGCATCGCCACCAAAAAGGCCGAGGAGAACATCCGCCTCAACAAGCCGCTCACCGCCGAGTTCTATGTGACCCGCATGGGACCAGGGGTGTCGGTCGGCTACACGCTCGCCAGCAAGTTTCACCTCGACGCCTCCGTCACGCGCCGCGACAGCTACATCTATGATTCGGTCACCGTCGACGGCTCGCAGGTCTACATCGAGGGAAGCTACAACAGCGTCAACATCGCCGCGCAGGCTACTTATTACCTGCGCACGGGCGTGTTCGCGCCTTACTTCGCTGGCGGAGTGTTCTATGGCCGGGGTGGCCTCTCACCATATTACTACGATGATTTTGGCTTCGGTGATTCTTCGAGTTCGGACTCGACCGTGATCCTGCATGTGGTGCAGGGGAGCCTCGGTCTGGACGCACAGACCAAGCTCGGCGCCAGGGCGCGGCTCGGGTTTATGCTGAGGCAACCGATTTACACACAAGCTAGGTATTCGCCTGGAAACTATGACACGAGCACGAAGTCGCTCGTGGAGAGCTGGTTCAAGGAGAACCAACGCTTTGGCGTCGAGTTCTCCATGGGGTGGGCGTTTTGAGCTCACCTCGTGACGAATGTATGAACGACATGACCTCGTCGGCGCCAAGATTGCTGGCGCGATGGATGATGGATATGAAGATGCTTATCGAAAAACGCTCGCTGCGGTCACTTCGCCAGCTCCTCCTGATGGGGTGGTTCCTGGCGCTCGTGCTCGTCGCCACGGCTTCGCCGGTGTTCGCTCAGGGCCAGGGAGGAGACCAAATCCCCGAGCCCGGGATGACCTCGGATGACCCGACCGAAGACCCGGATGGGATCAAGGTTCAACGCGGTCGCAATGAGGTCTCTCAATACGAGGTCGACCGGCGCACGCGCGAGTACATCTCCTCGAGCTCGAACAAGATCACGATCCATCAGATCGTGCAGGAGATGATCGACGACTTCGTCGCCGACATCGCCGATATCAACATCGCCGCGGTCTCTCCCGTGGCGCTCCGGGGCGTGGGCATGACGCCAAACCTCTCCGGCGCGTTCGGGATGTGGGTCGAGTCCGAGCTGATCAACGCCGTCAGCAAGCACTCCGACATCCGCGTCAAGCGCTGCGTCAGTTGTCAGGCGCTGCGCACGCGCCTCGAAGGCAACGACTGGGTCGTCTCGCTCGGCCACGTCACTCAGGAAGAGCTCGCCGCCACCGCCAAGCGCATCGGCGTCAACGCCTACATCGACGCCTTCGTCGCTTATATGCCCGGCGCCAACGTCGTCTCGATGAACGTCCAGATCTTTCGAGCCTCCGATGGCAAGATCCTGTGGAGCGAGACGTATCAGTCCGACGCCACGACGGCGGCGGTCCTGCGCAGCGGCGACCGCATCCTGACTCGCGATGAGGCCAGGGCGGAGCTGGTGAGAAAGATCGAGCAACGCCCCTACTACGGGTACCAGTTCCACGGCGGCGCTGGCTTTATCCCCTATGATTCTCCCACCACCAGCACGCTCGGCGGCGGAATCATTGGCGGCAGGCTCTACGAGCGCTTTGGCGAGGATCGCCGCTGGCTCTTTGGCTTGCATGGCGAGGGCTTTATTAACCTGAGCGAACAGAACCGGCTGCTCGGCGCGTTCCTCGGCGCCACGGCGCAGTACCAGATCAACAAACCCAACCTCAATGATCCGACCTACCGCGTGGGCGGGATCGTCGAGGGCTTTATCGCAGGCAACGAGGGCAACTCGTTTGCCATCGAGGCCGTGGCCGAGGCGGTGTTCCAATTCCGCCTCGGCGCCAGCGTCTCTGCGATGTACTTCGTCCCCACACAATTCGCGGGATACGACCTCGGGGGCTTTGGCCTCAAGGCGCGTTTCCTGTTCAACTGGTGATCGCGATGCAACAAGCAAAACAGAGCACGAAAATCACCGCGCTCCTCTTTTGGGCCTCCTCGCTCGTGGTCACGAGCATCGGCCTTGTCGGCTGCTCGTCAGCCGACTCGGGCGCCAAGGAGAAGGTGATCGTTGTCCCGAGCACGGCGACCTCTTCGCCCCCTTATCGCGGTGATGGCTCACCGCCGCCTCGCCGATACGTGGTCCGCATGAGCGATGGCCAGCGTGACTGGGAGGTCGAGTTCCCCGAGTCCGCCAACGGCTACCAGCTGCGCATCCCGATCGATGCCAATGACAAGGCCGCCGATGGAGTCCTGGTCGAAGGGGACGAGCTAACGGCAGCGGACAAGGAGATGCTCGAGAGCTTGCGCCGCCGCAACGTCGGCGTGGAGCGCGAGGGGATCTACAAGGATGGTCGCAATCAGGCCGACCCCGACGGACGCAACCAGGTCGGAGGATCGACGCCGGGCAATGACCTTGGGGATGCGGATGGCTCGAGCGAGGGCACCGGCGGGATCGATCCCTGGGCTGGCACCGAGGATCAACCCGCGCCCACGCGCCAGTCCTACTTCAAGGGGATCGAGAACGTGAAGCGCCTCTACCGCGCGGGCCGTTACGAGATGGCGATCATTTATCTCAAGGAGCTCGAGCAGGATTATCCCAATGATCCAAAGCTCCTCTCGATGATGGGGACGCTCTACCTCAAGGTCGGCCAGGAAGAGCTCGCGCGCGAGTACTGGGAGCGCGTCCTCCAGATCGACCCCACGGACAAGACCGTCATCGAGGCGCTCAAGCAGCTCAACCAGCGTGGCTCAGGCGCGCGCGCGCCGCGCGAAAACGCCAACCCCACGCCTCAGCCTTCGCCCGGCATCGACCTCGGGCAACCTGGCTCGGAGCTGCCGCCACCGCGATAAGATGACGACGCGATCGACTGGATTGAATGAAAGAACGTTCTGATAAAAGAAGAGGATAGCTCGGATGCATATCATACTCGGCACCTTCATCATCGCAGGCTCCTTCCTGCTCGCGATGAATTACATCAGCGATGATTTTAGCGGGTTCTGGAACCTCTACTCGGCGATCCTCCTGATCGGGGTTCCCATCGGGCTGGTGATCTTTGCCTTCCGCTTTTCGGTGCTGGCGAGCGGCCTTCGCGGGCTGCTGCGCGCCATCACGCAGAACCCGAGCAGGGAGCGCGAGCGCCTGGCCGAGAGCCTCATCGCCTTTGGCCGAGAGGTCCGCAGCGACAAGGGCTCGAGCGCCGCGGCCGTGCTCGAGCGCGAGTCCGATCCAGTCTTTCGCGCGCTCGGCAGGCACGTCATCCAACGCAATGATCCTGAAGAGATCGAGGCGGACGCGATGCTGCTCGGACGCCGTGACCTGGAGAGCTACCGGCACGCCGAGAAGATGTTCTCGAGCCTGGGTGATTTCGCGCCCGCCATGGGCATGATCGGGACCGTGATCGGGCTGATCCAGTTGCTCGCGAACATGCGCGACTTCGAGAAGCTCGGGCCTGGGATGGCGATCGCGTTGTTGACGACCTTTTATGGGTTGATGCTCGCGCACCTGCTCTACTTGCCGATCTCACGCATGATCCGAAGCCAGGGGGACGAGCGCGCCGAGAACCTCAACCTGATTATCGAGGCGATGCTCAAGCTTTCGCGTCGTCGCCCCATCCACGAGGTCCAGCAACTCGTCCGCGGCGAGCAAGGCGCTGGCGGCCGCGCGGCCTGAGCAGGAGAGGGATAGACGATGGCTCGAAAACATATGGACATCGACCGCCTCGCGCTCCCCGCCCACTCCCATAACGGTGGGTGGATCGTGAGCTATGCGGACATGATGACGATCATTTTGACCTTCTTCATCTTGCTGCTCTCGATCTCGACGATCGCGCAGACCAAGTATGAATTGCTCGTGCAAGCCTTCACTGGCGAGCGCGCCGGGAACCTCACCGAGGTCAAGGAAGAGATCGACAAGATCATCGAGGAGCAACAACTCGGCGGTGAGATCTCGACGATGATGGACAAGGACGGGTTGGTGATCGAGTTCTCCAACGCCTTGCTCTTTAACTCCGGCGAAGCCTCGCTCAAGGAGGGCGCCGAGACAGCGCTCGCGCCGATCGAGCGACACCTCGTCAATCAACTCGATGACACCTACGGGCTCGTCATCGAGGGATACACCGATGATGTGCCGATCAACAAAGGGCGCTTTCGCTCCAACTGGGATCTGAGCGCCTCGCGCGCCATCCACGTCATGGAGCGGCTGCATCAGGCCGGGCTGGACCCTCGCAGGATCTCGATCAAGGGCTACGCCGACACGCGGCCTGCCACAGAGGTCGACATCTCCAAGGCTGACCAGCTCGCCAGGCTCTCGCCAGAGCAACTCGAGGAGGTCCGCGCGGCAAACCGTCGCGTGATCATTCGCATCGACGCGCTCCCTCCAGAGCTGCTGTTGCGTCTGGGGCTCGAGAGCACCAAAAAGAACAAGCCCGCCGTCGTGCCCGAGAAGAAGCTCGAAGACGTCGACAAGCTCGGCCCCTTCGAGCTGCCTGACGTCAAACCCGAGGCACAACCCGATGCTCCCAAACAATGATGGCTCCTCGTGCGCTTTCAATGGATACCCGATGAGGGATCGATGAATTTTTGGATGATAAAGAACCGATGCCGTGGCGCCTTGCTCGCGCTCATGCTCTTGCCGATGGCGATCACGCTCGACTCCTCCCCGGCGGAGGCGGTGCCCACGCCCGGCGAACTCGCCGCCATGGAGCGCGAATCCGCCATCGCCGAGCGACAGGCGCAGCGCGAGATCGAATCACTCTTCACGAGGCTCTGCCCCGGAAGGTGCGAGCTTATCGACGTGCGCGCCATCGTTGGCGAGCCGCGCGCGGTCGGCGAGGTCACGCCGGGGTTTGACGGGGAGGGCGCGACTGGTTCTTACACCGTCGAGCTCCAGCGGTTGGAGGTGCAGTATTTGATCGACTCCACCTTGCCAAAGCAATTCATGAGCAACATGCCACGCATGCTCTCGTTCAGGCTCCAGCGCATCACCCCCGATGTGCGCGTCACGCCTATCCCGCTCGAGTTCCCGAGACCTCAGGCGCCGCTCATGCCAGAGATCGAGGATGAGCCCGATATGGGACCTCCGCCAAAGGTCGAGGAAGAGCCTGACATGGCGGCAGCTCCTCCAAAGGTCGAGGAGCCAAAGGTCGAGGAAGAGCCAAAGGTCGAAGAGGAGAAGAGCTGGCTTCGCGAGCTCTGGACCACGATGCTTCCTTACCTCCCCTACATCGTGCTCATCCTGGTGGTCTTTGGCATCGTCGCCTATTTGCTCAACTGGTTCCGCGAGTACCAGCGCATGAGGTTTGGCGCGGGTGTTGTCGCCGGTGGCGACGACGCTGGCGAGAAAGGGATGCCCGATGTCGACGAACTCCGTCGAGAGCTCAAGCAATCGCGCGGCGTGCAAAACGAGGTCATGCGCAAGTGGATCTCGGAGGACCCCGAGGCGGTCGCCGCGCTTATTCGCATGGTCGGCCCCGATATCCTCGATGACCTCAAGCGGGATGTCTCACTCAAGGCAGCCATCACCGAGGTCTCTGATCAGGCCGCGCGCCAGAGCGAGCCGCTCGCGCCAGAGCAAGCCCGTCGCATCGCCCAGGAAGCGCGCGCTCGCATCACCGCCGCGCGCGTCGTGCAGAGCGGCGATGATTTGCAGGGGGACTGGGAGTTTGTCGAAGGGCTCTCGGTGCCAGCGCTCCAGCGCATCATGGGGAACCTGCCCGCCAGAGAGCGCTCCTACGCGCTCGGAAAGCTGCCGAGCGGTCTGCGCGCCGCATACATGGAGCAGATGACCTCGCAAGAGCGCCGCGAACTCTTTGTCGGCGCGGGCTCCGAGGCCGCGCTCTCGAGAGACGAGGCGATCGAGCTCGCGAGCAAGCTGCGCGACGCCTCCAGCGAGGTCGCACACCTCGGCTCGGAAGGTTCCGGCCAGGCAGAGATCATCCTCGACATGCTCCGCGCCGTGGACGTGGCAGAGCAAGAGGACACCTTGCGCGAGCTTCGCCGCCGTCGCCCCGAGGTCGCCGCCGCGGTCCTCTCGAGCACCTTGCTCGAGTCGGCCATCCCGCAGGTTTCCAACAACGCGCTCGCGGACGCGATGTACCGCACGCCGATCGACGAGCTCACGCGCTTTATGCGAGGCACGCGCGAGGACGTGCGCGCCAAAATGTTGGAGCACGCACCCTCCAACGTTAGGGGAGCGATCCTCCAGGAGCTCGAGCTCGACATCCCTTCAAACCGCGGGGAGTACATCGACGCGAGGACATCGTTTATGGCAACGCTCGCCACGCAATTGCGACGCGAGGGAGAAGACCTGGTGGCGCTCAACGCACGCGCGCTCACCGGCGCGCCATCGACGCCATCGACGGATGCTTGATGCCCGGAGTGATTTGCCGAGGAGCCTCGGCGCTTTGCACGCCGCGCCGGGTCTCTGGTAGATTCTCCTGCGGACCCTGGCGCGAACAGGAATGCACGCATCCTCGAAAGATCGAGGATGGCCTGCTCGTTGCATAAGTCGAGAGGAGAGCATACGGCAGCGCGGTGCTCCCGTTTTATTGTGATGACAAGCACGGTGCTGCGATAGCCAAGAGGATCATACGATGCGCAAGACCATACTCATGACCACGATCTTGCTCGTGTTCGCCACGCAACTGGCGGGCTGCACGATCATTCGTTACGTCGACCGCCCCGAGCCCGAGCCACCCGGCCCGCCACCTCCCCCCAAGGAGGTCGACGTGTTGGTGCTCGTCGAGCTCGACCGCACCACCGTCTCCCTCGCCGAGGGCTACCAGGGCATCCTCACCTCCCTGACCACGGGGCTGGCTGCAAACAACATCATCCCCCGCAAGCTCGCGCTCGCGCCCATGTATCGGCGCTCCGGCGAGGCGGTCCCATTGATTTATGGGCTGGGTGATCCCGATCCCGAGTTCGAGGATTACGCATCGGCGATCGCGTTCTTCGCGCTCGATGATGGGATGCGTTATTTGCGCGATGAGGTCGACGCCGACGGCGAGAACCTCGCCACGCTCGGCCTCGACCTCGGCACGCGCGCCATCTATCACCCCACACTCGCTGACACCAACGCGACCCCGTATTTCACGGACAAGGGGGATGGCTTTATCGTCGTGCAGCTCACCTCCAAGGCGCGCGCCTGCGCTTACGAAGAGGCGAGCTGTCGTCTGGACGGTGTGCCCGCAGCGGAGTACTTCGCGCGCGAGTCTGAAGGTGGCGCGAGCTGGCTCTCGCTCGCTGGAGATGCTTCCTACTCCAAGGACAAGATCTTCTTTATCAACATCGCCACCCGCGAGGGCATCGATGACGAGAAGTTCGTCCAGGGGTGCGAGAACAAGCCAGGCTTTAACCAGTCCTACCTCGACTTCATGGAGCCCTCGGCAAACTCCTACTACGAGCCGCTGGCCGATGAACTCAACCGCCGCGATGTCTGGTCACAATACGTCGATATTTGCGAGGCGATGAGCCAGGTGCAGTCGATCCCCAAGTTCACCAGCATCGGCAAGGATATCGCCTCACAACTCGGGCCTGGCGAGTAAGATGGAGGAGATGCGCGCTGGCGAGAGGATCGGTTGGGGGGTTATCACCGTCGTAGCACTGGGCGTCGGGATGCTCCTCGGTGGCCGCGCCTGCGCGCCACAGGATGCACCTCACGGCGCATCCTCCGACGCTGGGGGGGCCCACGCCAACGCTGGCGACGCATCATCCTCTTCTTCATCCAGGTTGATCCCGCTAAACCAGTGCCCCGAAAAGATCGTCGAGGCCCCACCGAAGATCATCTACGAGTGCCCGCCCGAACCCGAGCCTGACGAAAAGAAAGCCGGAAAGGGCACACCGAAGAAGGTCTCCCCTCCAAAGAAATCACTCCCCGAGCCCGAACCCGAGTTCGACCCTCGCGACCGTCAACGTTTGCTCGCCTGGGTGCGCGATCAGTCCGACGACTTGAAGCGATGCCGCGACGACTCGAAAGAGATCTACCGCGTCGCCGTGATCATGTATTTGGATAAGGAGTCGGGGCAGGTGCGCCGCGTGGATGTCAACACCACGCGCGGCGAGACGCCGCCGAATTTGCCAGGGTGCCTGAAGCAGAGAATCCTCGGGTGGAAGCCACCCAAGGATCTCGTCGAAGGACGCACCCAGCTTGTCTTTGGCTTGAACATCTAGCGCCGTGCGCGCGGGGCGCGGCGTAAGAATCACTCGAACATGTTGGACATGGCGAGGAAGGCGACCTTGTCGTTGGAGTTGCGCAAGCGATTCGAGAGCACGCGGACAAACCCCCACAAGATATCGATGGCGAGGTCCTTTTCCTTGTCGAGCAGCTCCATGAAGTCATCGCGCGCGAGCTTCGCGAGCTCGCAGTCTTTTTGCGCGTAGGCCGAGGCCGAGCGCGCGATGCGGTTCTCGATCAACGCCATCTCCCCGAAACATGAGCCCGTGGGGAGGAACGCGAGCGCTTCTTCGCCGACGCCGGGGATATTTTTGGAGATGCGAACCTCTCCCGATAGGATGACATAGAGGGCATCGCCTGGGTCCCCTTCTTCGAAGATCGGTTGCCCTTGCTTGACGTCCACTGTGGTCATGAGCACGATGATTTCCTGTCGACCTCGCTCGTTCAATTGCGAGAAGATCTCGACATCCTTCAGGATCCTCGTATCGATGTACTTCCAACCCAAGGTTCTGCTCCATCCGGGTTTGTGACAGGGGTGGTGATCGTTGTGTCGTGATACTTTGACACATGGCGTGCTCGAACGCCATGAGCGTAAGACACACTCTGCCTGAGCGCAAGTTTCGCCGCTCCCGAACGGTCGCGTGAAGAGGCCATGAAACGCAGTAAAAGAAAGGACCTTCAAAAACGACTCCGCGCCATCTCCGCGCCCGAACACGACAAGCACGCGCTCACGCGCCTGCTTCGAGCGGCCGGGGTGCTCTTCGGGATCTTTGTGGCCGGGACGGTGGGGTACTATTTCCTGTGTGACCAGCAGTACGATCTGCTCACGTGCGCTTACATGACCCTGATCACCCTGACTTCGATCGGTTTCGGAGAGACGATCCCGATCGCAGGTCACCCCGACCGCGTCGTCTTCACGATTGTCTTGGTGATTTTGGGTCTCGGAGTCATGCTTTATTTTGTCTCCCAACTGACCGCGTTTGTCGTCGATGGCGATTTGCGCGACATGATCTTCCTGAGGAAAATGAAGAGAGACATCGACCAGCTCGAAAATCATTTCATCGTCGCCGGTCTCGGCTCGACGGGGTACCACGTCATCAAGGAGATGCTGCGCAGTGACCGCCAATGCCTGATCATCGAGCAGGACATGGATATCGTCATCCAGTTTAACCAGCAGATGAGCGAGGACCTTGGCGCCGAGATTCCTTACGTCGTGGGCGACGCCACCGATGATGACACCCTGATCGAGGCAGGCATCGATCGCGCCGTGGGGATTGTCTTCGCGCTCGGCAACGATCGCGACAACCTCTTCGCGACGCTGTCCGCCCGAGGGCTTAACAGCAAGATCCGTATCATCACGCGCGGCGAGAACCCGAGCTCGGAGGAGAAGTTCAAGCGGGCAGGGGCCACGAGCGTGATCTTCACTGACGCGCTCTCCGGCTTGCGCATGGCCACCGAGGTGATGCGCCCCGAGGTCACCGGCTTCCTCGACCTCATGATGCGCGATCATGGCGAGATCCGGCGCGTCGAGGAGCTCGATATCCCGCCCGACAGCCCCTTGATCGGACGCACCATCCGCGAGGCCAACTTGCGCCGTCACACCGACGCGCTCATCGTCGCCACGCACGACCGCCTCACCGACGATTACACCTGGAACCCTGGCCCCGATCAGAAGCTCGACAGGAACACCAAGCTAATCCTGCTCGTCCTGGTCAAGGATATCCCCAAGATCGAGGCGCTCTTGCGCGGCAGAAAATAACCTCATCGCGCCGATGATTTCACTCTTCGTGCACGTCCCGAACCCAGTTGTTCGGCGCGCCGAGCTGCCCGAAGAGGTTCTCCCCCCAACACCAGAGCTGCTGCTTCTTACCAGGACCAACCTTTGTCAGCGCGCATGCATGCGTTGACCCGAGGATGACCTCCTCGACAGGCGGCAAGCCCTCGACTTTGGTGAAGGTGTCGAACATCCTCTCCCTCGTCTCGTAAGTCACGGGCGCGATGAGGCCATGCTTGTTGTCTCCCAAACATAAAAGCTCGCCGCCCTCAGATACAGCGCACGTCACGCCATTGCGCCCTTTGAGCGAGGCGATCCCATCGAGCGTGACGCTCTTTTTTCCTGCCTCGCTCTTTTGCCAACAGCGCATCTTGTTGCTTCGGTAAACCCAACACCCGATGTTGTCGGTACGCGATGCGTCGATGATCTCCTCCGAGTGAAGCTGCTCGAGCAGCGCGCTGTCCACCAACCGGCGACAATAGAGGTTGCCGTTGTCCGAGAGCACACACATCTCTCTGCGCTCATCGGGGATGAGCTTGATCGGTGTTCCAGGAAAGGTGTTCACGATCGCCGCGTCTAGCGGGTCCTTCGCGCAGGTGATCGCTGTATCCGGCGCGGCGCTCGAGGTGCAGCTCCATTCACTGTCCGGGTGTGTCAGTAAGAGCTCTTCTGCGGGCCGCTGGCCTCCCTCCTTGTCGAGGTAGAACAGTGTAGGCGCGAGCAGTTCTTCGCCCGCGCTAAACCATCCTGAAGAGGTCTTTAGACGAACCTCTGTTTTCTCGCGCTTGACCTGACCCATGCGCTCGAGCGTGACCGCGTCAGTCCATCCCGACACCTCTTTGGGGGCGTGCAAGAAGGCGCGCTGCGGCGTGTGATGGAAGAAAGAAAAGTATCGCTGCGAAGCGTCGTGGACGAGGTTCGAGCCGCCCAGAAACCAGAGCTGGCCATCCTTATCCGTGAACCATGTCGCTTGCCCGACAAGCATGACCTCGTTCACTTCCTCCACAGGATCGGTGGGGATTTCGCGAGGCGCTGACGTGAACGTGCTCGTGTACTTCCAGGGAGATGGCTCCGTGCAGCGCACCTTTTTGTCAGCGCCGATCACACACGCTCGCCCCCCGGCAAAGCCGAAGGTCTCGCGCGAGAAATTCGCCTTTGCCGGGGGAGATCCGATATCCTGACCGTTTGGCGCGAGAAGCGGCGCGATGAGGTGATTGATTCCCTGCGCGCTGTCCAGATACTCGCGCGCCTGCTCGGCTGGCAGGTTGGCGTTGATACAACGGACAGTGTTCAGATCTTCTGGGGAGGATTGCTCCAGACAAAGCACTCCTCCCGTCGCGACGAGGCTCTTCACCCTGTCATATTTCACGCTGTGCGTGTGCTCGACCTTGAATGCGTCGCCCCAACAAGACGCGCGCTCGTTTTTATCGAGCAAGCAGACAAATCCCTCTCCAACCGCGAGCTGCGCGATCCCTGGAAACACACCATCTCCAACCTCGATCGAGGCTCCCTCTTCCTTCCAACAAGACGCGTTGCCATTGGCGAGCAGCGCGCACACATGCGCATCGCCCACCTGAACATCCTGTATGTCATTCTCGAAGCGTCGGGACAGCTCGGGCAAGTGATGCGTCGTGGCGCCTTCCTCGGTCAGCGAAACACACTCGACCTCTCGTGCAGTCGCAGCGCAGACGCGCTCGCCAAACACACCGATCGCCTCCGCGCGCTCGAACACCTCCGCGCGCGAGGTGTATTGCCCTTCCTCCCAACATGCCACGCGCCCCTCGCTCGACCGCGAGCAGAAGTGCGACCTGCTCGCTACGAACTGCACGATGTCGACACCTGCCCCTTGCTGTTTTGCCACGAACGGTCCTGGCAAATATCCAGGCGCTTTCTCTGGGGTTTCTCCCTCAGCGAGCGTGTGTCGCCAGCAGCGGAGCTCCCTGCCACGCAGCAGGCAGCCGTGGTTTTGGGACATTGCCAACAAGGGTTGCGCTCCAGACGACGCAGCGCGCCCCTCCGAAGTGTTTGTCGCATCTCGCCGCGCCGAGCGCTGGCAGCCAAATGCGAGCGCGCAGGCAAGCAACAAGAAGAGGGCAAATCTATTGGAACACATCGCACGATCCTCATGCCTGGTGTGGAATGCAGCAGTGTATCATTTTCACGCTTTCCTGGAATGGTGCCGCTCTTCGCTCGATGCAGCGTTGATAAAATCGAATGTTTTGCATCGAATTATCCAATTTTCAGCCAGTGTCCTGACCTTAGAATTGCTCGTAAGGCTCGAGACAAGGAGGTGCGCAGATGGCAGGAGATTTTGGATCGACAGGAGGGATCAATTCCCGAGGGATGCCAGATAGAGTCGAGCGCGTGTTCAGCAGGAGGCAGCGCGGAGGTAGTGGCGGAACGGTAGGTGCCGACTACGAGCAAGACATCATCCCCTACACCAAGAAGCGTTTCTATCAGCACTACCCCGGCGCGATCATCGTGTGGTTGCTCTTCCACACCATCGTAGGGGGACTGATCGGGATAAACATCGATGAGTTCGTCAAGCGCTGGCTCGAAGGAGACATCACAAGCCTGGTGATCTACTTCCTCTTGCTCGCTGCCCCCTCGGTGATCGCGAACGTGGTCCTGGTCGTGCGCTACAGGATGTTCAAGCGCTTCGAGCGGGTCGCGCTCACCGACGAGGAGAAGGGAACGGAGATGCTCGAGGTCTTCGAGTGAACAAAAAAAGAGGACGCGATCGCTCGGGCGACCGCGTCCTCTTTTTTGTTCACTCGAACCCTTGGAGTCAGAGGCCCATCATCTTCGAGATGATCTCCTTCATGATCTCGGAGGCGCCGCCGCCAATACGCAGCAAGCGCGCATCACGCCAGGCGCGCGCGATGTGAAGCTCTTCCGCGTAGCCCATCCCGCCGTGGAGCTGGACGCAGCGGTCGATGACCTCCATCGACTTCTCGGCGGCGACCAGCTTTGCCATCGAGATTTCGCGCTGGCAGGGGACGCCGCGACCAAACAAATCGGCGGCGTGGTACGAGAGCGTGCGGCAGAGCTCGAGGTCTGTTTCGCAGTCGACCAGTTGGTGACGCACGACCTGCAAGGCCGCCAGCGTCTTCCCGAACGCCTGGCGCTCCTTGACGTACTCGATCGTGTCATCGAGCACCAACTGCGCGCCAGCGGTCCCCGAGAGCGCGCCAACCAGACGCTCCCCCTGGAAGTTCTGCATGATGTAGTAGAACCCATGCCCCTCTTCCCCGAGCAGGTAGCGCTTGGGAATGCGGCAGTTCTCGAAGAACAACTCGGCGGTGTCCGAGCAGTGGTTCCCGATCTTTTCGATCTTACGCCCGACGCTAAACCCCGGCGTATTCGTCGGAAAGAGGAAGAGGCTCACGCCACCATACTTGTTGTCGGTGTCGGTGCGCGCGGCCAGCGTGATGAAGTCTGCGCGCGTGCCGTTGGTGATCCATGTTTTTTGGCCATCGATGATGTAGTCATCGCCATCCTTCCTGGCCGTCGTGCGAATCCCCGCCACATCCGACCCAGCCCCCGGCTCGGACACACCCAACGCCGCGATCTTCTCGCCGCGGATCGCAGGCGCCAAAAACTCATCGCGCTGCTCCTTGGTGCCGATCTCGTTGATGATCGGGGTCGCCATGTCAGTCTGAACGAGAACGCCCATGGTCAAGCCTGCCATGCGACAGCGCGGGAGCTCCTCGCTCAAGACCGTGGTGTGCCAGATGTCACCATCCGAGCCGCCGATATCCTCGGGGTAGCGCACGCCCAAAAAGCCGAGCTTGCCCATCTCCTCGAAGACCTCGCGAGGGAAGAGGCGCTCCTTCTCCCACTCTTCGGCGTGAGGGGCGAGCTCCTTGACCACGAAGTCGCGAAGCGACTTGCGGAACATGTCGTGCTCATCAGTAAACTGGGGGTACTTCTTGCTCGATGCCATCGCGTCAACTCCTCGACAAAAAGACTCGATTCAGTCTTGTAAGTTAGTGCTCACTAACACATGGCCGGGATTGTAACGAAGGGCACCGCGAGCCGCAAGCCTTGAAGACCACGGAATCGCGTACCTTCTTTGGGGGTGGTTTACTGCGTGAGCGCAGCGAGGATCTCGTCGACGAGCGCGTCGTAGTGCTCGGCGCCGCGGCTTTTTGGCGCGAAGGTGTGGATCGGCTCTCCGGCTTGCTGCGCCTGACAGATCTGGGTGTTGACGCCGATCTCGGTCTCGAACAGCAGTTCGCCCCACGCCTCTTCGATCTGCTCTCGGATCGACTGGTTCATCGAGACGTTCCTGCCATCGACGCGCGTGAGCAAAATGCCGAGGACATCGAGTTCGTGTTTGAGGCGTTGATTCACGGTCAACACCGTATCGATGAGCTCGTCGGCGCCCTGGACAGCGAGCGGTGAGAGATCCGTGGGGATGAGCACCTGCTGGCTGGCGAGCAGGGCGTTGAGCGTGAGGTTCCCCTTGTTCGGCGGGCAGTCGATCAGCACGTAATCGTAGTGGGTGCGCGTGATGGCAAGCGCATCGCGCAGCAACATCTCCTTGCCGATCTTTTGGGAGATCCTCCCCTCGGCTTCCGCCAAGCCAGGGTCAGCGAGCGTGATGTCGAGGTTTTCGATCCTGGTCGAGACGCGCGCGTCGAGCACCTGCCGCGGCTCGTCTCCCAACAGAATCTGGCTGATCGGCGTATGCACGGGCTGAGAGGGGAGGGCGCCAGCCAAACTCGTGGAGCAGTGCCCCTGAGCGTCGAGGTCCACGAGCAGGACCTTTCGATCATGGCGAGAGGCCAGAGCGGACGCGATGTTGACCGCGCTGGTGGTCTTCCCGACGCCCCCCTTGACCGTGGCGATCGAGATGATGTGTGCGTGGCGATCTCCGCGAGCGTAGCGGGGTTCGTTGCGCACCAGGCGCTTGAGTCCATTGGAGATGAGGTTTCGCATCGGCTCTTCCTTGAGCGTTGGAGATCGGATCGTTTCAAACGATCAACGCGATCGGATCTCAGGTTGGCGTCCATCCATGGCGGTAAGCCTGGGTTTTTGATCGCATTGCATTCATACCATGCGGTAGATCGCCCCACAAGCGGTTGATTTGTTTCGAGATGCAACCGGAGATTGAAAAGTATCCTACATCCGAGTACACTCCCTGCCGCATTGAATGTGCACGCAAAAAGCACCATCCGCCAAGCAGTTATGATTGTTGTTCGGTGCTCCACACATGTGCGCAGAAGATTTGCCTTCGAGGCTATTTTTTGGCAGCCTTGATTCAGAAAGAGTCAGGCAACTTTCGTGTGACAATAATGTGCATCACCTTCGGGCATATCGAAGCTCCGCCACAGGTGGTTTGGGATGTGCGTACAAGAGATAGACAGATTTAGAAGAGAACGCCGCCGAACGTGGGCGGTTGGAAGATCGAGAGAGGAGAACAGGAGATGATGAATACTTTCGCAAAGCGCACGGGGTTGCTTGGCATGGCCATGGCTGCCCTGATGTGTGCGACCCTTGGGCTTTCCGCATGTGGCTCGGGGGATGTCGCCCAGACCAAAGAGACCCCATGTACTTTCGACAGCGATTGCACCCTGGGGCAGGTTTGCTTGCTCAAGGATGGCGTCTGCGGTTCGGTCTCCTGTGATTTCTGCCTCGACGGCCAGGTTTGCTACACCAACGCTGACGGCGAGCAATCTTGCTCCAAGCCCGAGTGCATCGAGGACAGCGAGTGCTCCGGCGAGCTTAGCTGCGTCGACGGCCTCTGCGCCGAGGCTTCGTGCCAGACGCGCGAGGATTGCGCCGAGGGCAAGATCTGTAACGTTTTGGCAGGCAAGTGCGTCGAGCCTCCTTCGATGTGCTCGACGGACTTCGACTGCCCGAGCGGCGAGATTTGCCTCGATTCAGGCTCCTGCCGCCCAGGATGCCTCGATGATAGCGAATGCGCCGAGGGTCAGATCTGCAACACCGAAGACAGGCTTTGCCAGTCTGGTTGCACCGATGATTCGCAGTGCGGCGCCGAGGAGTCCTGCAACGACGCCAACGAGTGCGCCTGTGACTCGAGCAAGTGCGCCGAAGGCTTCACCTGTGACGAGGAAACCAACGCTTGCGTCGAGAACCCCATCTCCTCGTGTGACGAGGTGACCTGTGGTCCGACCCAGGCATGTGACCCGACGACCTTCGAGTGCATCGAGGTCTGCACCACCGAGCCTGGTCAGCCGAACTCCTGCCCCGCAGGTCAGTTCTGTAATACCTCGACGAACCAGTGCGAGGAGTCTGTCTGTGTCGACAAGAGCCCTGAAGATTGCACAGGCGATACGCCTTACCTGAACCCCGAGTTCTGCGAGTGCGTCGAGTGCTTCGAGGATTCGCAATGTGGCGACGGCCAGACCTGTAACGTCACCTTCGGCCTCTGCCAGGGCGCCTGCGAGAACCCTTGCAGCGCGAACACCCCTGGCTCCTGTGACGGCGCCCCCAACGCGCCTTACTGCTACGCTGATTGCTGTGTCCAGTGCATCGGCGCCGCCGACTGTCCCCAAGGCCAGATCTGCGTCGACGGCTTCTGTGGCGCCCAGCCTTCCTGCGGGCTCGACCCCACCGTTTGCCCCAACGGCTACGAGTGCGTCGCAGACCAGTGCCAACCTGTTGCAGGCGGAACGGGATGTGATTTGAATGATCCGATGCCCTGTCCGTTTGGACAGCAGTGTGTGCCTTCTGGTACGGGGAGCACGTCAGGTGTTTGCCAGTCGATTGGTGGTAATGGCATGGGATGCGGGGGCTGTAATCCCGACTGCACATGTGACGGCAACCTCAGTTGTGATGGTTTTGTTTGTAGCGGTTGTACCGGTGACTTCGTTCCCGATTCAAATTGTCCAGGGAGCAACCCACTCGAGCAACTGTGCTTCTCAGGCCTTTGCATCGGCTCGTTGTTTTGAGTTGAACGTTATGTCCTGAAACGAAAAGAGCCGTTGGTTTTCAAGACCAGCGGCTCTTTTCGTTTTAGTACAATTTCACATCGGGTGGTGGCCACGTGTCTGTGGGGGCTCCCAAATCGTTCGCGTTCTCATAACCAAGAGCGCCATGGTCACCATCGCCCCAACATTTGACTGTCCCTGTTGTTGTGAGGGCGCAGTGGTGGAACAAACCCGCTGATATATCCTCGACGCTCTCCCCCAAGACAACCTCCTTGGGCCGGAGTTCGCTCATATCGTCGCCGTGATTTTGTTCAAAGTCAGGCCCCAGGAAGTAGTTGCCGAGTAGTCCTCCTCCCCAGCAGAAAAGCCTGTTGTTCTCTTTGAGCAAGCATGTGCTGATGAGCCCTGTGACGATCTTCTTGGCCGTGCTGTCGTACGTGATGCGAGGCCCTGGAAGATCGCCAGGACTGCTCCCGAGCGATGCGTTGTTTCCTATCCCGAGCTGGCCATTCGAGTTGCTGCCCCAGCAGAAAATGGCACTTCCTGAACTGGGGATATAGTTTGCGATCACACAACGGTGCGGTCCCCCAAAGCCTTCGGATAGCGTGACTGCATCATACGTTTCTGGAACCGCAGGGAGAACAGGAGGCGGGATTTCGCTCGGTTCATCTCCGATGGTGGCTTCTCCATAGGGCACGCCAGCCCCAAAAAGGTTGCCCCAACACTTGAGTTCTCCTGTCGTGAGCGTCGCGCAGGAGTAACCGAGCCCGCTTTCTATGTCGACCACCTCACCACCCAAATTCACGGGCTGCGTCGGGAAATTTGTCTCTCCGTTCGTCCACCGCCATGTTGTGTCTCCCTGGCCAAGCTCGCCGCTGTTGTTCGTTCCCCAGCAGTACACGCCGTCTTCGAGCAGAACGCATTGATGGGTTGCACCTGAGATCGGCAGCTTCTTGATTTTTCCATTTATCGGGATCACAGGGGGCGGCATCTCCCCTGGCTCATCTCCGATCGCTTCGCTGGTTTCACCGGTTGTCCCCAACACTCCCCAGCATTTGAGCGTGTCGTCCTCCATGATGACGCAATTGTAACTGCCTCCAACTCGGAGCTCCTTTGCTTTGCCTCCCAGGTTGACATCTGGAGGTGGCATATCTCCTGGGGCGATCCCCCTGGTTTTTGTATCTCCATAGCCAAGTGGTCCCGCTGCGTTGTTGCCCCAACATTTGACAGCACCGCTATTATACAGAACACAGTTGTGACCAGACCCCGCTCCAATTTGAATGATCGCGAGTCGCGAGCCTTCATCGATCTCACTCTCCAACTCATTGGACGCGGTGGAGAGGGTTACTTTGTAGTAACGGACGTTGCCATTGCCTCTTGCACCTGGATCTTCGGCGCTCTCGGTGGTGGCGCCGTCGATGTCGCGCCAGTCAGAGTTCTCGAGGGAGTCAGTGTATTGCCACTGATAACTGGTGATTTCGGTGATGCGGCTGGCGGACTCCTGATTGGATGGCTCGGTGGTGGCGTCCGCGGTGATGGCGCGGACTTCGTAGGTGCGCTGCGAGCCTTCCTCAGTCTGGAGATCCTCGATGGTCAGGTCGACCGCCTCGCGCCGCGTGGCGTCGCTCGCAGAAACCGTCGCCGAGGTGATCGCCCCCACGGGCGCTTCTTCATCCAGATACGTCAGCTCGCCGAGCACGTTGATCCAATCCCCGCCGTCGATGCGGACCTCGTAGCGGAGCGCATCTGGGACGGGCGACCACGCGAGCTCGACGCCTGCGGCGGTTCCCTTGGCTGTAAGCGCGGGTGGGGCAGGGGTGTTTGGCGTATCGGGCATATCCTCGCCCGACGTGGTTCCCATATCTTGCGGTGTAGCGGACATGTCCGAGGCTGCTTCGGGCATGTCTTCTGACGCGACTGTCATGTCGGTCGCGTCCATGTCTTGTGGTCCCTTGTAATCACCGACCCCCGAACATGCTGTCAGTGACACCGTGATGGCGAGCAACGCAGAGTTGTGAAACTTCATTCGCATTCGTCCCCTCTCCAAGTGATGAGTCGCGATGAGTATAGCCAGAGTCACTCGAACTCTGCACCCGCTTCGCGACGTTTGCTTCTCAGAGTGGTTTTCGGACGCGTTGTCTTAAACCTTGCGTGGCGGAGGCGATGTTTCACGATCTGCTGAAAGGATTGCCTGCATGCGCGGGTTCTCCTACCGTAATCAAACCCTTTTCGTTGCATGACCGGGCCATACAAGAGTCCGCCGACACCTTGAACCTCACTTTCAGGAGCGGGTGATTGAAACTCCAACGTCGTGTATGCCACCTCGTGTGGCTCGCATGTTTGTCGTCGTGTCTTTTTTCCTCCACTGCCTTTGCTCAGGAGGAGCGCGAGGACTTCACGGACACCGCGCCGGTTTCTGGTGTCGGCTCGTACCTCAGATCGACTGCCAGCGCGCGCCAGTGGCTCATTGGTCCTGGCTACAGCATCATGGGGTCCTACAGAGGAGGCGCGCACGCTTACTCCCCGCGCGATGGCTATGACGCCTTCCAACCCCAGACCTATGGCTACCGTATTCAGGAACGCAATGGCTTCGTGTCAGGGTTTCTGATGGCGCTGTTCACGCGCACTGTCGGGATCTTTGCTGTGAGCGCCATCGCTTCGAATGCCTACGAGGACGTGCTTGTCGAAGAGCAGAAGAACCCGGACGGCACCCCGCGTTGGGTTTATCACCCCGCGCACCCGGTGTGGTTAGGCGTCGCAGATAGCACGAACGTGGCCAATATGGAGTCTGTTGGTGAGCTTGTCGGGTGGCGCCTCCAGAACTTCGAGCTGGATATCTTTTCCCAGGATTGGTTGGGGCAAGGGCGCGGTGAGACCAGCGGCTGGCGCGCGAATTTCCTGCTCGTGATGCCGCTCGGTCGTCGGCTCGCGCTCGAGGGAGGTTATGGGTGGGGGCGAGCACTCTCGTTCGATCCTGGCAACGGTCGTGTGGTGAACAGTCAGTTTAGTGGTGTGCCGTTGCGGCTCTTGATGCCCGTGGGGCCGTTGCTCTTGCAGGCGGGGTGGGACCTCAACTTCCGCAGAGCCTACGAGTACATCTGGCGCATTGGCGAGCCGCTCGATACCTCGCTCGAGCACAGCGGGCGCAAATGGGAGCAGGAGAATGTCAGGCCATGGCCGCTCTATTTGGGCGCACATCTCCTGCTGTGGAGGTTGCACGCGGAGGTCTCGCTCGAGGTCCCGAGGGCGCTCCGGCGCGAGGTCGGTTACAAGGCGTCGGTGGGGGTGCGGTTTTGAAGGCAACTCATCGGTTTCTTTTGTCTTTGGTGATTGTCTCGGTGGTGCTCGCGGGGGCGCGACCCGCGAGCGCTTTCGATCCTGGAGAAATCATCGACATGTTCATGGAGAGCGGCGACATCGGGTCGAGGTATGGCGCCGCGTTCTCGCTTATATCGGCGCGTCGCTCCGTGTACGAGACCCCTGTGGACGCCGAGAGCGAGGATGTCGGGAGCACCTATGGCATCAGCGCCGAGGTCGCGGCGATGCCGCTCCGCACGACCTTTGGGGGAGGTCTCGGGCTCGAGGCAGGGTTGGGCTTGAGCGCCCCATTTCTGGAGTACTTCTTTGGCGGTGTGCAGACACACTTCGGAATGATCCTCGAGCCCGCACCGCTCGGGCCGCTCTCGCTGAGGGTTTCAGGAGGCGCAGGTTTCGATGGGCACGCGCACCTCTACGTGACACCGCGCGCGACGCTTGATTTGCGCATCATCACGCTCGAGGGGAGCTACAAATATGTTCCCGCGCGGTTTTCGCGACCCTATCGTGGGGAGGTCTTGCCAGGAGAGGTCGCCATCGGAGAGCGTCGCATCCGCGGGGCTGTCTGGATCAACGCCATCCCGAGCAGCACCACCACGGGCGTGATCGGATTGCATCTCTTCCTCGAGAAGATCCAACTCACCACGACAGCGCCGGAGTTTCTGACGAACTCCAAGATCGTGCCGGGTGATTATTGGAACGCGGGGATCGGGTTTAGTCTGTGAGTTAGCGCGCGAGCACGAAGGTGGTTTTTTCTGCCGCCTCGAGCGTGAGCGCGCCACAACATGCGGGAATGATCGCGCTCTCTCCCATCTTTAAGTCGAGGTTCGCGTCGGGGATCGAGAGCGCGCCTTCGATGACATGCAGGACGTGCGCTCTGGTGGGGAGTTCGAGGTCGAGCGTGCGCTGGAAGTTCCAGAGCTCGATGCTGTAATCCTCGGCCTCGACCAGCACAGAGCGTTGCTCGCTCTCCTCGCGAGGTTGCTGCGTGATGGGAGGTTGCGCGCCAAAGTTCGTGACAGCGAGCGCTTGCTCGATGTGCAGGTCTCGCGGCAAGCCATCGAGCCCCGGGCGATTGTAATCCCAGACGCGGTAGGTCGTGTCCGAGGGTTGTTGGATCTCGAGCAAAGAAACACCCGCACAGATGGCGTGCATCGTCCCTGGCGGAACATGCACCACATCGCCCGGTCGAACCTCTCTTCGCCGCATCAGCGCGGTGGGATCATCGCCGCTCGCGATGCACGCAGAGAAGTCCTCGCGCGTGACCCCTTCCTTCAAGCCGTGCAAAATCGCGCCGCCTGGTCGAGTGTGGAGAATCACCCACGCCTCATCCTTGGAGCGCGCGCCGGGCATCACGCCTTCATGTTGTTTGCCGGGGTGCACCTGGACGCTCAAATCATCGGCGGCATCGAGCAGCTTGACGAGCAAGGGGAAGGATTGCTTCTCCTCGTCGCCGAGCAGCTCGAGCGCGTGTGATTCGACGACCTCGCGCAAGGTCTTTCCCTCGAGCGGGCCGCTGGCGACGACGCTCTGACCTTCTGGAAGATCCGCGACCTCCCAGGATTCGCCGAGTTTTTCGCGCGGTTCCTGAGGCTCGCGTTTGTGCCAGAGGTCGACGAGGTGATGACCTCCCCAGATCTTGGGGACGAGCTTGGGTGTGAGCTTGAATGGGCGCAGTCGCGTCATGGTCTTACCATCACTGCCTGGAGGAAATCAGAGGACTTGCGAGCCGTCTGGTGGTGTCTCGGGGCGAGCGGGCGCGGGCTCGAGCGCGCGCTGGATCGCCTCGAGGACGACGGGGTTGCCAGAGAGGCGCCCCATCAACTCGGCGCGCTGGATCTCATTGCGGAAGCCTTCCGCGTCCCCTCTGGCGCGCGCGATCAGGCCGAGCGTCAGGTGGCTCATCGCCGCGATGTCGAAGCGGGTCGCGCGGATCGAGTAAATCACCGCCTTGGTGATGACGGTGGTCGCCTCGTCCAGGCTGCCGAGCTTGAAGAAGAGCGTCCCGATGGTAAACAGCGTCTCGCTCGACTTGCCGAGGTCGCCTGTGGCGACCTGCGATTCATACACCGAGATAAGGATCTTGCTCGCCACGCGGATGTAGTTTCCTGGCGCCTGGTTCAGGTCGAGCGAGAGGTAGACGCTCGAGAGGCGGTCATAGATCAGCGCGGCGGTCGCGTAGTCGCGCAGGTCTGTGGCGAGCGAGAGCGCCTCGGAGGCGGTCTCGTAAGCCTTGAGCGGCTCCTTCATCCCGAGTTGAGCGAGGAACGCGAAGTACTTTGCCCTCGCCACACCTGGCTGTGATTTCTTGAGGTCGAACAGGCGCTCGGCCTCCAGGAATGCCACCAGCGCTTGCTCGAACTGGCCATCGCGCATCGCGTGGAATCCCTGATAAATGCGCAGCGAGGCGATCGCGTCATCCCCTTTCTTTGCCAACGACTCGAGCTTTGCCAGGAGCTCGTCCTGGAGCGCCTTGTTGTCCTGTGGGACCGACCAGTAAACCCCCGAGATGTAGGCGAACAGGTCGCCGCTGCACCCATCGGGGCACATCTTCTCGAGGTCCGCCAGCGTGCTCTTTGCCTCGGTGATTTGCCCCTTGGACATGAGCATCTCGGCGTGCATCCCCATGGCGCTCATGATGGCGCTCGGGTGTGCCTTGTCCTCCTGACGCATCTTCAGGTAGCGCGTCGATTGCTCGAGCGCCTTGTCCGGCAACCCGAGCTCGTCATAGAAGCGCACGCGGGTGCCGAGCGCGTTGAGCACGGCCTGGCGATCCTGGCGCTGCGTGGCGATCTCCTCGTCCTCGAGCACCAACCAGAGCGCCTCGCTCCAGTGCTCGAGGGATGCCCAACGCATCGCGTACTGGTCGCGCAAGTGCCAGCGAAGCTCGCCCTGGATCTTCTCGTCGCCGAGCATCTGGCGAAGGTGCATCAGCGCCTCGCTCGTCTGCCCTCGGTAGACAAACACCGCGCCCGTGAACAGCCCACACATGTGGCGAAGCTCGGAGGCGCCGATCTTGTCCGCGCGCCCCATATCGATGCCGAACTCGGGCGGCGCGGCGACCATGCCCGGGCCAGTGGCGGGGCCGATGCCCGTGTAATTGATGACGAGGTGCTCGCGACCGTCGCGCTCGATGAGCGCGCCCGCGACGAGGATTTGCGGCATGCCGCGATACTCGACCTCTTCCTCGTTCTTGTAGAATGCGGGGTTGGTCGGGTCGAACTCCTTGTCCAGTGATTCGACGGTGATGTTGGCCGCCGCGTGCGTGTTCAGGTACTGCTCGGTTTGCTCCATCAGGTGCTTTCGCACCGAGCCATCCGCGTCCCCCTTGATCTTTGCAAACTGCAAGAGCGCCTGTCTTGGAGGCGCGCCAAACGTGTGCTCCATAAAGAGCGCCGTGTCGCCTTGCGTGACGACCGCGGGCCTGGGGTGAAGCATCGAGCCGTGCCAGATGCGACACACCGAGCGGTTATCCTCGACCTTTTGCACCAGACAGATCGCGGACAACCTGCGCCCGAGCTGCAAGTGGTTCTGCGAGGTATCCCCCTTGGAGGGCTTGACCACCGCGTAGATATCCCCGAGCTGCACGCCAAGGTTGCGGCCAAGTGACAGCGTCAGATCCTTTGGAAACTCTGGCTCGCCGATGACCTCCTCGATCTTGCCGACCCCCTTGCCGATGTCTTCTCTGGCGATGTCGTCCTGCCAGGTGATCTCGAGCGACTCGAGCTCCGTGTCGGGGAAAGAGTAGAGCATCTGCACGAGCGCCACGTCATCGCCATAGCGGCGCATGATCTGACCTGCGGCCATCGGCGGCCTGGGGACCTCGTCGAGCGGCCACTCGCCAGAGTAGCGCGCGAGGAAGGTCGCGCCCGGTTTGGCGCGCTCGTCCAACCCGCCGACGATGTAGACAAAGCCGTCCGGGCCGCGCCTCAAGACGCTGGTCGCCGCGGCCTTGTCGAGCTGCGCTGGCGGTTTGCCAGGGAGCACCTCGACCTGTGGCCAAACATCCTGTTTGGGTTCGCCCGAGCGGCATCCCGTCGCGATAAACGTGCTCGCCGCCAGCAACAGCGCCAGCGTGGCCGGTGTGAAGATCCTGCGTCTTGCTCTCGAGATCATGAGTACCTGTATGGATTGGTTGATTGCCTTGTCTGGCAGCGACAAAAGCCAGCACTGCTTTCGCCGTAAATCATTGCAACTCGCGAGGGGTCACTCGCATTAAATCAAGCGGTCGATACCACTGTGAGGAAAGATTCGACGCGCTCCAGGCTTGAAAACGGTTCCTCTGGTGGCGATGTTCCATCGCGCGAAGCCTTCTTTGCCGAGCAGACTATAAACACACCGCGAGAAATCCGCACCTCGAGTTCTTTTTGCGCTCTCCCCAAACCAGCCCGAATCCTGTCGCGCGTATGCGCATCCATGATCCACTGGCCAAGCACAGCGAGAACTTGTAAAAGCTGGTCGCGCACGCGAGGCCAGCGCTCCAAACCTTCCCCGAGGACCAAAAGACTATGTCCCGTGACATGAAACAAGACCTCGACAAGATCGAGGATCGTGACCAACTCATCGACTACTTCCGCAGCGGTGAGAAGGACCCATCGCGTCGTGCCTTCGGGACCGAGCACGAGAAGTTTGTCTTTCGTAGGGACAATGGCAAGTTGCTCTCCTTCGAGGAAGAGGGTGGGTTCGGTGACCTCTTTGCAGAGATCGCCGAGCGCTTCGGTTACGAGGCCGCGTACGATCACGGGCACATTGTCGCGCTCGAGCGTGACGGCGCCGCGCTCACGCTCGAGCCTGGCGGTCAGTTCGAGCTCTCCGGCGCGATCACCCAGACCGTCTTCGAGACCGCCGCCGAGTTCGACAGGCACATCCGCGAGATCAAGGAGGTCGCCGGTGACAGGCTCGCGTTTGTCTCCTGGGGGATGAACCCCTTCGACTCGCTCGACGAGATCCCCTGGATGCCAAAGTCGCGCTACGCCATCATGCGCGAGTACATGCCAAAGGTCGGTGATCGCGGCCTCTGGATGATGAAGAAGACCTGCACCGTCCAGGGCAACTACGACTACACCAGCGAAGAGGACGCCGCAGATATCCTGCGCACCGCCTTGCGCGTCTCACCGGTCGTCAGCGCCATGTTCTGCAACTCGCCGCTCTCGGACGGCGCCGCCAATGGGATGCAATCCTACCGCTGTCATATCTGGACACGCACCGATCCCGCGCGCACCGGCTTCCCTGATTTCATGTACGACGAAGGGTGGGGCTACAAGGAGTACCTCGAGTATGTGCTCGATGTGCCCATGTATTTTATTCGTCGTGACGGTGAGTATGTCGCCATGCACGGGAAACCTTTCCGCCAGTTCATGGAAGAGGGGCACGGAGACTGGGTCGCGAGGATGGGTGATTTCGAATTGCACCTCTCGACGATCTTCCCCGAAGTGCGCATGAAGAAGTACATCGAGACGCGCGGCGCCGACGCTGGTACGCGAGAGATGATGCTCGCGTTGCCCGCGCTCTGGAAAGGTTTGCTCTACTCGGAGTCTGCGCGCGCGGGCGCTCGCCAGATGATGGTCTCGACCTGCCCCGAGAAACACCGCGCCTGCTTCGATCAGGTTTACCGCCTGGGCATTCGCGCCGAGACACAGTGCGGCAGCTTCCGCGAGATGGGCGAAGAGCTCGTCTCGCTCGCTGCGCAGGGGCTCGACGAGCTCGCCGCCGAGAATGGCCACGAGTCCGAGCGCGTCTTCCTCGCGCCGCTCGAGGAGGTCTTGAGGGACGCGAAGACGCCCGCTGACAGGTTGCTCGAGTCCTTCGAGGAGCACGGCGGCGACAAGATGGCGATGGTCAACGCCTGGGAGTTTTGAGCTTGTCCTTTTGGAGCCTGGCCAAAACAAAGGAGGGGAGGGAGGGGGGGTGTGTTGTCGTTAAAAAACCCCGCCCCCCCCCCCCCCGGGT
>JAYZVO010000232.1:0-13933 GCA_036155555.1 Myxococcota bacterium
CGCCACATTTCCCAACCTGGTGCGGAACACCACCCAGGTTGGGAAATGTGGCGGCGCCCAGGGTTGCGGGCGTGCGGCTTTTATTCAGGCAGATCCTCGCTCGAACAAGGACCGAGGAACAAAGCACCTTCGCGTCGCGTTGCACTGGCTCGCCCCCCTCCCCCTCGACGCTGCCAGGACAACCCGAAGGAGCGCCATCATGCATACCGTCGAAGAAGACTTCGGCTCGATCCGCAGCCTCGTGCAGACGCCGAGCTGGGTGAACTGGAGGAAGCTCTGCGGGTTGCTCGACAGGCACCGCACGCACTGGGAGACGCCGATCTTTCAAGAGCAAGTGATCCCATACCTCGATGGACACCTGAGGCACTGGTCTGACTCCGTGCTGCGTTATGCGCAGCACGCCTGGATCGAGGCGGCATTGCTCGGAGAGGATATCCCGCAATTGCAGTTCGCCAACGCGATGCAGTTCGTCAGCCAGAAGGTCGACGCGAAGCGCCTCACCAAACTCTTTAACTCGACGCGACTGGGAGGGATGCAGGTCGTCAACCTCGCAGACCTCAACATGCGTTGTGACTCCGGGGTGGTCATCGATTTGCTCGGAGCACCGCATCTGGGGCAGCTTCGCGGGCTCAACCTCCACGGCGGTCGCATGGATGCCCTGGGGCTCGAGCTGTTGGCAGAGGCCACGCCCGCGCGAACGCTCGTCTGGCTCGACCTGAGCGGAAATCAACTCCAGAACATCGATGGGTTGCTTCAAGAGGACGCGCTCGAACACCTCGAAGAGCTCTCGCTCGTCTCCAACGAGCTCCGCCTCCACAAGCTCTCTCGCCTGACCAGGGGAAACCACCTGCCAAGCTTGCGAAAACTCGACCTGCGCAACAACGACATTCTCCCTGGCGAGAGAAGCTACGTGATGCAAAGCCCTCTGGGCCAACAGCTCGAGGAGCTCAAGTTCTAAACCGACGCGCCCCTGTCACCAGGGCGCGCGCTTCAAAGCTTGACGACGCTCAGGTCGAACGTGCCGTTCTGGTTCGTCGAGCTCGAGTACCCGTCGACGATGATAAAGTAGGTCGTGTTCTGCGTGGCCGCGAAACTCTGCGTCTCGGGATCATCGCCGTGCGCGAGGCATGTGCCGCCAATGTCTGCGCAGTCCGTCACCACATAAACCACCGCGTCGAAGCTCTCGTTGCTGACGCTGACCTGGTAGGTCGCCGTCTCGGGCGCGGTGAAGGAGAAGACGCGATCGCTCGACGCGCCGCCCGCAGCGAGCGTGCTGGTCCTCGCGGTGCATGTCGCAGGATCGATGCTGTAATCATCGAGCGTTGGCGCCGTGCTGCTCGAGACCGCGATCGGGAGCGCGCTCGCGTCGAGCGCGATCGCGTCGCCGCAGGTGTCACCCGCTGTCGCGTTGCACGTGAACCCGTCCCCTTCAAAGCCAGGGTTGCAAGTGCACTCTGCCATCATCATCACGTCCGAACAGGTCGCGTTCGCGTCGCAAGGGTTCGAGGCCGAACAGACGCTCTCGTACACATCGAGCGTGTAGGTCCCCTCCTCGTTGGAGGAGTTGAAGTTCCCATCGACGATGATGAAGTAGGTCTCCCCGCTCACCACCGAAAGCGTCGCCTGCTCCGTCCCATCCGACACATACTCGCCGAGCCCACCATCGATACACGTGTTGGCGATGTCCGCGCAGTCCGTCACCACATACAAGGCGGGATCGAAGCCGTTGGTCCCCGTGACGTTGATGGTGATCTCGGCGTCCGCGGTCGCGGTGAAGCTGTAGACAGAATCACTCGAGCCTGCGCCGCGCTCGGCCGTCAGGCTTCCACAACCGCTCGCAGGTGAAGCGTAGTCATTGGCGAAGTTGTCCGCGGTGTCACCCGTGGTCGAGTAAGGGAACGATGGGATCGTGAACGCTTGCGAGCAAACATCCCCCTGACGCTCACACGTCACGCCATCGCCCAGATAACCAGGATCACAGGCGCACATGAACCCGCCTGGATTGTTCGTGCAGGTCGCATTGTCCGAGCAATTGTTCGCGTTCGGATCGGCGCACTCGTCGATATCATTGCAGGTCACACCGTTCCCCGTGTAACCCGCGTCACAAGCGCACGAGAAGCTCCCCTGGTTGTTCGTGCAGGTCGCGTTATCCGAGCAGTTGTTGCGGTTTGGATCGGCGCACTCGTCGATGTCGGTGCAAGTGCGGCCGTTGCCCGAATACCCGGGAAGGCAAGCACACCCGAAGCTGCCATCCACATCCACACAGAGCGCGTTCGCGTCACAGTCGTTGAGGTTCGGGTCCGAACACTCGTCGATATTCGTGCACGTCACGCCATCGCCCTGATAGCCCGGATCACAAGCACACGAGAACCCGCCTGGCTCGTTCGTGCAGCTCGCCTTGTTCGAGCAGTTATTGAGGTTGGGGTCGGCGCACTCATTGATATCCGTGCACGTGACTCCATCTCCGGCGAACCCGGCATCGCAAGCGCAGGTGAAGCCGCCTGGGTTATTGGAGCAGGTCGCGTTGCTCGAGCAATTGTTGGCGTTTGGATCGACGCACTCGTCGATATCCGAGCATGTGACCCCGTCGCCCTGATAACCAGAATCACAGGCGCATGTGAACCCACCTGGGTTGTTCATGCACGCCGCGTTGGCCGAGCAGTTGTTGAGGTTGGGGTCCGAGCACTCGTCGATATCGACACACGTCACGCCGTCACCGCTAAATCCAGGCTCGCAAGCGCAGGTGAAGCCCCCCTCGTTGTTCGCGCAGGTGGCATCCGCCGAGCAATTATTGAGGTTTGGATCAGCGCACTCGTCGACATCGATGCAAACCACGCCGTTGCCGTTAAAGCCAGGGTCACAAGCGCATGCAAACGAACCGGGCTCATTGGAGCAGGTCGCGTTGCTCGAGCAGTTGTTGAGGTTCGGATCGGCGCACTCGTCGATGTCGGTACACGTGACCCCGTCGCCGTCGTAGCCGGGACCGCAGCCACAGACAAAGCTCCCTGGCGTGTTGGTGCACGCGGCGCTCGCGTCACAGTTGTTCAAGGCGGGGTTGGCGCACTCATCGACGTCCGTGCAGGTCACGCCATCGCCCTGATAACCAGGGTCACAGGCGCACATGAACCCGCCTGGATTGTTCATGCAGGAGGCCATCGCGTCGCAATTGTTGGCGTTGGGATCAGCGCACTCGTCGATGTCCGCGCAGGCCACGCCATTTCCGGTGTAGCCGTTGTCGCATGCGCAGGTGAAGCCGCCCGGGTTGTTCGTGCAGGTCGCGTCCGCATCGCAGTTATTGAGGTTGGGGTCGGCGCACTCGTCGATGTCCGCACAGGTCACGCCATCGCCCGAGAAACCGCTGTTGCAAGCACAGGAGAACGTCCCCGTGTCATTGGTGCAGGTCGCGTCTGACGAGCAATTGTTGGCGTTTGGATCGGCGCACTCGTCGATATCATTGCAGGTCACGCCATCACCCGTGTAACCCGCGCCGCAGCCGCAATCGAAGCCACCAGGGGTGTTGGTGCAGGCGGCGCTCACGGCGCAATTGTTCAAGACCGGGTCAGCGCACTCGTCGACGTCCACGCAGGTCACGCCGTTGCCGGTGTAGCCATTGAAACACTCGCAGACAAAACCGCCCGCCATGTTCGTGCACGAGGCGTTCGCGTCGCAATCATTGAGGTTTGGATCAGCGCACTCGTCGATGTCCGAGCATGTGACCCCATCGCCACTATAGCCCATCGCGCAAGAGCACGAGAAGGTGCCCTCCTCGTTGTTGCAGATAGCGTTCGGGCCGCAATCGTTGAGGTTCGAGTCGGCGCACTCGTCGATGTCGACGCAGGTCACGCCGCTGCCATTGAACCCATCGGGGCACTCGCACTCGAAGCCGCCCTCGCGGTTGGTGCAGACAGCGTTTGGATCGCAATCATTGAGGTTGCTGTCGCGGCACTCATCGACGTCCGAGCAGTTCTCGCCATCACCCGAGAAGCCGTTATTGCAGATGCAAAGGAAGTCTCCGGCGCCTTGCTGCGAGCAGGTCGCGTTCGTATCACAGCGATCGCAAGGCATCCCCATGCAGCCAGGGCCAAAGCCGAAACCATCCGCATCTTCACAGTAGGTGTCGGGGACGCAGGTGCCTTCGAAACAGGCGAGCTCTGTTCCGGCACAGGTATCCTCGCAGTCCTCGGTGCAGATGCTCTCCTGGCCAAAGGTCTCGCAACGACCAGACGCGCACGCTTCTGCCTGCGCGCAAGCCTCACCGACGCCGAGCAGCTCGGCGCAAGTTCCCTGAACGCAGCCGCCTTCGGCGCAGTCATCGTCCTGCGAACAGGACTCCTCGAGGTCGCAAGGAGCGCATGTCGCGCCGCCACAGTCGACGTCGGTCTCATCACCGTCGAGGATCTGGTTCTCGCAACGCTCCCCTTCGGACAGGTCCGGGATATCGAGGTCGAGATCGACCGCGTTCATATCCTTTGCGACCTCTCCCATGTCCAGGGCATCCATATCCGAGGCGGTGTTATTGAGAGGAGCATCCGTAGGCACACAACCGCTCGGCGCGGCGATGGCGAGGCCAGCGAACAGCACGAGAGGGAGGAGGTGCTCGAAGCGAAGGGATGGTGTATGTTGCTCGCGGCGCATTTCGCGTTTCCTGGACAAAAATCGGACAAGGGGATGCAAAGAGACCCGGTTTGGATCATGACTTCGCGGACCCCGGTTTCTATGGAGGCGCTGGCGTCTTACCAGAGGGGCCCTATTAACCACAAAACAGGATAAACCTCAAGCCTTTGGAGCGGCCCCACGAGCGGCGCTGCTCCCGATGAGATCCGAGCGATAAGGAGGAGAAGCGATGGAGTTCTTGCACAGCATGGTACGCATCCGAGACGTCGAGGCGTCGCTGCATTTTTACTGCGAACTGCTCGGACTGGAAGAGGATCGACGACGTGACTCCGAGAAGGGGCGCTACACGCTGATTTTTCTTCGCGCGCCCGGAGACACCGAAGCCACCGTCGAGCTGACCTACAACTGGGACGTCGAGGACTACGGCAACGCCCGCAACTTCGGCCACCTCGCCTTCGCCGTCGACGACATCTACGCGACCTGCCAGAAGCTCGCCGACGCGGGCGTCACGATCAATCGTCCACCACGCGATGGGCGGATGGCGTTCGTGAAATCTCCCGATGAGATCTCGATCGAGCTGTTGCAAAAAGGGGACGCGCTCGAGCCCGCCGAGCCGTGGGTCTCGATGGAGAGCACGGGGACATGGTGAATGATGTTGGCGAGCGCGTTTCGGTTGCTCGAGACAAAGCACGATCGCTAGAATGAGCCATCCATCACTTCTCTGATGAGCAAAAAATCCATGACCTCCTCGGCGGAGCATTCAGAAGAGGGAGCAACGCCCGACGGCGGCGCGCCCGATGAGACGGGGAAGAAGCAAACGCGCAGGCGCTTGCTGCTGCTCGTCGTGATCCTCGTGGGGCTCTGGGTGCTCGGGCGACAGCTCGGGCTCGACGAGTTGGCCACACCGGCGGCGATGTCCGAATACATCAAGGGGCTTGGCCCCTGGGGCGTGGTCGTTTTTGTCGGGCTCTGGACGGTGTATGTGCAGATGCAGCTGCCGGGCGTGGTCTTTGTGATCGCGGCGATGTTGCTCTACGGACCGCTCCAGGGCGCCGTGGTCAGTTGGTTTGGCGGCATGTTCGTGATCGCGGTGACGCACGTCTTCATCCGTGGGATCGGCGGGACCCCGTTGGCAGAGAGCAAGCGCGCGTGGGTCCGCAAGGTGCTCTCGAGGATCGAGCAGCACCCGGTGCGCACGGTGGCGATCCTGCGCTCGGTGTTCGTGATGAACCCCGCCATCAACTACCCGATCATCCTGGGCGGGATGTCTTTCCGACAGCACATGACAGGCTCGGCGTTGGGGCTGATCTTCCCGGTGATCTTCTGGTCGATCGTCGCGGGACGCTTTGGCGCAGAGTACCTGCTCTCGAAGTAAGCCTCGCCAGGGAACTCGCCCCCAATAGCCTGGACGCGGCTCGTCGCGGCTCGTCGCTGCCCGAGAGTTAAGCGAGACAAACAACAAGTTGCGCTGGAATTAATAAAACATTCACGAATTCCAATTTGGAAGTTTACGAAACGGCGGTTGCTTGCAATTTTAGGGGTGCGTTGTAAGCACCAACCACCTTATCCAAACATCGTCCTCTCCCGAGCCTCGAGACGAGTGCATCAAAGCATGAGCAGTATTAATCGTGTCTTGACGTTGACCCTTCTGGTTTGCCTCTCCGGTTGCATCCGAGATCACGCCGTCGCGGTGACCAATACCACCGAAGACATCCTCTATGATGTGACGTACTCGGACTGTTACTGGAGCGTCCTCCAGCCAGGAGAGACCTCGGAGGTGTGCATCCCATCAGCGAATGAGGATCACGTGAGGTTCTTCCTCATCGACATCACTGAAGAAGAAGAAGAGGCAAACAACGCCACCACGCCAGCGACAAACGCGGGCAACATGACCTCCATGGACACCAGCGCCAACAACACGACCCCGGAAGGGATGGCGAACAACACCACCGCCGAGAACAACTCCACGCCTGGAATGACAGGCGGCATGGGGATGACCGGTGGTATGGGGATGATGGGTGGCGGCATGGGAGGCATGGGAATGGGCATGCCCCCTCGGGCCATGAACCCGACGCGCTATCGCACGGTGGACAGCTTCATCCTCGGAGAGGACGAAGCGACCAGCTTCGACGTCGAGGGTGACGCCTACGAAGAAGATCCCGATTACAACCCGCGTCCGGCGCCGATTTGATCGCTGTGATTTGTGACCGCCTCAAGCACTCTACAAACAAAGAAGTCATGAAGAGACACTCGTCTACGCTCGCTGCCGCGCTCACGCTCCTGTTGGCGCTCCCGGCCTCGGCCCAGGATGTGGTCGCCGATCCTGTGGAACCTGAAGAGATCGAGGATATCCAGGATCTCCCACCAGAGGATGAAATCGCCGAGAGGAACACGGTCGAGACCGTCGCGCCGCGTCCTCCAGATGCGAGCGATGAGACCTCGGGGATTCAGGAGTTCTCCAGAGAGGAGCTCCGCGAACAAGGCGCGCCATCCGTGCTCGATGCGCTGGCGAGGCGCGCGCCCTGGCTTTACGCGACCTCGGATGGCTCCGGCACATATGGTATCGGCGTCGGATCGACGGGTGATCAGAGCTTGCGTGGCGCTGGCGGAGCGCGCGCTTCGGCCAGGACCTTGACCGTGTGGGATGGGATACCCGATCTCAATGGCGCGGTCGGACGACCGCTCCCCGACTTCTACGTGGACGCCTTGCTCGAGAGCGTCCAGCTCGTCCCGGGAGGAGACAGCGTGCGTTGGGGAACCAACGCGATGAACGGCGTGATCGCGCTGCGCAGTCGCTGGCGCGAGACCGAAGGTTGGGAGACCGAGGTCGGCGGCGGGGGCGGAAGTTACGGCCAGCTCCGCGCCGAGGCCAGCGTCCTCGGGAACGTCAAGGGGTGGGCGATCTCGGCGGCGGTGACGCGCCGCACGAGCGATGGCGCCCTCGACTACTCGGAGGACGCCGTCTCGACAGCTCAGGTCGCCGCGCGCAAGCGAGGCAACTGGGGCATCCTCACGACGCGCCTTCGCTACGGTTATCTCGATGGCAAGAACGCGGGCAACGGGATCGATCTGGCCACAAACAATTGGTACAACTCCGAGCGCGGCTCGGCCTCGATCGAGTACCTGGGCCAGATCGGCGCGATGCTCACCGGGCGCGTGGTATTGTTTGGCTCGATGGGTCGCGATCGTCTTTACACCGGCAGCGCGCTCGATGATCGCGCGCTCGGCGCGCGCAGCGAGCTTTTGATCACGCCCACCGAGTGGATCGAAGTCGCCGCAGGTCTGGCCATCGATCACGTCGAAGCAGACCTCGAGCGCCGACCCGCCAACACAGAAGAAGAGATCGAGCCGACGAGCACCAGCGCGCCATGGGCCGAGCTCAAGCTGAAGCCGATCAAACGGCTGACCTTTGTCACAGGTGGCCGCTACGTGGTCGGTCTGGAAGGAGGCGGCGTCCCCCTCTACAAGGCGGGCGTGGTGGCCGACACATGGAAGGGCGCGAAAGCGAGAGCGCGCGTCTCGCGCAACTACAGCCAACCGACCATCGCGCAGCGGTTCCTCTTGCCAGTCGCCAACCCCGACCTACAACACGAGGTCTCGCGCACCGCAGAGGTCGGCCTCTCGCAGTACTTTGGCGAAACATTCGAGGTTCGCGGGCTGCTCTACCAGCTCTCGGCCGAGAACTACATCCAACCCACCGGCGTGCGCCCCGACGTTCAGTTTGAAAACGTCGGGGAGTCCGAACAATGGGGCGTGGAGTGGAGCGCGATCCTAACGCCTGCGCGCTGGTTCGAGTTCGGCACCGCGGGGGCATGGTCAGATGTCGGAGAGGTCACCGGACAGAACCCGAACGTCCGCCTCGGAGGTTGGAGCACGGTGCGTTGGAATGGTGTTCGAGGAACGGTCAACCTGAACTACATCGGGGGGCGTTACCAGAACAACGACTCGGAGGACCCGCTCGATCCGATCACGGACCTCGGCGCGAACATCTCCTGGCGTCCTGACCCTCGCTTTGAAGTCTACGCCAGAGCGAACAACTTGCTCGACAGCGAGAACGCACCGTTGCCAGGCTTTGGCTCGATCGGCCGCAATTACTTCGTCGGCTTCCGCGCTCGCCTCGATACAGTCGACGAGCCCTGACGTTCACTTGAACTCGGCGACGATCTCTTCGCTCTTCTCCCAGAGCTTTTTGGCGAGCTCTGCATCCCTCGCCTTGGAGGTCGGGCGAGCCGGGTTGCAGTGTGAAAAATACTCGCCGCTAACCTTCGCTGCGTCCGGGTGCGCCGCGAGGTAGGTTTGCGTCGCCGCACCTTGCGGGATGCTCTTGAGCGCGATGGGAGAGATGGCCGACATGGCCACATCCACGATCGAGTTCAGGTGCCTGGCGAGGTTGGTGTTGATCACACCTGGATGGAGCGCGTTGGCGACCTTGTCGGTCCCCTCGAACCTGCGCGCGAGCTCCTTGGCGAACAGGATGTTTGCCAGCTTCGATTGCCCATAAGCGAGCCAGGAGGTGTACCCCTTCTCGCCAGAGAGGTTGTCGAACTGAATCCCTTCACGGGGCGCCTGACGGTGCGCCTCGCTGCTCACCATCACGACGCGGCCATCATCAGCGAGCAGCTCGAGCAGCTCGGTCACGAGGATAAAGTGGCCGATGTGGTTGGTGAAAAACTGGAGCTCGTAGCCATGCTGCTGGTTGAGCTTGGGGAGCGCCATGATGCCCGCGTTGCAAACAATCACATCGAGCGGCTCGCCCATCTCCTTGACCGCCCTGGCTGCGGCAAACACCGACTCGGGCTCGGAGAGCTCGCAAACCACCGGGATTGTCTCGCCGGTGACCTTGGCGCCTGCGTCCTTTGCCTTCTCGAGAGAGCGTGCTGCGCCGAGGACCGTGGCGCCACGCTCGGTCAGTACGCGCATGGTCTCGAAGCCAATGCCCGAGTTGCACCCCGTGAGCAAGATGCGCTTTCCGCTCAGATCCACGCCCTCGGTGGCTTCCGCTGCGGTCGTGTTGTAACCGAGGCCGTTTGGCCCCTTCCCTCTCAATGCTCCGAGCAGTGACATCCGCTCCTCCGTTGTCTTCCTTCCAGTGATTGCCAAATGCGATGACAACGGGAGGTTAAACACGGCGCGCGTAGAAGCGAGTAAAGCGCTGACAGCATTTCACGATGGCGATCCTCGCGTTCAGATCAACCAGGCGCTCACGCACCCCATCGTCAGAAGCACTGAAATAGGTGTATAATATCGATCATCCAATCGAGCGAATCGCGTGCTTCGGATGGTCTTTGTCAAACCGACGTACTTGCCATCGCCCACACTCCTTAGACCAAAGACCACGCCACCACACGCGAGCAACCAGACGGGCCAGCGCGCGTCAGGAAACCACACGGCACAGAGCAAGATGCCCGCGAAGCTGGCGAGCGCCGCGGCCACGAGCGCGACCATCGGCTTTGGAGGGCGAGGCAGTGGCTTGCCGCCTCGAGCGGCGAGCTCGCGTTCGTCGAGGTGTGGGAGCGCGTCTTCGATCCCGCGCATTCCACCAAGCGTCCAGTAGACATGCACGCCAGCGATGACAAGGCCTGTCAGCGCGGCGATGTAAATAACCGCATGCATCACCCACGACGGCAGATGCCCCGCAGCGAGCAAGGCCGCGCTACCACAGAGCAGGAACAGCGGCCACGCGAGGTGCCCGCGCAGCATCACAAAAATCACCGCCGCCGAAGCCAACGCGCATGCCCCCAGCGCATCCAACGCGCCACCTCCGAGCGCTGCGACGCCGAGCGCGATCCAGGCGATCGAGGTCAGGTGCCAGGCAAACCGCAAGATTCGCTCGACGGCGTACCTCGGGAGCGCGGTCTCCCACTCCGCGCGAAACAGTGGCGAGAGGATCTCGATCTCTCCCAGGATGCTGTGGAGCATGGCGATAAAGATGATGGTACCTGCGGCAATGTACGTGGCCATAAGGACTCCTCCTGCGAGCATGCTTGTGGTACAACCCCGAAAACATACGGATGCGTATGTTCACTCTCCCGCAAAACATACGGCACCGTATGTAGGAAATCAACGAATGAAAGACACGAGCGAAGAAAAGTGGATCATCGCAGGCTTGCAGGCCCTCTCGAGCGAAGGGATCGGCGCGGTGAAGGTCGAAGCGCTGGCGCGCCAACTGGGGCTGACCAAGGGGTCGTTCTACCACCACTTCAAGAACAGAGGCGCCTTGCTCGAGCGCATGCTCGCGTTTTGGAAGGAGCATGGGACCGAGGCGCTGATCCAAAAGGCGGAGCAAACCAAGGGCGCCGCCGAGCGCTTCGACGCCTTGCTCCACGCGATCTTTACGCCGACGCCGATGGATGGGACCGAGGCAGCGGTGCGCGCCTGGGCGGCGACCGATGACATGGCCGCCGCGGTCGTCGCGAGCGTGGACGAGCGACGGATCGCATACGTGCGCGACCTGTTTGCCGAAACAGGAATGGATTCACACACCGCTGCGGCTCGGAGCGAGGTGCTCTACAGAGTCGTCATCGGTGATTTTATGTGGAGGAGCGTGGGAGGAACCCCGCTGGGAACAAAAGAGCTCGAGGAGACCTCGAAGCTCTTCCTCACGCCACCCGCCCCTTGAACTGCGGCGAGTGGCGTGGCGAGCGTCGTGACGCTCGCCTCATTCGTCGAGCGCGATGGGGGTGCGAGCGATGCCCCAGATCTCGTCGGCGTATTGTTGGATGGTGCGATCGGAGGAGAACTTGCCCATCGAGGCGATGTTCTTGATGACGCGCCGGGTCCACTCGGTCTGGTCGCGGTAGATGCGATCGACCTCGTCATGGCAAGCGACGTAGGCGTCGAAATCTGCGCAGACGAGGAAGTCATCCTCGCAGCGCAGGTCGTGCACGATCGCCTCGAAGCGATCGGGCTCTCCTGGCGAGAAGAAGCCTGACTCGATCGACTCGATCACGCGGCGAAGTCGTGCGCTCTGCTCGATGTAATCCGAGGGGTTGTAACCGTTTCGGATCACCTCCTTGACCTCGCTGGCGATCAGGCCAAAGAGGAAGAAGTTCTCGGCGCCGACCTCTTCGCGGATCTCGATGTTCGCGCCATCGAGTGTCCCTACAGTCAACGCGCCGTTCATCGAGAACTTCATGTTCCCCGTGCCGCTCGCTTCCTTGCCCGCCATCGAGATTTGCTCGGAGATGTCTGCGGCAGGGATGATGCGCTCGGCGAACGAGACGTTGTAATTCGGGACAAAGACAACGCGGATGCGGCCATCGACGATGGGGTCATTGTTGACGATCTCGGCCACGTCATTGATGAGCTTGATGTGTTGCTTGGCCATCCAATAACCGGGCGCGGCCTTGCCACCAAAGATGAACGTGCGCGGGACGATATCGAGGCTCGGGTCATCCTTGAGCCGCCAGTAAAGCGAGATGATGTGCAGGCAGTTCATCAATTGGCGCTTGTACTGGTGGAGTCGCTTGACCTGCACGTCAAAGATCGAATCGACCGAGACGCGCACGCCGTTTCGATCCTCGATGATATCGGCCAACAACTGCTTGTTGTGGCGCTTGATCTCCTGGATCTCTTTGTGGAACTCCGCGTCATCCACGTAAGCATGCAAGCCCTCGAGTTCCTTGAGGTTCTTGACCCAGCCATCCCCGATCCTCGCGGTGATAGCATCGGAGAGCTTCGGGTTGCACTGGAGCAACCACCTGCGGGGGGTGACGCCGTTGGTCTTGTTGTTGAACTTCTCTGGCCAGAACTCGTAGAACTCCGGCATCAACTGAGACTTGATCAGCTCGGAGTGCAACGCCGCGACGCCATTGACGCTGTGAGAACCGACGACGGCGAGGTGCGCCATACGGATCTGCTTCTCGCCGCCCTCCTCGATGATCGAGAGCGCGCGCTGGAGTTGATGATTGCCTGGGTGGCGAACATGCACCTCGCGCAAGAAGCGACGGTTGATCTCGTAGATGATCGTCAGGTGCCTCGGCAGTAAACGCTCGAACATCCACACGGGCCACTTCTCGAGCGCTTCTGGCAACAGGGTGTGGTTGGTGTAGCCGATGGTGCGCGTGGTGATGTCCCACGCCCTGTCCCAACCGAGCCCTTCGAGGTCGACGAGCACGCGCATCAGCTCGGCGACGGCGACGGCAGGGTGCGTATCATTGAGCTGGATGGCGGCCTTGTCGGGGAAGGCGTCGAAGGAGTCATGCTCCTTCTTGTAGCGACGGATGATGTCCGCGATCGAGCAACAGACAAAGAAGTATTGCTGCTTGAGGCGAAGCTCACGCCCTTCTGGCGAGCGATCGTTGGGGTAGAGCACCTTGGAGATCGACTCGCTGAGCGCCTTCTCTTCGACCGCCTTGCGGTAATCGCCGTCGTTAAAGACCTTGAGGTTAAGCTCCTTGGTGGCCTTCGCGGACCAGAGACGCAAGGTGTTGACGGTGTTGTTATCGAAGCCTGCGATGGGGGTATCATAAGGCACACCGAGCACGCTCTGGGTGTCGACCCACTGGACCACGAGGTTGCCCTCGCGATCGGTGTGCTCGTCGACGCGGCCATAGAAATGCACGGGCACCGCGTAGTCGAAGCGTGGGTGCTCCCATGGGTTTCCGGTGCGAAGCCAGTCGTCGGCGCGCTCGATCTGGCGCCCCTCCTCGATCCCCTGATCGAAGATGCCGAACTCGTAGCGAATGCCATAACCGACCGCAGGCAGCTCCAGGCTCGCGAGCGAGTCCATGAAGCACGCCGCGAGACGTCCCAGCCCCCCATTGCCCAGGCCAGGATCGCGCTCCTGCTCCAGCAGCTCGCCGATGCCGATCCCATACTTGGAGATCATGCGCTCGGTCAGCTCGTAGACGCCCAGGTTGATCAGGTTTTGCGCGAGCGCGCGACCGAGCAGGTACTCCGCCGACAGGTAATAGACGCGCTTGCAATCCTGCTCGTAGTAGGTGCGATTGGTGTGCATCCATCGTTGCACGAGGCGATCACGCACGGTGTGTGCGACCGCCTCGAAGACATCATGAGCCGTCGCGGAAGGGATATCCTTGAGCGCGGTGTAGTAGAGGTGATCGAGCACCGCGCGCTCGAGCGTCTCGGGGCTCATGCCCGTACGATCATCCTCGACCACGATCTCCTTGTTCGGTTCGGTCGCCATCCACACGCCTCGCTTGCAATTGCTTGTATAATCGCGCCAGCGAAGGATCTTCGCTGGCGAAACAACTTCGATGAATCGCGCGGATTCTAAAGCGCGCGCCGGGGAATGCCAACCACCATCCCCTCTGAACGCACAGCAAAAGAGCGGCGAGGAGGACACCCGCAGGTGTCC
>JAYZVO010000233.1:0-13995 GCA_036155555.1 Myxococcota bacterium
GCCCCACGGGTCAACCCTCGCCGGGGGGGGGGGGGGGTTCAAAATCAAACCCCCGCCGCGCCCCCGCTTCTTGCCTGGGTGGCCCTATCACTCGAGATAGGGCCCGAGCATCAAAGGCCGACCTGACGCGCCAGGTCGAGAAGACGTGGCTCGGTGAAGGTCGAGATCTTTGCTTTGTAAGGCTCGTTGCCGCCGGTGAACTTGGCCGCGACGATCTTGTTGATGAGCTCGTCGCGCGAGCCGAACTCTTTCTCGACGCGCTGGTGCGCATCGAAGAGGCGGATCAGCTTGGCGTTGCTGAGCGTCTTGACGCGTGCTTCGAAGTCCTCTTTCTCTTCGTCCGCAGGGACAGCGAGGAAGCCAAGAACCTTCTCGGCGAGCTTTGCTTTGGAGCCATGCTCGGAGCGGACACGTTGCAGGGGGCTGAGTTTGGTCATGATCGACCTCCTTGAAATTGAGCTACCCAGGGGGCAACCTTCTTCGTATGAATGCTCGTATCCCGAATCTGTCACAGGGGCGGGATGACCACTCCCATGGCACTTCGACGAGCTCGATATTCACCGCTCACTTCACGCACGTTCACAGCACCTCTTGTTGGCGACTTCGTGCGCGACAAACGGGCTGGCTTCTCTAACAGAGGACCGCGATGTACGCAAGGCATATGAAAAACTTCCTTTCGCTCCCCTCGCTGATTTTCATCATCGCGATCGCCTGCCTTGGCTGCGAGCCAAAGCAGGCGCCAAACAAGAACAACACCACGCAAACCTCCAGCACCAGCGCGACCACGTCCAGGGCATCCTCGACCTCGGAGACCACGCCCGCCGAGACCACCGAACCCGTCTCCACGCTCCCGCCGGGCGTGATCGCGCGTGGGTCTGGCTTCACCGTCACCGTCGAGGACTTTGCTCAGACGATGAAGCGCAGCCTGTTGTTCGCGCCTGACGAGATCCTCAAGAAAGGAGGCAGGCTCCCTGAAGCACAGCTCAAGGAACCCTTCGTCCAGAGCAGGATCACCGAGAGCCTCGTCGCCAGACACGTGGCCGAGGCCGAGGCGAAGAAGCGCGGCATCGACGTCTCGCCGCAAGAGGTCAACGCGTTTATCGCAGAGGACTCACTGCTCAAGCGCTTCAAGAGCTCCGAGAACACCACCAACCCTCCTGGCGCGACCTATGACGTCGCGCAGTTCGGGCTGACCTGGCAAGACGTCGAACTCGTCGCGCGCGAACAACTGCTCGCCACCAAGATCGACGCCGCGCTCATCGCCGAGCTGACCGAAGAGGAGGTCTGGGAGGCGTGGAAGTTCGCGCATGATACCGTCGACATCTTCTTTATTCGCCTCGACAACACGCCGACCTCCGATGAGATCGACGCCGTGGTCGAGAACGAAAAGGACGCCATCGAGCGCCACTTCAAGGAGAACCCCAAGGACTTCCTCACGCCGATGCTCACCAACATCGACACGCTGCGCGTCCCCCCTTCCCTGCGCCTCGACAAGCAAGGAAGCATCGCGCTCTTGCAGCAGGCAAAGAAGGAGCTCGAGACCAAGTCCCCTGAAACCGTCGCCGCCGAGCTCAAGCTCCAACACACGGTCAAGGAACAGCTCACCCGGCGTGAGGACAACGCCGTCGCCAGAGCCGAGGTCAACGCCAGCGGCGTCACCGTCGACGCCCCTCGCGGAACCTACGCCTGGAAGGTCATGTCGCGCTCGGAGAGCGCGATGCCCGAGCTCTCGCGACCGCTCCAGCGCGAGATCGCCTCCAAGATCATCCGCAAGCGCGGCTCCTCTAAAACCGTCAAAACAAACGCCGACAAGCTCTTGAAGAAGATGCAAGAGGTGAAAGACTTCGCGAGCCTCACGCCAGGACAGGTCCAGGAGCTGCTGGGAGAGATCGATCCCGAGCTCACGCGCACGCGCAACCCTGGACCGCTCACGCGTGACCCGGAAGGGTTCATCCCCGGCGTCGGCACCTACCCCGACCTCCTGGAGAGCCTGTTCAAGCTCGACGCCAAGGATAACCGCGTCCTCACACCCCCCTACATGACCTCGCAATACGTCTGGCTCGCCGGGCTGATCGCGCGCAACACCCCCGAGCGCGCCACGTTCGACAAGAACAAGGAGGCGAACATGAAGGCGTTCAGGGAAGCGGCGCGCGAGAAGATCTTTGCAAACCGCATGACCACGCGATGGGAGAAGGAGTACAACATCGAGCGCGACCTCACGCCGCTACGCAAACGCTACGGCAAACTCGAGAAGCATTGAGCAGGACGCAGATTTCGGTTTGCAACCTCGCCACGGCTCGCGCATGATGTTCGCCGCGTGAACCTCGCGTTTCTTTCAACGCAGCTCACGCATCCTGAATACCGACAAGTACTGTGGCCCGATAGACGCAAGGAGACGACTCATGGGTGGACACGACGAACATGGCGAAGCCCCGATTCACCAGGCCCCCTGGGTGATGTGGATCACACTGGCGATCTGTTTCACGGCGCTTTTTGCGATGCTCGCGCTCAAGATCGCGGTCAACTGATCGCGATGGCGGCTCAACGCCGCCAGCGCACATCCACGCCACGCTCTCTCAGCGCGCACGCGAGCCTCTCGCGTTGCGCGCTGTTTTCTTTCAGGGGCGAGAGCCAGAGCTGCTCGAGCTCGGGGAAGAAGGACTTGTCGAGCAAGAGCGAGTCACATCCTTCGAGCACATTCCAGCTCAGGTCTAGCATGACCAGGCCGCGCGTCTGAGGCGCCAACGCCAACGCCAACAGCGCGACATCATCCACCCGACAACTCGCCAGGTTCAACCGCTCGATCCTCACGCCAGAGTCGCGGAAATCTCTCAGCGTCTCGACCTCGAACGGGTTGTAGGAGAAGTCCAAAACGCGCAGCTCGGGCATCCTCGATGTGTTGAGGATGCCCGTGAAGACCCTCGCGCTCGAGTGCATTCCGCCAAGGTCCAGGCGACGCAGCGCGAGCGCATCACCCTCCAGACAGAGCTCCATCAGCACGCGCTCCGCGCTCGGGTTTCCGCCAAGCCCGAGCTCCTCGAGCGAAGAAAACCATGGCGCGCCGAACAGGCAGGAGACGCCACGCTCGGCGAGCTGCGCTTGACGCAGCTCGAGGTGCCTGAGGCGCGTGAGCGAGGTGTCTCGGGCGAGCAGCTCGAGCCCCTGATCGCCGAGCGCGCAGCGTTCCAGTGAGATCCGCTCGAGCTGCCTGGAGATCGGGCTCTCGAGCAACACCTCGAGCAAGCCGAGCGGCGCGCGCTGCCCCGAAAGATCCACCGCGCGCAAAGAGGTCCAGGGGTGGTTTTCGAGGAGCCTCGTGAACTCTTCGGGTCGCAGATCGCCAAGTTGCAGCGCGCTCAATCGCTCGCGCTGCAACGAGAGCGTCGTGACGAGCGCCGCCACAGGGACCTCGAAGCCGCCGAGCAAACGACGCAGCTGTGCATCCTCGAGCGGTCGCTCCAGGATGCACAGTTGCTCCAGGTGATCCTTGCAGTAAGGGAGGACGATTTCGACGAGCTGCTCGCGCGGTGAGAACGCCTCGAGCAAGGAGACAAGCTCGCGCCAGAGCTCCTCTTCGGCTGGCGGTGAGGCAAAGAAGGCGCGGATGTCCCCGAAGTTGCTCACGCTTCCTCTTTATCCTCGGCGGGGGGCTCTTCGAGATGAAACTTCAAGCCGCAGTGAGGGCAGCCGGGAAGATCCATCGTCTTGAAGTGAAACAGCGTGGAGGGGAGGATCGGGATCTTGTCGCAGCGCGTGCAGCGAAAACGAAAGAACCAGAGCGCCAGGATGCCCACGATCGGCGCGATGACCAACCCTTTCGCGAGGTTCCCCTCGAGGTCAAAGACGGGGATGATGAAGAACCCCATAAAGACCGATGTGAAGAGGAGACCTGTGCCAAGGAACAGGCAGAGCCTGAGACGCTCGCGGTACTCCTCGCGCAAGAAGGCGTCGGCCTCCTCGCGCGCTTGCTCGAGGACCCTGGCGAGGGCTTCTGCGTCGAGCGCTTCGCCCGAGCCCTGTTGGTTCGAAGAGTCAGAGTCCTTGCGCGTCTTCTGCGCGGAAGCCTCACTCTTCTTCTTGCCCTTGCGCTTTTGCTTCTTCATCGCTCGTGTTGGCGGGAGCGGCACCGATCAGGAGGAAGCCCTCCTCGATGCGCCCGATGTCGCCGGTGTAAAGCCATCCTTGCTTGACGGTACGAGGCCCCTCCTCGTCCCAATATCCTCTGGCCATGGACTCCGAACGAATCAGGATCTGCCCCGCCTCATCGCCCCTGGCGTCCTCGATCTTGCACGCGACCCCTTGCAGGGGTCGCCCCACGGAGTTTCGGCGTTGCGCGCCGATGCGCTCGAGGTGCGTGATGCCACACTCGGGGTAGCCGTGCAGCCCGAGCAGTTGAATCTGTGCGCGCGAGAGCACGCCGTGGACTTCATCCGGGAGCTTCCCCTCGACCACATAGATCGCGCGCAGTGATACACCGAGATCCTGGCGGATCGGCTCGGCCAGCACGCGATCTGCGGCGCGCTCACCGAAGACACCGAGCGCGCGGCTAAGTGAGAAGCGGTTCTTCTGATCGGGCTCCTCGGTCATCTTCTTTAAAAACTCGGGCGCCGCTTCGATGCGCGACTGCCACTTCCTCGCCTGCCCCTCCAAAAAGGCAGGTCCGGTGAGCAAGTGCGTGGGCGCGAGCACTCCGAGGTTCCCGATCACATCTCCCAGGCTGTCCGCCGTCACCACGGCTTTTCCCTGAAACAGCGTGGCCATCGCGACGAGGAAGGCGTGGAACCAACCATAGCTCAGGATCAGCGCCACGCGGTCGTCCTCTTCGAGGAGCAAATCCTGACCGAGGTTGCTGATCAGGCTGGCGGTACGCTCCCCATCGAAGAACGCGCCGTGAGGATCATCCCCTGGCTCTGGCGCGAAGAAGATCGTCGTCGGCTGCTCGAGCGGCTGCTCGAACATCCTCTTGGCGAGTTGTTTCTCGCCGCCGCGACGCTCGCGGTAATGCCCCGCCTCGAGGATCGCGTCGAGCGTGTGGACATTTGGCGCCGTGGGCGCCTTGTCGCCGTCGAGCAAGACCCACTGGAGGTGCTCCGGGAGGTTGGCGGCCTGACCTCGGATCTGATCCAGGCCATCGCGATCGCGCACGACGATCCACTCGGTGCCGCTGCGCGCGAGGCAGCGCAAGAGCTCGCGGCGCTCTCTGCCTGGAACCAGTGGGACAAGGCAGGCGCCGACCACCCACGCGCTCGCTGCGAACGTGAGCAAGTCCGTGCAGTTTTGCGAGATCAGGCCGACCCGCGTGCCCGGCTCGACCCCCTTCTCCATCAACCCCACGGCGAGCCTGTGCACGCGCCTCACCCACTCGTTGAAGGTGACCTCTGTGAGGGTGTTGTTCTCGCCCGGTGAGACGAGCGCGATGGCGTCCCCGTGTCCTGCGATCGTGCGCCAGAAGTGCATGGCGAAGTTGCGCATGAGTCCTCCCTGCGAATGCGTTTGCGTGCTCTCTTCAATAACCTTGCGAGGCTGACGCCTGGCCGCCGACGATGGCGACCGAGGAGGAGCAACCGAGTCGGTTGGCTCCTGCCTCGAGCATCGCGAGCGCTTTCTTCGTGTCGCGAATCCCACCGCTCGCCTTGACGCCCATATCCTGACCGACGACATCGCGCATCAGGCGGATATCCTCGACCGTCGCGCCGCCGCCATTGAACCCACTGGAGGTCTTGACAAAATGTGCGCCAGCGCCCTTGGCGAGCGCGCAGGCGATCACCTTCTCGCGCTCGTCGAGCAAGGAGGTCTCGAGGATCACCTTGACGATCTTGCCAGGGACGGCGTCGACCACCGCGGCGATGTCCTCGGAGACGAGGTGATAATCGCGCGACTTCAAGGCGCCGATGTTGATCACCATGTCGATCTCGGAGGCGCCATAGCGCACCGCCTCGCGCGCCTCGAATGCCTTGGAGGCTGGTGTGCTCGCGCCGAGCGGGAAGCCGACCACGGCGCAAACCTGCGTGCGCGCGCCGCGCAGCAGCGTGCTCGCCAGACGCACGTTCGAGGCGTTCACGCAGACGCTCCAGAAGTTGTGCTCCCGAGCCTCCTCGCACAGGGTCTCGATCGCCTCGCGCGAGGCATCTGGCTTGAGTTGGGTGTGATCGATATGACGCGCGATCTTGTCGATCGTGGGCAAGGGAAGCGGCGTCGAGAACATCGCGCGCTCGCGATCCTGATCGCGCGCCTCCATCCCATTTCGCGCCGGTGTCGCGGCGGCGGATGTGTGCGCCAGCTTGCTCGCCAACTGCCCGGCGAGCTCCTCGATTTGAGAGGGCTCCATGCAAACCTCTTGTGGCAAAGGTTGTTTTCCTTCCAGTCTGTACGCTCCACATCTAACATCTTGGCCAATACAGGTCGAGATCCACGATAGCTCCTTCGGAGAAACCAGTTGAGCACGTTCGGTGATTTGCGCTCGCTCCTACATGGCGCCTACACATTGGAAGAACAAAACGAGCGGTGGGAAGATTTGCTCGCCATGCTCGAATCTGCGCACAAGTCCAGCCCGGACGAGGTCGAAGAGCAGTGGCTCCCCTACGCGCTCATCCAGCTCGAGAGCTGGGAGGACGAGGCGAAGATGGCGCCCAGGGATTGGGTGAACAAGCTCATCCGTGGCATCTCGCCAGGCGTGCTCATGGCGCTCGTGCGCGCCATCGATGTTGCACGGATCGGCAACCCACGCTTTCTCAAGGTCTGTGAGAACGACGCGTTCCAGTGGGTCACGCACCTCTCCTTTGGCGGGCACAAGATCATGCTCGAGTCGATCCGCGCGCTCGCCACATCGAGGAACTTCACCAACCTGACCTCGCTCGTGTTCCATGACACGAACCTCGGCTCGGTCAAACTCAACGCGCTCGCGCGCGCCTCGTTCATCCCCACGCTAAAGACCTTGCGGCTTCCAAACTGCGAGCTCGGTGGGAACGAGGCGAAGGTGATCTTTGACAAGTTCCCCTTCGAGGCGCTGCATCACCTCGACTTGCGGGACAACCCCCTCTATGGGAGCGGCGCGCGGGAGCTGCGCGAGGCCGAGCTGCCCACGCTAAAGACCTTGACGCTCTCGTCCTACACCTCGCTCGATGTCATCGAGGAGTGCCTGCGCGATTCATCCTGGGCAGGCTCGCTCGAACGCTTCGAGCTGGTGTTAAACGTCATGTCCGTGCGCAAGAAGCTCGATGATATGCGCGACGAGACACACCTGAGGCGCTACCTACGCGAGCGCCCTGGCGTCGCGAACCAGCAGTTCGTGCCCGCCTACAAGGAAGAGCTAGAGCGCATCCTGCGCTACTCGGCGCTGCGCGAGGAGGTCTGGATGGCGACGCTGGCTCGCCTCCCTCCAGGGTGTTGAAAAGCCCCCCCAAAACGCGCCTGCATTCTTGAAGCATGGAGTTGTCTTTGGGCCACCGTGCACTGGCGAAGGTGTGACGGCGCGTTTTCGCCCCCCCATCACTTGCTTCGCGTGATAGGGGGGAAACTCGCGCTTTGACTCGAGGTTGGCATTTCATGAGAGGAAGCTTCGCTTGCATGTTATGCAGAACGCATGACATGCCCCCCCGCTCGTCGCTTCGCTCCTCGCTGCCCCCCAAACAGCACTTCGTTTGTTGGGGGGCGCCCTCGCGCTCATTTTTGGCACAGTGGTTCGCAAAAGGTGCTCTCGTGTAACTCACTGCTAATTTCGAAGCTCCAAGACGCAAAACGCCAACGTGGAGTCGGAGCGCGAGGGAAACCCCCAGACTTGGGGGTCGCGATGAACGCAGTGAAGAGCGGGGGGCATGTTCCGCGTTCTGCACGACCTGCATCGAAGCTTCTTCTCATGAAACGCCAACCTCGAAACGGAGCGTAAGTTTCCCCCCTATTTCAAGCGCAGCGTCGAAATGGGGGGGCGAAAACGCGCCGTCACACCTTCGCTAGCGCACAGCGACCAAAGCAAACTCATAGGTTCGAGATGGCAGGCGCGTTTTGGGGGGGCTTTTCACGCACAGCATCACTTTCGCTCGACCACCCACAGCCTCAGATCTCGCGAAAGGTTTCCGGCGTGCGCCTGCACGTGTTACAACGTGGCCAGAAGACATTCGTATCTTGTTCAGGAAGACCAAAGGAGTGGTTGCATGGGTGTCACGAACCAGAAGCCGTGGGGCAAGATTACGATCGGCGGCGTATCGATTTCACCAGGAGAGCGCAAGCGCTTGACGATCCCGCTCGGAGATCTTCCGACGAACACGCCGATGTCACTCCCAGTGGTGGTGGTTCATGGCGAGCAGCCAGGGCCTTGCCTCTGGGTGAGCGCGGCGTTGCATGGCGATGAGATCAACGGCGTCGAGATCGTGCGTAGCTTGCTCGATCGCGTCGCCGCCAGAGGACTCAACGGCACGCTGATCGCGGTGCCCGTGGTCAACATCTACGGCTTCCTCAACGAGTCGAGGTACTTGCCTGACCGACGCGATCTCAACCGCAGCTTTCCGGGGCGAGCCAAGGGCTCGCTCTCGAGCCGCATCGCGCACCTCTTCATGGAAGAGATCGTCGCGCACTGCACTCACGGCATCGACCTGCACACCGCCGCCGACTCGCGCACCAACTACCCGCAAATCCGCGGCAACATGAAGGACAAGGTCACCCACTCCATGGCGGCCGCGTTCAACGCGCCGATCATGATGCACAGCAAGAACCGCAAGGGGACCATCCGCAAGGCCGCCACAGACCTGGGCCTCCCGGTGTTGCTGTTCGAAGGGGGCGAGCCGCTCCGCTTCGACGAGCACGTCATCGAGGTCGGGCGCGAGGGGATCTTGCGCGTGATGGAGCACCTCGGGATGCGCGAGTACGACGGCGCCCCGATCGAGGACGAGTCGCTCGAGTCCAACCGCTCGACCTGGGTCAGAGCCCGGCGAGCCGGGCTCTTCCGCATGTTTTATAAGATGGGAGACATGGTCTCCAAGGGAGATCACCTGGGCGCCATCGAGGACATCTTTGGCAACCGCACGCTGCGCGTGAAATCACCCGCCGACGGCATGCTGATCGGCTGCGCCGTCAACCCGCTGATTTATCAGGGGGACGCCATCGTCCACATCGCCAAGATCCAAAAGAAAAAGTCCCCGGGTGACCCCGAGGACCTGGACGATGATGACGACGACAACGACACCGACGCCGACTAATCCCATCGTAAATGCTTTACTGGCGCTGCGCCCGCATCGCCGTGAGTTCTTGCCAGCGCGAGCGCAGGAGCTTTGTGCGGCGAGGGAGCAGCTTTAGCTCTTCATCCGCGGCGTGCTCGAACTGCTCGAGTGAGAATGCCTCGAGCGGGCTGCCAAGTTCGGGGAGCAGCGTGCGTGACACCACCGTGGCGCGCGCGCGCCTCGGCGTCCATGCGTTCTCGGGCTCCTCGGGGTTACCCCAGGAGACATCCGCAAGCGCCAGCGCGAGCGCCTGACACGTCCTCAGCGGCTCCAGGCTCGCCGAGACCACCGCATACCAACACACATCCTGCTCGGGCGCCGAGAGCGCCACAGCGAGCACCTGCTCGATCAGATCGCGCTCGCCCATCCACCCCACGAGCATCGTCGCCAGCAGGCGCGTGTCCGGGTCCGTCTCGGAATCCTCGAGGATTCCCTTCAGGATTCGCGAAGGACGGTCGAGTGATTCCAGCATTTGCTCGAGCAACGTGGCGACCTCCTCGCGATCTGCCAACGCATCTTCCTGGCGCGCTTGCTCGAGCAAGCGCGCCTTGCCCGTGGCGTCGAAGTCGAGCGATCGCTGCTTATCCCAAGCAGCCCTGGCGCTGGCCATCGCCTCCGGGAGCGCCTCGTTCATTGCCCTGGCGTGGAGCGGCGATGGGTTCGTGGTCAAGTAGCCAACGAGCATCCCCTGGAGGCGCTCGGGCGTGCTCTCGTCAGCGCGCTCGAGGATAATCGCGAGCTTGCGGTCCTCGAGCGCCTTGACGCGCCGAACCTCCGCGACAAGTGTCGCCAACGTCCCCACGGAGCGAACACCGATGGATGTCGCGACCTTTGTCGTGGCGTCCATGGCGCGCTGACTCGTCTCGTCGGCAAATGTCCCTTCGACCAGCGCGCGTGCCACAGGGACGAGCCCGAAGATGGCGAGCAACGACTCGACCACGCTCAGGTCCAACGGCTCCTGCACCGCTTCCAGTGCGTCGGCGAGCAACGCCTCGTGCTCTTCCACGGAATCACTCGCGACGATTTGTTCGCGCGCGGCGTCGAGCCGCGCGCTCGCAAGGTTCTCAATCATCACGGCCCCGACGACGCAAGAGGAGGAATCCGAGCAACATCGCCAGCGGCAAGTGCGCGGGCACCTGGCGAGGCTTGACCACCGCGCAGCATCCCTCGGGATCGGTTTCAGGCTCAGGCTCCATCGGGCCTTCGACCTCCATCATCTCGACGCACATGCCGCCATCGCACATCATCCCGTCGATGCAGTCGCCATCCTCGGAGCACGAGGTCGCGCAGACCTCGCCATCACAGCCAGCGAAAGGCTCGCAGCTCGTCGTCTCGGCGTCACCACAGGTGCCCATGCCATCGCAAAGGCGCGCGGGCGTCGCGCCGCTCGAGTCGCAGCTCGCCGCCGCGCACTCGACATCCGCGCCGTACAGCGCGCAGGCGCCAGCGCCATCACAGAAGCCCGTCTCACCACAGGTTGAGGCATCCTCTGCCGCGCAACCGCCGGTCTCCACAGGCTCTTCGCCAGCGGGGATAGGCGAACACACACCATCGGGTTGTCCCGTGTCATCCGAGAAGCAGGACTCGCAAGGGTTGTCACAGGAGCGATCGCAGCAGAAGCCATCGCGTTGACCACCGCCAAGGCAAGCGCCCACATAGCATGTCTCATTGGTCAGGCACTCGCCGCGACCAAACCCTCTGGGGCGAGACCAGCGGACCGTGCGCACGGTCTCGAAACCTGCGACCGCAGTAGCTGGACGTGGTGAGAGGAGGTCAGTCTGAACGATGCGCACGAGCCCACGCTCGCCACCGACGAGGAACTGGTTGTCGTGGAAGTCGAGGGCATAAATGGTCGCGCCCGAGAGCACATCCTTTGGCTGCCCTGTGGGTTGGTTGCGAGGCATGCCGTCGCTGCCGACAAACTGCACGCGCCCTTCCGTTCCGCCAACGAGCCACTCTCGGCCACTCCACTCCACAGCATAGAGCGCGTCGACGCCTGCCAGTGATACGCGATCAGACAGGGTCATCCCGTCGCTGCCGATGAGTTGCAAGACGCCTCGGCCATCGCCCTCGCCAACGACCATCCACTCCGAGCCGCTCCAGCGCGCGTGGTAGATCACGTCGAAGCCATCGAGCTGCTGTGGTTGTCCGACGCTGCTCCCGTCCGGACGCACGCGCTCGATGTAGCCTTCGTTGCCTGCGACCAACCAGAAGTTGCCGTTCCAGGAAGCGGTGTGAATATCGCGCCCCTCGATCACCGAGTAGGCGTCTCCGACGACCTCGCCAGCGGCGTCGATTTGATAACCTGCGCCACCTGCGCCGCCGATGAAGAAGGTGTTGCCATTGTAAGAGGCGGTGAACAAATCCCCGCCAGCGGCGGTGGTCTTGACCCCGGAGACATCCTCGCCGCGATCGGTCACGATCGCGTACTTGCCATCGACGCCAACGACCGCGACGACCTCATCGCCAGGATCAGCCGCCATGACCTCTGCGCCACCGAGCGGCTCGGGGTACTCGAGTTGCAATGAGAGGTCGGCTTGAGCCTCGATCACGAACGAGGACTCGGTGCCGATAAGCCAGCGATCCTTTGCCCAGCGCGCCGTGCGAAGCGGAGTGCCATCACCGATGGTGACCGCATCTCCCATCGGGGTGCCATCATCGCCCACCAGACGAGCTTGACCGCCATCGCCGAGCGCGAGCCAGTTCGTGCCGTTGTGGAAGAACGCGTTGACGCGCTGCCCATCGAAGACCTGCTGGAAGCTTGGCGCGCCATCGATGCTGTCGTACTCCCACAACGCGACGCGCCCATCATCGGTGCCGATGATGAGGTTGCCGACGGCTGCGGCGGCGGCGGTGACGTTGACGCCAGCGCCGAGGTCGATCGGCGCAGGGTTCGGGTAGTAAGCGATCTGAGATCCTGCCGCGACAAACCAGGGGTTGGTCATCGCCATCTCGTCGGGGTTGCCGACGATCGCGCTGATGGGTGCCCCCTCGAAGGTCTTGTCGTTGGCGACCTGCGTGAACATGCTGTTGAAGACAAACAGGTTGCCGGTCTCGGAGCCGACCAGCCACTGCTCGGAGCCAGCGCCGTAAGCGCCCGAGATGAGCTGCTCGGAGACGCTCGCTTGACCGCGAATGTTCTCCTCGGGCTCACCATCGAGGTTGACCAGTTGGATGCGCCCCTGTCCTCCACCCACGAGCCAGGCGGTCTGGAGATCGCCTGTGTTGGCGCGGCGCTTCCCGAGCGCGGCGAAGCCGACAGGTTGGTTCATGATCACATCGCGCTGCTCGCCGAGCGGGCGACCATCCTCGTCCAAAAAGATCGACTTCCCAGTTGGCCCGAGCACGAGCCAGCCGTTCTCGTTGGTCGAACCTGCGGTCAAGCCAGTGCCGCCGTTGACCAGGCGCCCCACGAGTTCGTCAGGTTCGCCATCCTCTCCGACGAGGTCGAAGAAGGAACCACCGACGGCCACGTAGTTGGGGCCATTGGGATCAGTGATGGCCTGTTGGACAGTGCGCGATGCAGGCGCATCCTGCGTCGAAGCCACGGCGTCATTGGAGAGCGTGCTCGAAGGCGCCGAGGTTGGAGCGCTCGTGGTGTCTCCGCTGCCACAAGCGGTGGCCGAGACCATCGCCAGCGTTAAAAAAGAGGCGACGAGCATGCGCCCTGGTGCCGCGAACCGGATTCGTTTCTGCATCAGTACCCCAACAGTATGACCAATTCTGGAAAATGCCCGCGCGCAAATCTGTGAATGATGCGCGCAACGGGTGCTTTTATCGTCTGACCGTTCTTGCTTGCAAGCGCGTGGTGCGCCACTCGATGATAGCCGCGCAAGTTTGAATCAAGACCTCCCTCAAATCAACCAGCCCTTCTCGATGACCCGAGCGACGAGGAACCCGATGAGCACGTCTTACGATCCGATGGCCAATCCGAGCTACCCCGACATCGCGGTGCAGGCGCGCACGCTCCAGGCGATAAGCCGTCATGGCGCGCTCGCGACGCTCGATCCTCGCGAGGGTTATCCTTACACCTCGCTCGTCGAGCTGCTGGGCACAGAGGACGGTGACATTCTCTTCTTCCTGAGCGATCTGGCGGCGCACACCACCAACCTCAAGATCGATCCTCGCGCGTCGGTGTTGCTGCGCGATCCTTTCTCTCACGACGATGTTTTGGCGCGCGCCAGGATGACATTGATGGGAGAGCTTGTCCTCCAGCCAAAGGATGACGCGCTAAAATCACTTTGGACAGCGGCGCACCCCAGCGCGGCCAACTACATCGGCTTCAAAGACTTCAACTTCTACAAGCTCGAGGTCTCGCGCGTGCGCTACATCGCAGGCTTTGGACGCATGGATTGGCTCGAAGAGGCGAGCTACAAGGAAGCAGACGCAGATCCTCTGACCCCTTCGCTTGAGGGGATCTTGACGCATATGAACGAGGATCACGCCTACAACATGATCGACTACGCGCGCGCCTTCGCGGGGTTGGCCTGGGTCGAGGATGCGCGCATGATCAACCTCGACCACCTCGGCTTCGATATCGAGGTCACGGGAAAAACCGAGGAAGACGGGTCGCAGATGGAGCGACTCAGGATGATGTTCTCCTCGCCGTGTGAGAAGAGCCATCAGGTACGAAAGGAGCTCGTCGCGCTCGCCACGCGAGCGCGCGAGCTGCTCGCGACAACCGACGAGGAGGAGTGATCTTCACTCGTCAGCCGCGGCCAGGAAGGCAAGAAGAGCAGAGGGGGGGGGGTGGGTTGGCGCAGCCCGCCCCCCGCGGGAGTTG
>JAYZVO010000234.1:0-26098 GCA_036155555.1 Myxococcota bacterium
GAGTTTCCCCCCTATTTGCAAAAATGGGGGGGCGAAAACGCGCCGTCACACCTTCGCTAAAGCACAGTGACAAAAAAGTAAGCTCACTGGTTCAAGAATGCAGGCGCGTTTTGGGGGGGGCATGCTCCGCGCTGCTGAACCTCTCTCGCCCCTCTCTAAGGCAATCTAAGGGAGCATTCCTCGACCCGTTCTTCATGGGCACCTATCACTTGTCATCGTCGAGGAGCCGCGTGGCTCTTTGCCCTGATTTACACCAACCATAGCACTCGGTTTTGCCATGAAGCGTTTGATGTCTCTCTCGATCACTTGCCTGCTCCTCACCCTCGCCGCGTGCGGTCCTGCGGAAGAAGAGCCGCAGTCAGAATGCAGCACGGATAACGACTGCAAGGGGGATCGCATCTGTCAGGATGGCAGCTGCGCGGCTCCCGATGCTGGCAACAACCAATCCACGGGCAATAATCAGAGCAGCGGGAACAATCAAACCTCGCAACCTGCGACCTGCGCGCAGTTCTGCGAAAAGGTGGTGGGCTGCTACCCCGACCAGGTCACGCGAGCCGAGTGCGAATCTTCTTGCAATCAAAACATCACGCAAGCTGTGCGCGACTGCGCGACAAACGCCGCCACATGCGCCGACGCTGACGCTTGCGTCGAGAACGGCGGCAACAACCAGAGCACTGGAAACAACAGCACTCAGGGCGAGTCATGCCTCGATATGGTTCAGTGCGAGAACACCGAATACTGCTGGCAACCTGAAGGTGCCCTCGAGGGCACCTGTCAGGCCAATGACATCGGCAAAAGCTGCAACGCGGAGAGCGAGTGCATCTACAACTTCTGCCTCTTTAACAAGCCAGATGATGTCGCTGGCGAGTGCACCAGAGAGTGCACCGTGGACTCCGAATGCCCCGAGGCGTGGACCTGCGAGGAGCCTCCACCCACGGCCAACTACAGGACCAAGCGCTGCATCCGCAAGTGACCCGAATGTGCCATGTTCAAAGCAGCGGGGTATCCAGGGGTTCCTTCAGGAGGACCAGCTCGGCTGAAAGCCAGTAGCCCTCGCGATTGCTCGAGAGCAGCTCCTTGAAGCCAAGTTTTCTGAGCTGTGAGACGGCGTTGTAGAGGCGGTTGGTCAGCACCTCCGGGGTCATCATCTCGTCTGGCCAGATCGCCTCGGCGACGGTGAGCGCGTGGAGCACCTCTCCAGGTTCTTGCTGGAGCCCCTCGAGCAACCTCCCGAGCAAGCGTTGCAGGACAGGTCGCCTGGACAGATCATGCGCTTTCCCTGCGGGCCAGCGCACATGGTCGAAAGTCTCACTGACAATCACCGCGTGACGCTCCTGCGCTGCGTAAAACACGCTGGCGCACTGCTCGCGCTCTTCTGACGTGAGCAAATCCCACATCACGCGCACCACGAGCAGCATATCCGCGCCAAATCCGACGCGCGCCCCGGCGAGCCACTCCCAGGTCTGGCGAAGCGTCGCGTCGCGATCCTCGGGCGTCCCATCGAGCAGCGTCCAGACAAACACCCCCAGCCGCTCGCTCGTCTTCCCCTCCTCGAAGATGCGCTCGCGCGAGGTGTCGAGAAACGCCTCGCGCATGGCGTCGAGGACATCCCCTGCGTCTTCCTCTCGCTGCCTCGCGATGAGCGCGCGCAAAGCCCAGATCGCCAGGTGCGCCCTGGCGTTGACCTCGGCCTCATCATCGATTTCGCCGCGAAGCCACTGAGACGCGCGCTTCGTGACACGAGCCACAGCGCTCTCGCGATCACCGAGCAACCACTCACACATGGCGAGCGGCTGCTCGAGCTGTGTCCTCATGGTCGAGCCGAGCAGTTCATACAATGTCGCCGCGCGGATAAAGCGTCGGTAGCACTCGGCGTGGCTCTTCTCCTCGGCGTGCAGGAGCGCGAGCTGTGCAGAAGTCCCCGCCTCGCTCATCAAATCACCGCGCAGGCGCGCAGACTTCAACGCCCATTGCATATCCTCTCGCCGCGCCTCTCTCGACGCTCGCCCCACGGAAACCATCGCTCTGAGCGAGAGCGCCTTGGCGCGGAGCATCTCGTGACCGCGCTCTCCAGCAAATGAGATGGCGTGATCGAGGTAATCGATCGCTGCGGTGATGCGACCGTGACGCAGCTCGGCGAGCGCGCACTGCATGAGCGCGGTGGCGTGCCTGAGCGGCATGTCGAGTTGTTCGAAGGTTCCAGCGATGGAGGCCAGGCCATCCTCGGCGCCCTTGCTCTCGCCAAGGTCGACGCGCGTCAGCTCGTGATCAAAGACGATCAACGCCTGCGCGAATGGCCAGGGCTGCGCGAGCATGGCGAGTGTCTGGAAGTCGCGAAGTTCGGCGGGGAAAGGCAACTCGACGAGCGCATACCTGTAGCGAAGCTCCGCTTCGAGGACCAGCGCCCAGGGGGAACTCTCCGAGCGCTCCCGCACGGCGCGCACATCCTCGAGCGCATCCTCCATCACCGTCAACGAGCGGCCCACCTTCCAGCGAAGCTCCATCACGATCAAGGCCGCGAGGCAAAAGCGATCGATGTCTTTCGCCTCGAGGTGAGCTCTGGCCGCTTGCAACCCCTCTATATGAGGTTGCATGTCATACACCCCGCCGAGTCGACGCAGCGCGAGTGCGTGCCCCGCGATCGCGCCACAGCGACCGGGCGAGCTGGCGGTTTGTTGTATCACTGCGCGCAAATTTTCGACCTCGGCGCGCAGGCGCTCCAGCGATCTGTCATGAACCTCGATCTCGTCAGCGAGCATGAAGCCGAGGTCATCGAAGCACGTCCAAAATCGTTGCTGGATAAGCGCGAGCTTATCTGGCGCGAGGAGCTCCTCGCGCTTTTGCAGCGCGAACAGGCGCACGCTCTCGAGCAGCGAGAAGCGACCATCCGCCAGCGCGACGAGCAAGCTGTGGTCGAGCAATTCATCGATGGCGTCGAGCGTGGCGACGCGGTCCTCGTCCCCTGCGACGACGAGCAACTCATCGGTTCCCAGACTATGTGTGAAGAAGGAGCAGCACATCAGCGTGGTTTGTGCGTGCGCGGAGAGTGACTCCCAGGAGAGCTCGAGGCTGGCGAGCAAAGAGTGGCTCACGCCGACCCGTCTGGCCACCGCCTCGTTGAACATTTGCAAGCGTTCATCCAAACGCTCGCGCAGTCCACGCGCGCCGAGCGTCGCAAGACGCGGCGCGCAGAGCTCGAGCTCGAGCGGCAAGCCATCGAGTTGCATGGCCAGCTCGTGCAACACCTCGTCACTCGGCTCATCCCCGACGCCCGCACCGCGCCGGTGCTGCTCGTGACGCTCGCGAAGCAGCCCCACGGCCGGAGAGTCTGGGCCGTCGGTGTCGAGCGGCGGGCACTCGAGGAGCTCGAAGAAGGTGCCCTCGCGCCGACGCGAGGTGGCCAGTTGTTGTAAACAAGGCAAGCGTTCGTGAAGCGAACGCGCGAGCGTGGAGACCTCGCGCGCAACCGCATCCACGTTGTCAAACACGAGCAAGGATACGCCCCGCTCCTCGAGCATCGTGCAAAGCACATCGCCCGAGGGGATGTGCTGGAAACCTCCGCCCAGGGCCGTGAGCAACGCGCGCGAGAGATCCTCGGAGTGTTCACAACCACGCGCGTCGACCCAGATCGACGCGCGTGGCTCGCGCGTGCTCTCGATATGGCGAGCGAGCGTGGACTTCCCGACTCCAGGAGGACCGACAAGCATCACAGAAACGGAGTTCGAGAGCGCACCATCAAGGCGCGCGATCAACTCCTCTCGACCCCATAGCTTTTGTGTCACGGAGAACCTCGCCATGCGATTTTTTCATCAGGCCCACACAGTGACAAACCAGTGTGCCGATTTCAACCAGGCATCGCCTCGAAGGCGATGCCCATCGCGCTGGCAAATCTCCTGTCAGAACTTCGTGCCATCAGATGGCATGTCGTATTGGAGCAGCTGCTGCTTCGAGATAAGGCGCGCACGCGCCTCGAGTTGCTCATCAGAAAATACCGTGCCCTCTCGAGCTGATACATCGTCTGCACCCACGAGCAAACTCGGCCCCGAGATGGAAACAATTGCCCGAGGCATGTTCACGTAGTAGGTGCCCTTTTTCTTCGAAGCGACAGAGAGGTATCCCACTCCTGCCGTCGTATCGTGCAGCGTCGTGGTGTACTCGCGCCAGACGATCCCATCGATGATACGAGCTCCCTCTGCAGTCGGGGCCGCGACGCCAAAGATAACCGCGTCCGACTTGGTCCGGTTAACGCTAACCACGCCCACATCTACATCCCCGGCTGGCCCGCGAAGCTCTTGCTTGACCCCAACCCAAACAGACAATGTGACGGGATTCCCACCGACCTGAAAAACTCCATTGAGCTCACGAACGACCCCATCAGACTCCTCGACCTCGAACCAGGCCGTGGCGCTCGTGATGCCACCAGGAGCAGACGGTATCCATTTGCGCCCGAAGTTTCTCGAGTAAGTCACCGAGTTCGAATCATAGAGGAGCAAGAACCAGGACATGGGCAAGAACTCGCGATCGATGTTCGAGAAGTTCGGATCGGTCATATGATTCCGGCTCGCGAGCTCGTCCCAGAACTGCACCTCTTCGACGGTGCGAACAATGGGGAGAGCCATATCCTCAGGAGGAGCCATGTCCTCAGGCGTGCCCATATCCTGGGGTTCTCCCATATCTTCGCTCATCCTGGCCATGTCCTCCTCGGGGGCAGACATATCTCCTCCAGCAGAGGACATATCCTGGCTCGGGAGCGAGTCGTCCTCGCCCTGGGGCTCGGCAGGCCCCGAGCACGCGCAAGCAAAGAGAGAGAGCGTGGCAATCCACATAAAATTGGCTGTCTTCATGGCTGTTCTCCTTGCATCAGCGATTGCTCTTCGAGCCATTCGCCAGCGCGCGCGACGACTGTATCGACGCCGACCACAGCGTCACTTTGTTTCTGGTACACCCTCTCATCAGGCTCCAAAAATGTGCCCGCGAGGAAGTCGGAACGTCGCCCCTGACCATCGATGATTTGCATATCGGAGCAATGGCCAAGCTGGGCCCGAAACTCACCCCACATCCTCGCACGAGGGCAGACATACCCGAACAACCCGAGCGACGCTGCGTAACCGAAAGTCCTCACGGGCCCCTCGCGCTGGAGCATCGCGAGCCACGCGACCTCCGAGCCAGAGCCGTCGTGCCCGACCAGCATGGCGACAGGTTGTGTATGAAAGCGCGTCTCGTTCCCATCCGCGTGCGGGCGTTGCGAAAACACTCCCACACACCAGAGCCAGTTGGAGCAGCTATCGACAAGCGTCCACATCGCCGGGATGTCGAACTCACCAAACCAGGGGTAGTAGTTGAACTCGGCTGGATTGTTCTCCCCCAGGAATCGACGAAGAAAGTCCCCTGACAGATCGAGGCGTCCACCTTCTCCCAAACGCATATCGAGCAAGAAACCACGCTCTGGCTCTTGAACGAATGCGCCACTCATCATCGAGGGCCAACGAGGGTCCCAACCTGGGAAGCCATTGAAGAGAATGTGGCGAACGCCATCGACAAGCTCCGTCAGGAACAGGTTCTCAGCTCCGCTCGAGGCATCTGGATAAGCGAGAGATGGAGAAAACCTCCAGTCACACCAATATCCAAGGAAGTGCCCTTCCAAGGGCTCATCATTCCAGAGCTGTGGCCCATGTAGCGCCGAGAGATCGAGCACGATCTCCTCGACCTCTTGCTCCGAGCAAGCGATACCATCTTGCCTCGAGCATCTCTCGAAGATCACCGTGGCGCCTGTGGTGACAGCCGCCAACATCGCCCTGGATGCCTTGTGCAACTCCACGTCGGGGTTATGACTGAACTGGAGCACATAGTATGGGACCGTCTTGATCCATTCTCGCCATGGCAAACCATCGATAGATGCGAGCACATCCCCAGGCTGGAGTTGTCGCGTCACCAGATTGTCCACGCCCTCTTTCAGGCGAAAGACCATCATCGTAGGTTCTTCATCTCCAGCGGGCAGCAGGTCTCCGACCCCAGGACCGAGACACGCTCCGCCTCCACCGATGGCCTTCCAGGGGCGCGTCTGGAAGATGGGAACCGCGTGGCCATCCCCAGACTGATTCAACGCGTCGAGGTAGGCGTACCAGTAATCTCGAGCGCTGGAGGATGTCACCTCGGCCAGACGCGCTCTCATCTTCGCCGTCTCTGGTCGATAAGCACGCCCTCCCTGGTGATGCAACGTCGTCGCAGCGAGTCGCGCGCTGTAACCCGAGCGCTGGGATGGGATGGGAGGAGCCCCCCAAATCGCAGCAGCGTCCACGCACTGACCGAACAAACAGGTGCCATGCTCTCCGCACGCGACGTCCTCGGAGGGAGCAGCACATGACGCGTCAGGGACCGCAGCCTCGCCGACATCGCGAACCTCGAAAGCATCGATCAGGACACGGTCATCAGGATCGTGGTGCGTGTCTGCGGACTCGAGCGCGTAGACAAAGCGTCCATCATGAAGCTTGAGAAAGCTGGCTGGTATTTTCGATCCCAGATAAAAGTCCACCTCCCCCGAAGAGAGCTCGACCCAACCATCGCTCGTGACCCTGCCTGTAGGGTGCAGGTTCAACTCTCCAACCTCTTGATCCGCAGAAGGTCGAGAGAGAAACGCTTCACGGTCCCCAGGAACCCAGACAATCGACGCGTTCACGTTCGTGCCTGCGCTCTTGTACCAAAGCGAAAAGACAACTCGCCTCCCCTCGAAAGAGCCTTCGGCGTCTGACAACGCGCGATACACTCGAACGCGCTCTACCCCACCGATCGAGAGAACATCCTCTCCCTCCAAGGCATCTTGACTGCTCTCGATCAGCTCGGAAGGTTCCAGACCAGAAGGAACCCTACCGAGCGCGAACACCGAGAGGGTGTCACGGGTCTCCTCGCCAAAACCGATGGCAAAGTCTCCCTCCGGGGTGAACCTCCCCAGCTCATCGAATGATCCCGCGTACGCAGTGCTCGCTGTACAAAAAACCGAGCACAGCACCGCGAGACAACACATCTCCCTCAACTGCATTACTCTCCTCCACATTGGGGAGCTCGAGTGTGTCGTGCCAAATCTGCGCGACAGCTCGAGTTCCCGTTCAAATGAGTGTTGCAAAGACATCTTTACAACACCGAATCTGACTCCTTGACCCAGGCATCTCGAACTGCACCGCGCCACGGTGAAGGCTCTGAAAGAGAGCGCTTCACTCGTGCCCGCTGCCGCCACTCCCACCGAGCGTGGCCTGGCATCAAAGAAATCCATCGAGGGAGAGCATCGCAAACTCCGTTCCACCCCCTGAAAAAACGACAAAACGTCGAAGAATCAACGGCTCGAGCCCTTTCGAGGCCATGACAAATATGACAAAACAAGACACACATATCGTCAGATACGTCATTTTCGTCCCAAAATAGTGACACAGAATATGGAGTTCACGCTTCGATATGTGAGGAGGAGAGAGGTGCTCGGCGCGTCGAAGAAATAAACGCACGCGTCGAGGTCGTTTCACTCTCCGCCCTCCCCCTGCCATCGACAAACAGGCAAAATGTCATGACAAACGCCTCCTGTTCGCCTGCGCCCCTGTTCGATTCAGGCAGGAGTTAATCTCGACCCTGGCGCGAGGACGACCTCGATGCCATGGCGAGCGTTGTGATGTGATCAGCGCGTTGTCGCGTCGACAGCGCGAGAGAAGGCGTCGATACAACGCAACATTGAGCGCGCGGATGAAGGATCTGGGGCTTTGCTGGTACGAAGACACCGAACGATACGAGCGCACTTATGAAGTCGACATCACAGGAAACACCCGCCCGGTTCGAGGACCTCTTCGGTGATTTGCGCAGCCTGATGCAGCGCGTCTCGGGGACACCATCTGAATGGCTCGAGCTGCTCGCCATGCTCGAGAAGTTCGATGCGCCCATGCGCGAGCAGGCCGCCCTCCCCTATGCGATGGCGCAGGCGAGGCGGTGGGATGATGACATTCGCCGCTTTAGCTACCGTATGCCGCATGGGACCTACGAGGGTGGGAATCACTCGGGGCCAGACTTTCGCAGCGACCCTGACCTCTGGAAGTTGGCGCGCTGTATCAGCATCGAGGCGCCCGTGAGCGCCATCGAGCACTTCTGCGAAGCGCCGCTCGAGCACATCCGGCAGCTCAGGCTCTCGGGGCTAAAGCTCACCAGCGACGAGGACATCAACGCCGTCCTTGGGTTGCTCGTCGAGATGCCGAACCTGACCTCGCTCGAGATGGTGGATGTGGGGTTGGGGCGCTGTCAGGTCGAGTTGCTGCAAGACTTGCCGCAGCGCGCTAGCCTCGAAACGCTCAAGATCACGGACGCATCCCTGAGCGCCAAACATGCGCGCCAACTGACACGCACGCCCTTTGGCGCGTTGAAGATGCTCTGTTTGACGGGTACATTTCTGGCCGAAGGGACCGTCGATGATGTCCTCCTGAGCGTGGGCTCGATGAAGCTCGAGGGGTTCGGGTTGCCGATGTCGAACTGGACCTGGAGCTTGATCCGCAAGCTCCAGGTTTACCTCGATGACCCGAGGACCGAGATCAAGCACCTCGTGTTGGATCGCTCGGGAATCAATGGCGAGCTGCTCAAGGAGCTCGTCTCGAGCACGGGATTGCGAAGCGTCACCAGGCTTGATTGCGCCGATTGTGGGCTGGGTTATCAGGATATGATCACGCTCGCCGGGAGCCGCAACCTGCGCAACGTTCGCGCGATCGAAGGGCTGCTCCAGGGGAGCAACAAGGTCACCGCCGCCGCGTGGCAAAAGCTGTGTCTCTCGATCACGCTGCACTCCGACGCGATCGAGCGGTTAAAGCGCGCGGGCGCGCCTCGCGCCGAGGGAGTCCCGTCACAACGGCGTCGCTACAACGGCTATGATTGGTATGGCTGACAAGGAAAAACGATGACACACCGCAAAGATCTCGTGCTCTTTTTCGTGAGTATCGCCACGCTCCTGACGGCTTGCGGTGATCCTGCTCCCTCGGGCTCGAGTGAGACAACGCCAGAGGTGATCCTCTACGACGAGGACATGGCGTCTCGGGATATGGGAGGCCAGACCACACCGCTCGAGGATATGAACAGCGAGGCGCCTGACGCGGCGCCCGAACTGGACATGCGCGAAGGTGGCGAGGATCAATCCCCTGGGCTGGATATGGCGGACATGGCGAGCGCGCCAGATATGCCGCCGTTGCCATCCGAGGACGAGGTCGAGGTGCGCGTCATCGCACAAGGGAGCGAGGTCTTCGATGACAGGACGCACCCCTACACGTTGCTCGCCATCACCAACGCGCGCACCGGCCAGGTGACCTACGCGCAATGGGTCGAGCCGGATGGAGGGCACGTGCAGGATGGTCCCGTGATCGTCCTGACACAACCTTACGCCGGGATCGACTGGACAGGGGAAGAGGTCGATACGCGCTGGGCAACGCTCGGAAATGGCTCACACACGGACGTGGACAGCCCTGGTGCGCCGAGCACGCCCGAGAACATCGCCTACAGCAACGCGAACGCGCGCGCTGGCGTCGACGGCGCGATGGTCTACTTGCTCAACGGCATCTCGGCGCTGCATGTGTTCGGACGGTTCTACGCGGGAGGCGACATCGAGGATGACATCGAGGATATGGCCAACGGCATGCGTTACCTGGCCACGCGCGAGGACATCGACAAGGAAAACATCGGCGTCTTTGGCGGCTCCTGGGGCGGCTTCGAGGCATTCTATGCCGCGATGCACGCGCCAGAAGAGGTCACACCGGATGTAGGCGTCGCCTTCTACCCGCTGACAGACTTCGAGCAAGAGGTACGCTTTGTGGAGTCATTCGAGCAGGTTCAGAGCGCATCACAACGCGAAGCCTATCGCTACTTCTTCGCCCCTTACCTGCGTCGCATCTACGCGACGACGGGAGGTCCGCCAGACAGCATGGGCGCGAGCTATGCGAGCGTGAGTCACGAGGCGGTCGACACGAAGCTTCGCACCCCGTTCTTTGTCTTCCACGATGACCAGGACACGCTCGTCCCCTTCTCGATGTCACAGGATCTCGTCCAGAACGAGCTCATCTCCTACACCTGGTTCCTCCACCCGGAGCCCGTCTCGCTCGAGACCGCCAGTCCAAGCCATGGCGCCACGATCGCGCGACATGGCCTCTCGGTAAGCACCATCTCGACGATCCTGTTGATGAGCAGGCTCAAGGATGACGGTGGCACGCTGCTCACGCTCGCAGACAGCGTCGCCTTCGAGGCGATGCTGTCTGACCTCCGCGATCAGAACGCGCGCGGTCAGACGCTGGGGAACTTCCCGGCGATGCTCGCGGATCTGGCGAGCGCGCGCGTGCAGATCTTTGACCTCCAGACCAACGCCTTTGTCTCGGGGCCTGTCTTTGTCAGCGCGCGCGTCAACGCTGTCTGGAACACGAACTACACCCCCGAAAACATCGAGGCGTCGCTGCGCGCGCTTTGACATCTCACCGAAACACTCCTCGACCTCGCCATAAAACGCCCCAAACAACCGAATCGGCCTACAGCCTCTCATCGACGCGGACGCGCCAGTATGCTATGGATGAAGGGAGTAGACGTGGTTTAGATCGCCCGGCGAGGCGCCGCCTGAAATAAAGGCGCCCCCTTGAACGCGACCTGAGCCGCAGGCACCGATGACCCGATTCAAGATGAAGACGAACAAGAAGAGGTGATGTATGCCCTTGACCATGGAGCAGTTGGTCGACGCCGGGTTTGCGCAGGAGAACTTCCCACCAGAACTCCCCGCACCGAGCCCTGACACCATCAGCAAGAGCGCTCTCGAAGGCCAGCTCGAGCTCTACCGCTACCAGGCGCACATGGACGGCTCCAATTACGCTATGGAGATCGTCGTCGATCGCGCCACCATCGAGAACCCCGCAGAGGGCGTGAACTTCATGCTCAATCAGTTCGCCTACCTCTGGCGCATGGACAAGCCAAAGATCGTCGTCGCCGCTGACGGAACCTGCCGCCGCATCAACTTCTGATCGCTTCGCGGCTCGATAAGAAAGCCCGTGGAGGGCGCTGTTTTCCTTTCCGGGCAAACAGCGCCCTCCACGGGCTTCTCTGTACCTGCGCCTACGCGCCACAAGCCGGAATCACTCGAACAGAAACGAGGACGCCATGAGCAAGATCAAGGTCATGTTCTTTTGCCTGGGCAACATCTGTCGCTCACCGCTCGCAGAGGGGCTCTTCAAGCACGAGGTCGCCAGCCGCGGCCTCACAGCGGACTTTCACATCGAGTCGAGCGGCACCAGCGGTTATCACGTCGGGGAGCTCCCCGATCCTGGCAGCCGCGAGGTCGCCAGGCGACGCGGCGAGATCGACATCAGCGACCAGCGCTCGCAACAGCTGACCGCCGCACACCTCGAGACGTTCGATTACCTGGTGGCGATGAGTCACTCCAACATCGCCAACGCACAGCGGTTGCGCGGCGCGAGCGAGGTCGACTTCTTGCTGTTGCGCGACTTCGAGCCGGATGAAAGGAACCACGGCGAGGATGTGCCTGACCCGTGGGGGCACGGTCGCGCTGCCTTCGATGAGGTGTATGAGATAGTCGAGCGAAGCTGTGCGAACCTGCTCGACCATATCCTCGCGCAGGAAGGTCGCGACTAGCGACGCAGCGCTCGGTGGCTACTTCTTCTTTTGCTCGAGCGCATCGATGGTCTTGTTGACGCGCTCTCTGGCTCGCTTGGCTGCGGTGTTCGAGGTCGGCTTCGCCACGTACTGCTTGTAGTGGTAGATCATCCAGCTCACCGCCTTATCGCCAATGCCCTCCTCCCCTTCCTCGCCAAACCTGGGGTGATGCAAGTAACTCCAACAGGCGTCCCCGATGTTCAAGTGCAGGATCATCCTCTCGGGGACGCGGCGCGAGAGTTCATGCATCGGCTCGAGCGCGCGGCGGATATCTTCGATGTCCTGACTCCCAGCCAGGAAGAAGAGCAAATCATTGAGAACGAGCGTCGTGCGTTCGCTCTTTGGCAAGAGGATCACGCGGACGCTGCGCGGGTCCTCCGGCTTGCTATCGGGGGTTTTGTAGGAGCCGATCCTGAGCGCTTCGAGGCCCGTGTTGTGGCCGAGCTGGATGATATCCCTGTACCTGTGCTCGTCCTCGATGACCACGCCCCAGCTCGGGGATGGCTCGTCGAAGAGCAAGCGCGCGAGCTCCAACACCTCCCCTTGCTTCTTCGCCTCGTGCGCCTCGAGCGCCTTCTTTCGCACGACCTCGAGGAAGCGCAGATGTTGCTGCGCGAACCATCGGGAGTTCTGCGTGTAGTCGAGCCTTTGCGAGAAGGTGGCCAGGAGCTTTCGGGCGGCCTCGATGTCGTCCTTTTTGAGGGCATCGTCGAAGCCGTTCATCATCTCGGCGGTGATGAGTGATTCTGACGTGGTCCTGGCGTCGGGGAGCAGCAGCCCGTGCCGCTCGCTGAAGACAAAGCTCGTGTCACACATCTTGGCTTGCTCGTCGGCGTCCTCGCTGTAGACATCGCCACAGCCCAGCGACAGCGTGACCTTCTGCTTGCCTTCATCGACAACGTAGTTGTTCCCGGCGTCCGTCACGATGCTGCGCTCGAGGTCCTGTGTGATGAGGCGTTCGCCATCCTTCCATACGCTGACGCTGTATTTTACCTCGTAGTAGGCGTGGCCTGCGAACACGCTGCATCGATCGACGACGAGCACCTTGTCCTTGCCAAAGCGATGAGGGACGACCTCGTGCATCTCGCCGCTGCGCCTGCCGAGCGCGATCGAATCACACTCGAGCACATCCGCGGACGCGACGGAGGGGATGAGGCCGCTCAGCGAGGAGAGCAGCAGCGATGGCAAGAAGAGAAGAAAACGTGAACGCATCGGTGTCTCGTGAGCTTGGGAGCGCGGAATGTTTACGGCCGGAGCGACCCCGGCATGATTTTTGGTGGTGGCAAGACGCGAAGAAGGCGCCGGACCTTTATGGTCGGCGCCTTCTTTTAACAAAGCCTCACCCAAAAATCATGCCGGGGTCGCCCGGGTGTTTCGTGAGCGCCAGCGCGAACCTCTTTTACTTTAGAGGTTTGCCAGCGCGGCCTTGCTCGGCTCGTGGTCGGGGTTGACGCCGAGCGCGCGGTTGAACATGTCCTTGGCGCGGCGCGCGTCGTCCTTCTGGAGACGCACCTGACCGAGGTAGTAGTACATGTCGACCTTGGCCTCATCGTCGGTGATCTTCATCTGGTGAAGCAGCAAAGTCTGGAGGATCTTGAGCGCGTTGTCCCAGTCTTGCTGGTGGTAGTAGACCTTGCCGAGCGAGAGGAGGTTCGGGACGTAGGTCGCGTCGATCTTGCGAGCTGCCTCGTAGTCCTCGAGCGCGCCCGCGAGGTTGCCCTGCTCCTCGGAGAGTTTGCCGCGCAGGTGGTAGAAGCGCACGACGTCCTTCATGCGACGCTTCTCGGTGAGGGCGTTGATGACCTCCTCGAGCAGCGGCGTCGCGCGATCGAACTGACCTGCCGAGATGGTGGCATCCAGCAGCGGCTCGACCACGTCGAGGTCGTCGGGCTCGAGCTGGTAAGCCTTCTCGAGCGCGTCGGTGCGAAGGTCTGCCCTGTCCATGCGCTTTGCGACCTGCGCCATATCGAGGAACATCTGCTTCTTCTGATCCTCGGCCATGGCGCTGACGCGGAAGCTCATCACCTGGTAGAGCTGCTCCCAGGCTTTGAGTTCGTTGAGCAAGGTCACGAGCGTGTCGTAAGCCTGCGTGTGATCGATATCGAGGTTCAAGACCTCGACGTAATCATCGATGGCGGCTTGCGGTTGGCCCAAGGTGTCGTTGTTCAACGCCGCGCGGCGAAGCAGCAGCTCGATCTTGGTGGCGTCATCCTCTGCGACGGCGAATTGCTCGCCGAGGATCGCGGTGACCTGCCCCCAATCTCCCATCTCGGTGTAGAACTTCTCTTTGACGAGCAAGGCGGGCATGTGACCGGGGACGACGCTGAGGGCGAAGTCGAGGTATTGCACCGCCGTGTTCATATCGCCGAGGCGCTCACCGCTCAGGCGAGCCATCTCGACGGCGAGTTCCGCGCGACGGTCTGCTTCGGCGGCTTGCTCGAGCTGGGAGTAGTAGAGGTTAAAGAGGTCCACCCAACGCTCTTCAGCGCGGTAGATCTCGTCGAGCGCCTCGGTGATGATCGCCGAGGTTGGCGAGAGCTGGTACGCCTCTTTAAAGAGGGCGATGGCGCGCTCGGCGTCGTTGTGGTGCTCGTAGGAGATCTTTGCCCTGGAGCACATCACGCGGACGCGATCCTCCTCGGACTCGGCGAGTTCGAGTTGTTGATCGAGGACCTCTCCGAGCCTGTCGAGTTGACCCGTCTGTGAGTAGAGGGGCTCGACGGCGCGCAGCAGCTCGAGGTTGCCTGGCGACATCTCCATGGCGCGCTCGTAGTAATCGAGCGCGCGCATCGGATCTTCGAGGTGCGTGGCGACCTCGCGGCCAATGCGCTGGCAGAGCGCGAGGCGACGATCCGGGTCGGTGCTCATGGCGAGGAGCTGCTCGAGCTGCTCGATCATATCGAACCACTGCTCGGTGACTTCGTAGAAGCCCACGAGTGACTCGATCACGTCGGCATCGCCCGGCTCGATCATGGCCGCCTCGCGCAAGGCGTCGATGGCGTTCATGTAGTTTTGCTGGTCGGCGTGCAGGTGCCCGAGTTCCTGGAAGATCGCGAAGCGCTCTTCCGGCTCGTAGAGGAGCTCGACCTTTTGCGTGAGCCAGTCGATCAGCCCGGCTTGATCGCCGCGCTGACGCGAGATCATCTCCATGGCGTTGATGGCCGTGAGGTTCTGAGGCTCGACCTCGAGCGCCACGGTGTAGAGGCGATGTGAACGATCGAGGTCATCCCCGAGCTGCAAACGAGACCACTCGGCGGCCTTGAGCGCGAGCTCTCCGCGACGGACAGGATCATCGTTGTTCTCGATGACGCCGTCGTAGAGATCGACGAGTCCTTGCCAGTAGCCCTGCTCTGCGCCGAGCTCTTCGAGCATCTCCTGGGTATCGATCGAGAACGGGTCCTCGACAAATGCTCTCCCGAAGTATTCGAAGGCAGCCTCGAAGTTTTGCTCGCGATCGCGCTCGAGCTTTGCCACGCGGCACATCAGCTCGGCGCGCTCGTGCGGCGAATCCGCGACGTGCTCGAGCTTGATCTTGAGGAGTTGGACGAGCTTGCCCCAGTTCTCCGTCTGCATGTAAGCGCGCTCGAGCAGATCGCAGACCTCGGCCTGGAGCGCCTCGTTCTCGATCAGGCGCTCGAGGGCCTCGGTCACCTTGCGGTGCTCGGGCTGCTCGTCGATGACTTGCCTGTAGAGGTCGAAGGCATCGAGCGGTTGGTCGAAGATGCGCTCGCGCAGGTAGCCGAGGCGATAGCGCGCTTGCGCGAGCGCCTCGGGAGGCGCGACCGCGATCTGGCGCTGGAGAACATCCGCCAGATCATCGTAGCGCTCCTTGAACTGGTAGAGCTTGTCGAGCAGCTCGAGCGCCTTGATGTGGTATTCGTCGATCTCGAGCACAGCTTCGAGGTGCGTGATGGCAGGATCTGCCTCCTCGCGCTCGTCGATGTAGAGTTCTCCGAGGCGCATGTGGAGGTTGAGCGAGACGTTGCTGTCATCGACCCCTTCAGCGAGCGCGTCCTCGTAGAAGCCGATCAACATCTCCTGATTGTCGAGCTCCTCGGCGAGGCGCTCGAGCTGGACGCGAACCGACTCTTGCGTGGGCATGTCGCGGAAGGCGCGACCGTACGTCATCAACGCGCTCGTCGATGATCCGAGCTGCCCCTCCTGGAGGTTGGCGAGCTTGAGGAATGTGCCCGTGCGCTGGTGCGGGTCCTCGAGGTAGTCGATGCGCTTCTCGTACAGGTTCGCCAGCGGCTGCCAGCGCGCGTTTGTACGATGGAGCTCCTCGAGCGCGGAGAACGCCTCTTCGCGCACCATCTCGTTGTCGAGCAAACCACCCATGGTCTCGATGGCGTCGGTCCAGTCAGGATCGCGCTCGGCGATCCTGCGCAGACGCTCGAGCGCCTCGAAGGGTTGGTCCACGCGATCGAGCATGATCTCGGCCATGCGGAACTCGACCTGATTGATCGTCTCGACGTCTGCGGCGAACTCGCGCTGGACCTCGAGCATCTCGAGCAGCTCGTGCCAGGAACCCTGCTCCCCGTAGAGTGAGACGAGCGCGCGCACGGCGAGTTCGTCGCTGTCATCGAGGGTGAAGATGCGGCGGTAGGTGTCGATGGCGCCGATCTTGTCATCGACGATCTCGTGCTGGATCTGCGCCAGTTTCTTGAGCGTCCCGAGCTGCTCGTCGCGATCCTCGATCATCTCGACGCGCGCTTGCAGCGCGTCGACCAGGTCGTTGTCACGGTCTGTTCGCTCGTAGAGCGCGCAAAGCGCGTCGAGGTAAGAGCGCGAGGACGCGTCGAGTTCGCGGAGCTCTTCGTAAGCGCGGATCGCCTCGTCCGGCTCGTCGAGGATATCCTCGTGGAGGTTGGCGATGCGCAACAGGAGGTTGATGCGACGCTGCCCATCGAAGGTGTTGTCGAGCATCACGCGCAGCAAGTTTACAAGCGGGCGCCAGTGCTCGAACTCACCGTAGAGGCCCTCGAGTTGACGGACCGCGAACTCGTTGCTCGGCTCGAGCTCGAGCGTCTGCTCGAACGCGATCAAGGCGCTCTCGTTGTCGTCGAGCTTGTCCTGATAGACCTTGGCGATGGCGTTGAGCAATCGCGCCTTCTCCTCGGGCGTCTCGGTGTCCTCGAGACCTTCGAGGATTTGCGGGAGCACACGCTCCCAGGCATCCAACCTGTCCGCGATCGGCTCGAGCTTGGAGAAGCCCACGCCAGGCTCGACCTCGAGGGTCCAGGCGGTAGTGCGGAAGCCAAGCGAGAGGAAGAGATCCGCGCGCTCGTCAGCGTGACGCTCGACGACCTCGGCGGCCTGCCCGAGCAACTCGATGCGCTCGTAGACATCCTCACTCGAGGATTGCTTCAGGTCGAGCAAGTCGACGATGCGACGCCAGTCCGAAGACTCGTTGTAGTTATCGAGCAAGATCTGCGCGATCTGTCCGAGGTGCTGATCCCAATCCCCTTCCCTGCTCGAGAGGTCGCGGCGCAACCCTTCGAGCGCGCGAAGCGTGTCGCGGTGTCCAGGTTGATCAGCCAGGATTCCCTGATACAGGTGCATCGCCTCGTCGATCTGGTCGAGCTCGGACTCGAGCAACTGCGCCAGGCGATAACGCATCGCCAGCGCGCGCTGAGGATCATCTGCGACCATCCCCACGGCGTTGCGGTACAGGTCTGCGAGGTCGTCGAAGCGACCGGTCTCCTTGTAGAGGCGCTCGAGCGTCGAGGCGGTGCCCGTGTCCATCGCGTCGATCTGGAGCATGCGCTCGCAGACCTCGATGGCCGAGTGAAGGTCGCCGGTGACCTCCTCGTGAAGGATCACGAGTTGGTCGAGCAGTTCGAGCTGGCGAACCTGATCGTATTCAGCGTCCGCGTAGGAGAGGTAGAGGTCTGCGAGCCCCAGGCTATCATCGAGGCGTTGGTTGACGCGCTCGAGCGCGTCGAACGCTTTCTTGTGCGCGGGCTCGAACTCGCGGATGCGCGCGAAGGTATCACGCGCATCCTCGAGCTTCCCGAGGCGCTCCTCCTGGATCAAGCCGAGCTCGAGCAACATCTCGCCGCGCAACTGATCGTGCACGTTGAAGTTGTTGAGCAGCGTGTCCTCGTAAATCGTGACGATTTGAGGCCACGCATTCAGGCGCTCGCCAAGGCGCGAGAGCGCGTTGCGGATGTTCTCGTCCTCGGGGACCTGCGCGAAGATGCGACCGTAGCTCTCGATCGCCTTGCCCCAGTCGCGAAGCTCCGTCTCGGAGATGCGCGCGATATCGCGCAGCAGCTCGACCTGCGTGAAGGGATCGCCCTCTTGCTCGACCTTGAGCGAGAGGAGATCGACGAGCTTCTGCCATTGCTGGCGCTCGCGATAAATCGGCTCGAGCACTTGCCCGACCGACTCGCGCATCATCTCTTCTTGCTCGAAGAGCTGCTCGAGCGAGGCGATGGTCGGCTCGTGATGCCCCTGATCATCGAGGATCAGGCGCCACAAATCGAGCGCTCGCTCGGGCTCGCGCAGATGCTCCGCGTAGATGTCAGCCAGCTCTGTGCGAAGCGCCAGCGTGCGCTCGGGGTCATCCATGTAGAGCCCGAGGCGATCCTCGAGGAACATCGCCAGCTCGTTGTAGTTCTCTTGCTGGCGGTAGAGGCGCTTGATCGCGCTGGCAGCCGTGTCGCTTTCGGGGACCTCTACCAACACGCGTCGATAAGCGTCGATGGCGGCGAACTGATCCTGAACGAACTCGTCCCAGATGTTGGCGATGCGGAGCAACAAGTCATTGCTGCCGGGCTCGCCCGCGAACACCATGTAGCGGCGATCGAGCAACTCGATAAGCGCCTGCCAACGGCTATCATCTGCGAGCATCGTCTCGAGCGCCTCGTAGATGCCGAGGTCACGCTCGTCGAGGTTGAGCGCCTCGCGGTATTGCTGCTCGGCGTCGACAGGGTTCTCGAGCTGCTCGCGATAGATCTCGGCCAGTTCGATGCGAAGCGGCTTGAGGCGGTCCGGGTCATTGAGCTCGAGGAGGACATCCTCGTAAACCTGCGCGAGGTCCGCCCAACGATCCTTTGCGTCGGCGATGGCGCGAAGGCTCATGCGCCACTCATCCTTTGTGGGACGCAGACGCCATGCCTGGCTGGCTGCCTCGAGCGCAGCGTCGAGATCACCGATGCGGTCACGCTGGATCTGCGCGATCTCCCAGGCGTGATCGGCCTGGAGTTCGAAATCGTGTGTTTGATCGCGCATCACCTCGTAGAGCTCGACGAGCTCCTGCCACATCTCCTCCTTACGGTAGTATTGAATGAGAGGTGTGGCGCAGCGCTCGTTAAAGGCGACATCCTGAGCGTAGTGCTCGAGCGCCGCGCGCGCTTGCTCCTGGCCAGGCTCACGCCCGAAGACCTCGAGGTAGAGGTCGAGCGCCTCGTCGATGTTGAGCAGCTCCTCGGCCAGAATTCTGGCGCGGCGCAGCGCGAGCGTGGTGCGATCTGCCGGGTTATCCGCCAGGCGCAGCTTCGCCTCGAGCACCTCGCTCAGGTCGGTAAACGACCCCTCCTCCTTGAACAGGCGGTCGAGCGCATCCAACGCCTCGGGATGCTCGGCGTCGATCAGGCGCATCTCGCGGTAGACATTGATCGCGTCGGGGATCTCCTCGGGGCGAGCCTCGTGGACCTTCGCCAGATCGTGAAGCACCTCAAGGCGCTCCTCTGGCGCGTCGGTGAGGTTAGCCTTCTGGCGCAGGATGTCCGTCAGGTCGACCCAGCGCTCCTCGTTGCGGTAGAGGCGCTCGAGGGCGTCGATGGCGTCCATAGCCATGTTGTCCATCTCGAGCAATCCGGCCCATGCCTCGATCGCTTCTTCTGGACGCTCTAGCTGGCTCTCCTCGAGCTCACCGATACGACGCAGGAGCTCCATGCGACGGTCAGGCTCGGCAAAGCCAGCCTGCGCGCGCAGGTTCTCGGCGAGCTTCTCCCAGTCGGAGGTGTAGGTGTAGAGCCCCTCGAGCGCGGTGTAGGTCTCGGCGTCGCTGTCGTTGACCTCGAGCGCGCGCTCGTAAGCGTCGATCGCCTCCTCGCGACGATCGAGGTGATCCGCAAGCAGCTGGCCGCTGCGCTTGTAGAGCGGCGCGGAGATGAAGGGATCATCGGCGTTGCCTGCGGCCTCGGCGTAAGCGATGACCACATCTTCCATGCGATCGAGCTTGTCTCCGAGCTGCTCGAGCAGCTCCCTTCGCTCGCGCTGATCGGGCATCAGCAACACCGCCTCGCGCGTGCGCTCGAAAGCGCGCGCGTGGTCGACGACGTGAGTGCGGTGTTGCTCGCTGAGCTCATCGAGGAGTTCGATGCGCTCGAACGGGTCCTCGGTGAAGCTCAGGCGAACCTCGAGGACCGCGATAAGTTTCGGGTAATCGCCCTTGTCGCGGTAGAGCTTCTCGAGCTCGAGCGCGATGTCGAGGCGAAGCGGCGCTTGCGCGTCTTCCTCTGCGACCACGCGATCGAGCGTGACCATCAACATCACGCCGCGAGGATCGGAATCATCCTCGGCGATGAGTTGCTGGAGGATGCCGAACGCGCCGGTAAAGTCCTTGAGGTTCTGCGTCCTGAGCGCGGACTGCTGGAGCAGGAAGTTGCGACGCATCATCGGCTCATCGGCCAGACGCGCTTGCTCGGTGAACAGCTCGTCGAGGTCGAAGTAGCGCTCCTCTGCGCGGAGCAACCCTTCGAGCTCCTTGACCGCTTGCGCGTGCTGAGGCTCGATCTCGAGGACGCGTTGGTAGAAGACGATGGCGCGCGAGACATCCTCGAGCGAACCATCCGAGAGCATGGCGGCCTCGAGCAAGAGCTGGACGCGCTGCTCCATGTCCACCAACTCCGAGCGCGCATCGAGGATGCGGACGAGCTGCTCGTCATCGTCTCTCGAGCGGTAGAGCGCCTCGAGCGCTTCCACCACGCTCGAGTCATTGGGCTCGAAGTGATAGAGGCGCTCCCACGCCTCGAGCGCGCCGTCGACATCGCCCAGGCGATCCTGACGGATCTTTGCCACGTGGCGAAGCAAGGGGACGCGCGTGTTGTGATCATCCTCTTGCTCTGGCGTCAGCGGAGACCACGCAGCAAAGAGCGCCTCGACCTCGGCCCACTTGTCGAGCTCTTCGGCGAGCTTCTCGAGCTCTTGCCAACGCAGATCATTGTCCGCCTCGAGCTCGAAGCGACGCGCTGCATGCGGGAACGCATCCTCGGCGCGCTCGAGCTTGGACCAGTAGAGAGGCACGAGCTCTTCGTAAATTTCGAGCGACTCGTAAGGATCACTCGAGACGCGCAAGCGCGCCTCGAGTGCATTTGCAAGGCGCGCGTGATCTTCTCCCTCACGCAACACGGGCTCGATCAAGAGCGCCGCATCGCGCGCGATCTCGTCGACCTCGAGCAACGCCTCGGCCTTCTCGATTGCGCCCTCGTCTCCGGGTCGAACGATCAGGACCTCCTGGTAGAAGCGCAACGCCTCATCAGGGCGCTCCTTGTAAGTGAGCCAGACGGAAGCGAGCTCCATATGGAGTTCGATGCGTCGGTCATCATCGCCAGGATCGGTCAGGTTGAACTCGCGACCGAGCATCTCGATCACCGCGTCCCACTCACCCTCGAGCGCGTGAATCTCACGCAACCCACGAATGGCAGGCGTGAAGTCCTGGTTCACCTCCAGGATCTCCTTGTAGGTCGAGAGCGCCTGTTCTTGCTCGCCGAGGTGGCGATGCTGCACGTCTGCGATCTTGGAGAGCTGCGCGACGATATCCTCTGGACCGGCGCCCCCTTGCTCGAGCAGGGCGATGATCTTTCTCAGCGTCGCGATGCGCTTGTCCGGGTAGGCCGCGATTTCGTAGAGCGACTCGAGCGCTTCGAGCCACTCGAGCGCCTCGGGTTGCTGCTCGTTGAGGCGCTCGAAGATCGAGATCGACCGCGCGTTATCCTCGAGTTCATCGCGCGACAGGCTCGCCACGCGCTCGAGCAACTTGCGTTGCAAGGGCGCGTTGTCCTCGAGCGTGTCAGCGATCGCCTCGAGGTGATCGAGGTAGCCCTCGAGCATATCGACGTGGCGCGCGAGCTCCTCGGCCTTGGCGATCGCTGCGTCATCATCGGGCATCACCGAGAGGGCCTCGAGCTGCCAGCGAAGCGCTGCCTCGTCCTCCTCGCGCTCGATCTCGAGCTCGGCCAAACGCACCAGCTCCGCGAAGCGATCCACATCATCCGATGCGGCCTCGAGCAAGAGCTTGTGCATCTCGATCTCATTGCCGAGATCGCCGACCTGACGATACCAACCGATCAATTCACGCGCGATCTCGGGGCGAGCCTCGTCGCTGTGCTCGAGCAAGCTCTCCAGGCTGGAGATGACCTTGTCCTCGTCCGAGAGTTGACGCTCGGCGAGGTTGGCCATGCGACGGTAAATGTCGCGGATCTCCTCGACATCTTCGGTCTGCGAGGTCATCGCATCGAGCGTATCATAGTAACGGTCGAGGACGTCGCGCTCCTGGAAGAGCTCGAAGAGGTCGTCGTAGCGGCGGTGCTCGACGTAGATGTCGCGAAGGCGCGCGAACGCCGTGGCGTTCGCCTCGTCGAGCAGGAGCACCTGGCGCCAGAAACCCGCGGCGCGCTCGGCGTCGCCAAGCTTCGCGTCGCAAATCTGCGCGGCCTCCTTGTAGGCCGCGATCGTCTCCTCCTTGGAGAGATCTTCCAGGCGCGCCTTGCGCTCGAGCAAGTTCGCCAGTTGTTGTGGCGCGTCCTTGCGGCGAAGAATCCCCTCCAACCCATCGAGCAACTCGCGGTCGTCCGGGCGCATCTCGAGCAATCGCTCGAGCAACTGCTCCGCCTTGTCATTGTCACGCAAGCGCTCCTGCGCCAGCGCCAACAGCTCGCGCAGGTGCTCCTCGAGATCGTCACCGACCTTCCCTTCCGTCTCGTGCTCGAGCAACTCGTAGAGCGAGGGGTAATCGCGACGCTGCGTGTAGACCTCCTTGAGGCGCTCGCGCGTGGCGTCGTGGTAGGGATCGAGCTCCAGGATTCGCTGCAAGAAGGGGAGCGCCTGGGTGATGTTGTTGAGACGCTCTTGCCAGAGGTCGGCGACCTCGGTGAGCATCTCGATGGCGCGCCCGATGTCGCCATTCTCCGCGGCGGCGTCCGCCTGATTCGAGAGCAGGGTCGCGAGCTCGCTGTAACGGCGGTTCCCCTCGAGCAACTCCTTGAGCTCATCGAACGCGTTGCGGTGCCCTGGATCGAGCTCGAGCAACTGGTTGAGCGCGTTGATGCGGTTGAGGTCGCCGCCCGGGACCTTGTCGCGATAGATCGCAGCGACCTCTTCGAGCAAGGTCACCTTGGTCGAAACATCATCATCTGGTGCCGAATCAAGCTCGGCGCGCAGGTACTCGACGAGCGCGTTCCACTTCTCGTGCTCCTCGTACAGGCGACGAAGCTCGGTGCGCGCCTCCATGTCATCGGGGAACTCCTCGAGGAAGGTGCGCCACGCGTCGATCGCCTTCTCGGGGGTGGTCATCTCGACTTCGGCGACGTGCGCGATCCGCTTGGTGTAGCGCCGCTTTTTGCCCTCGCTCTCGAAGTGCTGGAGCCTGCCCACGAGGTGCAAGTGCAGCTTCCTCCACTGACTCGAGCGCTCCAAAAACTCTTCGTAGAAGTCCAGGACCTCGACCATCTCCGCGTCGTTGTGACGCAAGCGCTTGAAGTAGTACTCGGCCTTGTCCATATCGCCGACCTCTTTCCAGAGGATCATGGCGAGCTCGAGCATCACCTCGAACTCCCCATCCTTTCGGCGCAGGTACTTGACCGAGTGCCCCATCTTGTCGACGAGCTCGTCCCACTCGCGGCGACGGATCAGCTCGCGCTTGACGACCTCGAGGGTCTCCAGATCGGTGGGGTCCTTCTTGAGCGCGGCGACCGCGTTATCGAAGGTAGCATCATCGATGGCCGGGATGCTGTCTGGATCGAGATCCCAGGTCGCGTCCTCTTCATCATCTTGCACAGAAGCAGCAGCAACAGCAGCAGACTCCTCTTCGAGATCCTCGAGGTCGGCGTCGTCGAGCTCCTCCCTGGAGGATTGCTCGTCTTGCGTGGACTCCCCGTCCCTGGCGAGTTCCTCCTCGGAGGGCTCGTACTCTGCGGTCGGCTCGATCTCGGTCGCAGACGCATTCGCGAGCGCTTCGACCTCCTCGTCGGTCGCCTCGTGCGTGATCTCCTCGTGCGCGTCCGCGGCGGCTTCCGCCTCGGCGAGCGAGGGGTCGAGCATCGTCTCGGGCGCGTCGGCGTAGACCTCGGAGTCCTCGGGATCGATCTCCTCGAGGATGTACTCGTCCTCGGCCTCCTCCAGCGTCTCCTGTGGCTCGCCACGAAGCTGCGCGGCCTCCTCCTCGGAGAGCACGATCTGAGAGGTTGGCTCTCCGACAAACCCGTCGTCCTCGGCCTCGTCTGCGGCCAGCACGTCCGTCGACTCGGAGGCGTCCTCCTCGATGACCTCGCTGGCGGCCTCGCGCTCGAGCGAGGCTTGCTCCCAGAGTTCGATCGCCTCCTCGTTGTTCTCATCGCGCTCGACGGCGCGCTCGAGCAAGGCCACCACGCGATCGATCGATCCCCCCTGACGCACCCACTCGAGGCGCGCTGCGCGCAACATCAGGCGCGAGGACTCCTTGCCATTGACCGCGGCCAGCTCGCCCGACTGCTGGATCAGCTCGACGATGCGACGGGTGACATCATCGCTCGAGCGGTAACGCTCGAACAGACCATCACCCACAGCAGCGGTCTCCGGGTCCAGGTCGCGCGCCTCGACAAACATCTCGAGCGCGCGTGGCGTGTTGTCGAGGTGCTCGCCAAAGATCTCGGCCATCTCGATGTAGGTACGCGCCAACTCGGCCACGCGGTTCGACTTCTTGAGCACCTTGGATTGAAGCTCGTAGAGCACGATCACGCGCTCGAAGTCCCCCGCCTCCGAATAAATCGAGCGCGCGCGCTCGAGACAGGTCGTGTCCTTGGGGTAAACCTTGAACGACTCCTGGTAGGCGCTCATCGCCTCTTCGCGACGCCCCAGACGCTCGAAGTACACGTCCCCGAGTTCGACGAGCAAAGCCCCCTTGGACTTTCGGTCGTCGAGCTCCGAGGCGATGCTCCTGAGCCGCTGCGCCAGCAACTCGTCGGCCTGCCCATCGGGCGCGCCTCCAGGATGCTTCGTGTACAGGTCGAGCAAGGCTCGCCAATCACTCTGCCCCTGATAGATTTCATCGAGCGCCGCGAAGGCCTCTCGATCTTGAGGGTTTTGCTCCAAACTTGCTTGAAGTCGGTGGATCTCTTCAGTCATCGAGCGACCTGCCGAATGCTGGGGATTACGGAGGAGAAATCGTCGCGCAAAGGAGGCGCTCCCCAAAGGAAATTTGCCTGATACGCGTCTCGTCGGTTGAGCGGAAGCAATGTATCAGATGCGCGCGCCGCTTGTCACCCGATCGGTTGCACGATCCTGCGTCCAAAATCACACCGGGTCACAACCCACCCGTCGCCCACGCGCCGATCGCGTCCGCGAGCAATAGCCCGGCGTGCGTGGGCGCACACACCGAAGGTGAGAGAAATGTTACCATTTCTCTCCTCTCGAGGTCTCGCAACCGACGCGACAGATCCTCTCGAACCGACAGAAACAACGGCCCGAATTGATGCTCGAGTTCCTTCAAATCCAGCCCCGCGCGCGTGCGCAACGCCACGAAGATGCGCTCCTCGAGGTGATCGCTTGCCGCCAACACCTCGCGCTCACAGGCAGCCCGGCCTCGCTTCAGATACTCCCCCAACCGGCGCGTATTCGAAGAGCGCCACACCCTGCCATCCTCTGAAATCTCCAGGCTGTGCGCCCCCACGCCGACGCCCAGATACTCCGCCCCGGACCAGTAGAGCCCGTTGTGCACCGCGCGCGTGTTGCGCCGAGGATCTTCCAGCGACCAACTCGAGACCTCGTAGGGCTCGACACCGACGCTCCCTGCGACCTCGTAGAGCATGTCGTAAAGCCGCGCGCAGTGATCCTCGCCAGGGATGATGATCTCTCCCTTCGAGGCCATCCTCGCATACGGCGTCGATGGCTCGATCGTCAGGTTGTACGCGCTCAAGTGACTCAACCCCCGCTCACGCACGAGCCTCGCAAAGATCTCGAGGTCGCTCGCCCACTCCTCCTCGGTCTGCTCGGGCGCACCGAAGATCAGATCGATCGAGGCGCGGAGGTTGCCATCGAGCAGCCGCGCGATAGCAACCTCTGCGCCCGCTCCATCATGGTTTCTCCCCAAACGACGGAGCACCCTGTCCTGAAAGCTCTGCACCCCGAGGCTGACGCGCTCGACGCCCGCGCCCTTCCACACGGCGATGTTTTCATGCGTGATATCCGCAGGGTTTGCCTCGATGGTCACCTCGTCGAGCGGCTGGAAGCTGGC
>JAYZVO010000235.1:0-9295 GCA_036155555.1 Myxococcota bacterium
TCTGAGCGGTCTCCAGCGGTGTCGGGCGAAAGCCGCAGGTAGCGGTGCTACAATGCGACTTTACCCTCCTTGCTGGAAACCACTCATCCTTCGTCATTCGCTGACCGATTTCATAAGGGCGCCGCTCTAGGAAAACCGCGCTGGAGCAAAGATCTCCGGCAGCGGCGCGCCCTCGAGCACGTGGTCTGCGAGCATCTCGGCGAGTAACGGGGCGAACTTGTAGCCGTGCCCGCTCAGGCCACCGAAGAGGGTGATGTTTGGGTGTCGGGGGTGAGCGCCGAGCAGGAACAACCTGTCTGGTGTGATGGCGTTGGCGCTCGCGATGGTGCGTTGTATGCGCCACTTCCCAGGGAGAAACCGGCGCGCGGTGGCAAGGATCGCGTCTCGCTCGCGCTCGACGCTTCGTGGGGAGTGGTCGAGCCTGCGCGTCATCTTGAACGCGTGCGGGTGCCCAGGAATCCCCAACCCGAAGAGGTTCGTCTCGTCGGTGACGAGGTCGAGCAGCGGGGCGTGGTCCAATGGCAAGAGGCTCGGGTCTGGCTCGCGCGCGAGCCAGACTTCGACCTGCCATTTGCGTTGCAAGGGGGGCATCCAGCGCGTCTGTTTCGACGGGATCATCGCCAGCATGTCAGGCAGCGCGGCGCCAGGGCAAAGGATCAGGTGCTTCGCGCTAACCCGCATGCCACCAGCCAGGAGCACCTCGACGCCAGAATCACTGGGGAGAATCTGTGTGGCGATCGCCTCCCTCGAGATCGAGTCACGATCGATCTCATCGAGGAGCATCGCGTGGATGGCGCTCGCGTTCAGGATGCCCGCGCGTTGTTCCAGGAAGAGGTGAGTGTCAGGAGCGGGCGAGAAGCAAAAGACCTCGAGGTCTTTTGCTTCTCGCATTTCGAGCGCGAGGCCATGGTGACCATCGAGCGCGAGCATTCCTTTGGAGAGCGGATGCTCTGGCGAGATAAGCTGCGCGGCGCCGTTTTCAAAGAACACCTGGCGTTCATGGCGCGCTTCCAGCGCGCGCCATGAAGGGAGCACCTGCTCGACGAGCGGCAGCAGCGCGGGGAGGTGCGCGTAGGCGAGCCGCAACCCTCTGGAGGAGGGGTGTGATGGGCCGCGTTTGGACTCGTCTCTCGAGCGTTCGAGCAAGCGCGAGCGTTCGCCGCCACCGCGTCGCGAGATCGCCGCCGCGGTGGCGAGTCCGGCGACACCTCCACCGAGGATTATTGTGTTATACACTCTCGCGTTCATGGCGTGTCCTTTCGGCATGTGGAGCGGGAGAGAGCGTGATCTCTTCTTGCGTCCGCAAGGGATACTCGCGACAATGCACCTCGCTCTGGCACCTGCCGGAGCGGTGAATACGTGTGGCCAGGCCACATGACGTCGTCAGGGAGGCTAGGTCGCATGGCCAGGATGCCAGAAGCGGGGGAGATCATCGATGATGTCTTTCGCGTAGAAAAAGAGCTGGACAGCGGGAACTTCGGGTCCGTCTATAAAGTGACGGATATGCTGGAGAACCGCACGCTCGCGCTCAAGGTGTTGCGCCCTGGCACACACGATGAGGGAGAGCTTCGCAAGCGCTTCGAGCGCGAGGCGACGCTGATCTACAGCCTGAACCATCCGCACATCGTGCGCGTGTTCTACTATGGCGAGACGCCCGCGGGTTTGCCATACATGGCGATGGAGTACCTCAACGGTACGGATCTGCGCTCGCTGCTGCATGGCTACGGCTCGCTCCACGACGCGCTCGCCAAGAGGATCACGATCGAGACTCTGAGCGCGCTCGAAGCCGCGCACAACCTCGGCATCGTGCACCGCGATCTCAAGCCCGCCAACATCTACCTCGTCAACGATGGTTACAAGGGGCACGTCAAGGTCCTCGACTTTGGCTTCGCCAAGGCGTTCGACGACGACAGCGGCAACGAGCTCACCAACGCACAAACGCTCGTCGGCACGCCCGCGTATATGGCGCCAGAGCTCGTGCACAAGCAAAACGTCGGCCCCCCCGCCGACGTCTACGCCATGGGCCTGATGCTCGCCGAGATGGTGCTCGGCAAGAAAGTGATCGACATCGAGAACGTCTACGACACGATCCTCTTCCAGGCATCTCCAAAGCCGATCAAGCTCCCACGAGAGCTCAAGAAGAGCCCCTTTTACGCCATCATCAAACGCGCTGTCTCCAAGGACCTCTCCACTCGCTACAGCAGCGCCACAGAGATGCTCGAAGAGCTCCGCGCGCTGCGCGTCGACGGCGAGGTCGAGAACGACACCTCGCCGCACATGGCGGATGTCCAACAGGACAACAACCTGCGCGTTCACAATGATATGGAGGTCTCGACCGTCCCGCACTCGCTCGGGATGCCATCGCTCGACGAGGTCGATCGCGCGCTCGGCGTCGACAGCGGGAGCGTCGCGCCGGTCAACCCCGCGCGCACCAGCAGCCAGCATCCTCGCGTCGCGCCACATACGGGCAGCCACAACGCAGTGCGAGCCCAGGAAGAGCGCGTGCGCGTGCGTCAGCAAACGCCTGACCCCAGGCGCTCCACCGGGCCCCAGCCCAGGGCGCTCCCGCTCGATTCTCAGTACTACATCCAGGACCCCAACGATCGCCCCTACGCCGAGTCCATCTACGACCCCAACGAACTCGACCTGAGCAACGAAGCGCCCATCGAGCGCCGTCGCTCTCGCTCCGGCTTCAAGGAGGTTTGGATCGGTCTTGTCTTCGGTGCCATTGTCGTTGGCGTCTTCGTGCTCATCCTCTACGTGATGACCTGAGACCTCCAACACGAGAACTCCTCACGTGCCCGAGAACGACCCCATCGCACAACTCGAAGCCTTGCTCGATCGCATCGACCCCGACACCCCACGCGTGGTAGTGCGTTGGGTCGACGAGACGCGCATTGTCTCCGAGGGCGAATCCGGCTTTACGGTTGGCCCCGTGATGTATGCGACCTTCACGCTGCGTATCGGCGGCGAGGTCGGGCAACATCGCATCGAAGACATCTCCTTGCAGCAGATCAAGAAGACGATCGGCAAGCGCCCGCTCCAGGTCCTCTATCGATCTGACAACATCACCGCCTGAAATCCAGACGCCCCAACATGTCCCAATCCGAAGCAGATCTCTCCCAGGCCACACCCGAGCGCCCCGAAGAGGACGAGAGTTACCCCATCCGACCTCGTGAAATCTTCCTCTTCCTGCTCTTTGGGCTGATCCCCATCGGCATCCTCTACATGTTCGCCTCGCAAGGGGTCGAGGACACCCGTGGCCAGCAATTCGAGCAGGAGCGCCGCTTGCTCATCGACGGTTGCATGAAGCAGCTCGATGATCGCGAGGATTGCCGCGCCATCATCGATGAGCCCTTGATGGATTGTTATAAGAAGTTCGCGGATGCGCAGGGCGCGGTCGCAGAACGCGACAAGCTCCGACGTTGCGTCACGGGCCGGGAAGACGACAAGTTTCGTCTCCCCGACCCGAAGCAGAAGGCTCAGGCAGGCTCGGACTCGGTCCAGTAGACGAAGTTCCCTTGCCAGATCACTCCTTCCACATGGTTCGCGCCAGCGTGGTAGGGGATATAGGAGGGCGAGGGCACATCCAGCATCGTCAGGTTCGCCGTGGCTCCTTCGCGGATTCGCCCGAGATCCTGACGCCCGAGCGCCTTGGCTGCGCCGATGGTTACCGCGCGCAGTGCTTCGCCAGGCGTGAGCTTGTAGAGCGTGCAACCCAACGTCAGCATCCACCCCAGATCATAGGTCATCGCGCTGCCCGGGTTGTAATCGGTCGCGAGCGCGACCTCTCCACCCACATTCAGCAACTCTCTGGCGGGCGCCAGCTCCGAGGTCGTCCCCAAGAAGAGGTTCACCGCGGGCATCAACACGCCCGTGACATTCGCGCTGGCCATCGCCTCGAGCGCGTCGCGTTTGGTGTGCTCGAGGTGATCGGCGCTCGTGCAGCCAACCTCGGCGGCCATCTTCACCGCGCCGATGTCTTGAATTTCATCCGCGTGAATCCTCGGCGTCAGGCCATACTCTCGACCTGTCTCCAGCACTCGACGCGCCTCCTCGACGGTGAACGCGCCACGGTCACAGAAGACATCGCAGTGGGTGGCGAGTTTTTCTGACGCCACCATCGGGATCATCTCCTTGCACACGAGATCGACGTAGGCGTCGCGGTCGTCGCGGTACTCTCTCGGGATCGCGTGCGCGCCCAGGAAGCAGGAGACGAGCTCGCAAGGAACCTCGGCGCGCGCTTCCTCGATGGCGCGAAGTTGCTTGCGCTCATCTTGCGTGGTGAGCCCGTAGCCGCTCTTGACCTCGAGCGTCGTCACGCCGCGTCGGATGAACTCGAAGGTGTCGCGAATCAACGCGCTCGCCAGCTCATCCGTGGACGCATCTCGGACCGCGTCCACCGTGTTCAGGATGCCACCACCCGCCTCGAGGATCTCGACGTAGGGGCGGCCCGCGTTGCGCAGCATGAACTCGTCAGCGCGATGCCCGGCAAAGACAGCGTGCGTGTGGCAATCGATCCAACCTGGCGTGATGGTGCCCGTCTCGAAGACGAGCACGTCCTCCTTCTTTGCCCGCTTGGGGCGGCGACGAAACTCGCCAAACCAGGTGATCTTGCCATCCTCGACGAGGACGGCGCCGTCCTCGATGAGGCCAGTGATTTCGGCATCACGTGATGCCAGATCCCCCGTGTGCGCCGCGTACTGCGAGAGCGCGTCGGGGGACTCGGGCATCGTCAAGAGATGCTTGCCATGAATCAGTAACTTTGGAGGTTGTTCGCTCACGCTTTCTCCTCGACCTCGAGGTGTGGGACACGCACGCCGCGCTCGCGCGCGACCTGCTGTGCTTTCTCATAACCGGCGTCCGCGTGACGGATCACGCCCATGCCAGGATCACTTGTCAAAACGCGCTCGAGGCGGGCGTGGGCGTCCTCGGTCCCGTCAGCGACGATGACCTGACCTGCATGCAGCGAGTAGCCCATGCCGACGCCGCCGCCGTGGTGGAAGGAGACCCAGCTCGCGCCGTTGACGGCGTTGATCATGGCGTTGAGGATCGCCCAGTCCGAGACCGCGTCGGTGCCATCCTTCATCCCCTCTGTCTCGCGGTTCGGGCTCGCGACGGAGCCGCAGTCGAGGTGGTCGCGGCCAATAACAATCGGCGCGGACAGCTCGCCGCTCTTGACCATCTCGTTGAACTTCAAGCCCGCCTTCACGCGCTCGCCATACCCGAGCCAGCAGATCCTCGATGGGAGCCCCTGGAAGGCGACCTTTTCGGCGGCCATATCGAGCCAGCGGAGCAGGTGTTCCTTCTCGGGGAAGAGCTCGCGCAGCGCCTGGTCGGTCTTGTAAATGTCTTCCGGGTCGCCCGAGAGCGCGACCCAACGAAACGGGCCGCTCCCTTCGCAAAACAGCGGGCGAATGTAGGCGGGGACAAAGCCTGGGAACTCGAACGCGCGCTCGGCGCCATGATCGTAGGCGAACTGGCGAAGGTTGTTTCCATAGTCAAACGTCACGGCGCCAGCATCTTGCATGGCGACCATGGCGTTGACATGCGCGACCATCCCATCGAGCGAGCGTTGCTCGTAGGTTTCGGGATCGGAGTCGCGTAGCGCGTTTGCTTCCTCGACGGTGAGCCCTGGTGGGATGTAACCGCGGAGAGGATCGTGCGCGCTGGTTTGATCGGTGACGACATCAGGGGTGATGCCGCGTCGGACAAGCTCGGGGAAGACCTCGGCGGTGTTGCCGACGAGGCCGACGCTCAGGGCCTTTCCTTCACTGGTCGCTTCCTCGATCCAGGCGAGCGCCTCGTCGAGGTCGTGCGTCATCTTGTCGAGGTAACGGGTCTCGATGCGGCGCTTGATACGGTGCTCGTCGATCTCGACGCCGAGGAAGGCCGCGCCACACATGGTCGCCGCCAGAGGTTGCGCGCCGCCCATCCCGCCGAGCCCGCCCGTGAGCAGGAACTTGCCTGCGAGCGTGCCGCCAAAGTGCTTCCTGGCGGCGGCGGCGAAGGTCTCGTAGGTGCCTTGCAAGATGCCCTGGGTGCCGATGTAAATCCAGCTCCCGGCGGTCATCTGGCCGTACATCATCAGCCCTTGCTTCTCCAGCTCGCGGAAGTGCTCCCAGTTGGCCCACTTGCCGACGAGGTTGGAGTTCGCGATCAGCACGCGCGGGGCGTCCTTGTGTGATTTGAACACGCCCACGGCCTTGCCGGATTGTACGAGCAAGGTCTCGTCATCTTCGAGCCGCTCGAGCTCGGCGACGATCCTGTCAAAGCACTCCCAGTTGCGCGCTGCCTTGCCGCTGCCGCCGTACACGATCAGGTTGTCGGGATCTTCGGCGACCTCCGGGTCGAGGTTGTTCATCAACATCCTCAAGGCCGCTTCCTGAATCCACCCCTTGGTGTGGAGCTCGTTGCCGCGATAAGCGCGAATGGTACGTCGGGTCATCTCTTCTACCTCGTGCATGAAAGGTTCATCGGGGCTGTCGCCTGGAAACCTAGCACTTTGGCGCATCGACGCAAGACGCGCCGCGTCATGAAGCGCGTCCCGAACGAGCTCCTTGTTCTACGGGGACGCACACGCGTACTGATCTCCATCGATTCTCCAACCAAACTCGTCGATCAAACGTTGCCTGGCCATGGCGCCTTCGCAGTAGGTGAGATCTACACGCCCGAGTTCGAGATCGTGCGGGGGGTTGGGTTGATCCACCCAACCGATAAGCGTCGCGTCATAGGCTTCGGTCGAGAGGTTTGATCCCGATAGGATCAACTCCATCTTCTCCACAGAGCGCAGGTTCCAATCCCCGAGCGGATACGAGAAGGCTTTTGCGCCCATGAATAACCAGGACATATCTTCGACCTGACTCACATCCCAGGTGCTCAGATCCTGGTCAAAACGCGTCGCCCATTGGAACATCTCGTTTAATGAGGTGGCATTGCTCGTATCCCATTTGCCCAGCGGTTGATTGAATGAAGATGCTCCGTCGAACATGCGCTCGAACAACTCGACTTGGCTGACATCCCAATTCTCCAGAGGTTGATCGAAGCTCTCGTTGTGTTGGAACATGCCTGACATGCTCTTGACGTTGCTCGTATCCCAGCGGCTGATGTCCTGGTTGAAAGTGTGTGGGCGTTTTTCATCGGGTGAATCCAGCCCCTCGAACATGCATCCCATATTCGTGACCTTGCTGGTGTTCCACATGCCGATGTCTTGATTGAACGAGATGGCACCTCCGAACATGAACGCCATATCCTCGATGTTCGATGTGTCCCAACGATCAAGGGGTTGATTAAACTCCACCACGTCGTGAAATAACCCACGTGCGTTCGTGACAGCGGAAACGTCCCAGTTGTTGATGTTCTGATTGAACTTGCTCTCGGCGAACATGAAGTCCATCTCGGTGACGCTGCTGACTTCCCAGTTGCCGATGTCCCCGTTGAAACCCGAACCGCAGAACATGAATGACATCACATTGACGTTGCTCGTGTTCCAGCGGCTCAGGTCACCATCGAAAGCCCGTGCTTCCGAAAACATCCAACCCATGATTTCGACGTTCTTGGTGTCCCAGCCCGAGATGTCTTCGTTGAAGGTGGGGTGGTTCGAGAACATGTAAGCTGTTGTTTTGACGTTGCTCACATCCCATTGGCCGATCGGTCCCATCTCCACGTTGCTGTCCCGAAACATGCCTTCCATGTTTGCGACGTTGCTGACATCCCAGCCCGCCAAGGACTGTTTGAACGCCTGTGCTCCTGCAAACATGTCACGCATCGAAGTGGCGTTGCTGACATCCCATCGATCCAGTGGTTGGTTGAAACGGGCGGTGTCTTGAAAGGTCGAGCGGAAGCTGCGGATGGTGCTCACATCCCAGTGATTCAATGGCGCGTTGAAGGAGGTCGCGTCGGAGAATGTGAAATCCATGCTCTCGACGTTCGAGAGATCTGGCGCGTCCTTGGCCGTGATCGTGGCGTTGGGGCAACGCGAAAACATATTGTCCATGTCCCCCCATCGAATATCCCCCCACTGTTCCACTGCCAAAAACTTTGCCCTGTCGTGCTCTTCGAGATTGTCAGGATCGAAGTGTGGGAAGTCCCCTCGGATTCTTATCCTCACTTTTCCCTGGGCATCGTAGGTGTGGGAGATCTCCCCGGTGATGTTCACGTCATCGAAGACGCCATCGTTGTCCCAGTCGACCTCGTAGTTGTAGCGCCCGACTCCTCTGGGGATGGTGATCTGTCCTGCATCTTCACCGTTCACACCATCGATGTAGGGGTCCCAGAGAAGCACGAGGTGAGAAGGATCACCGAGGTAACTCGGTCGGTTGTTTCCCCAACCTGTCGTGTTGTTTGTCGGTGAAGTCTCGGCAGGCTCTTCGTTCAATTCCCAACCTGTGGCGGCGCCTGTGTCCTCTCTCCCACAAGAGGCGAGGAGCAAGACCAGCAGGAAGAAGCCAGGGCGTGTGTAATTCATGGGAACCTCAGGTGGATCGATAAGAGTATCATCTTCAAGATATTTCAAGGGTCTCTTTTTGTCTATCTTCTCATCTCTTCAAAATTTCTTGTTTGACGCCTCTCTGCAGGCGAACACGTTCTTGTTTGTCAGGCGGCAACCACTCGATGAGTAAGATAAATGGCGGTTGTGGGCCTTGCGATGAATGAGAATGACTGAAAAATGACGCCCGGCGGCGCTGTGCCTTTTCGGAGGCTGTCTGGCGAGAAATGACGAGGAGAATAGAAATGGATTGGATGACGACTTTGAAGAAGAACTCGATCTGGGGAACCCTCTTTGCTGCAGCGAGCGCTGCTGCCCTTACCGCATGTGGTCCCGTCGGTGATACGGTCGACGATACAGCGGTCGAGCCTTCCCGCGAGACGCGCATTCAACGCATCAGCGATACCGCATGTGATCGCTTCGCGCAGTGCGGTGACATTGGTGAAGACGAACTCTTCGAATCGTACGAGGCTTGCCTCGACGAACAACAGGATAACTTCCGAGACCTCTGGCCCGCCGACGAGTGTAACGACGGTCAGATCGATGATGACAAGTATCGCGACTGCAATGCGCGCGCCGATACTTATCCATGCGACTCGAACATCTTCGATTTCCTGAGCTACTACTCGCAGTGTGACGCTGACAACGTCTGCACGGACCCGAGGCAGTAAATAACAATAGAGCCACTACACCGAGGGTTATCTCGAACCCTCGGTGAGTCAGCGAGCGGCGAGGGGAACAGGGCACACCGGTCTGCTAGCCGCTGTGTTTTTTTGCAACGAACGAGCGAGCGTCTTGAGTTGAAGG
>JAYZVO010000236.1:0-13887 GCA_036155555.1 Myxococcota bacterium
CCCGTGGGCTAAAAACCGAGCACCCGACGCCAAGTCTGCCCCCCTCCCGAACGCAGTGAGATTCAGGGGGGCAAGGCTCGCGGCCTGCCGCGGGCCTTGCCCTTGAAACAAGTACGCGGACGAGCGAGAGCGAGGGCGCGGGGGGCGCGAGGGCCGCTAAATCCGAAGGCTACCTACAACACCCAAAAGGACGAAAACCAATGGTCGAGCAAATCCTTGTAAAGTCAGGCGGACAGGGCCTCTTCGAGTTCACGCGAGATGTGAGCGAGGTCGTCAGACGAGCGAACGTGCGCGAGGGGTTGTGCACGATCTTTATTCGCCACACATCGGCATCCCTAACCATCCAGGAGAACGCTGATCCGAGCGCGAAGCGCGATCTGGAGACGTGGCTAAACAGGTTGGTGAAAGAGAACGACCCACTCTACACGCACACGGCGGAAGGCCCCGATGATATGCCCGCGCATATCAAGGCCGCGCTCACGGCGACCTCGCTCTCGATCCCTATCCTGGATGGGAGGTTGGCGCTCGGGACGTGGCAGGGGATTTATCTGTGGGAGCACCGCTATCACGCAGGCGCGCGAAAGATCGTGGTGCACGTTGGGGAGTGATTTTGTTTAAAAATCACTCCTCGGGAGCGCCGAACTTTTCGTGCCACCAGTGCTTGACCTCGGTGGCGCGCCAGACCACCGGCGCGGGTGGGAGCGACTCGATGAAGTGTTTGCCATAGCGCTTGCTGGCGATCCTCGAGTCGAGGATCGCCACCACGCCAGTGTCCTCGCGCGAGCGAATCAATCGCCCGAAGCCCTGCTTGAGCAGGAGCGCCGCAGACGGCACCGAGAAGTCCATAAACGAGTTCCCACCGCGTGCCTCGATCAGATCCATCCTGGCGCGAACCAGCGGATCGCTCGGTGAGGCAAAGGGGAGCTTGTCGATGATCACGAGCTTGAGCGCATCGCCCACGACGTCCACCCCTTCCCAGAAAGAGCTCGTGGCGAACAACACCGAGTGCTCGTCGGCGCGAAACGCGTCGAGCAGCTCGCGCTTTGGACTCTGCCCTTGCTTCAAGACCTGATACTCGAGCCGCTCTTCGAGCTCCTCGTGCACCGCGTTCATGTTCGCCCAGCTCGTAAACAGCACGAACGCGCGCCCCTCGGCGATGTTGACGAGGTACTCCACGATCTGCACCACGCCCTCGAGAAACTTCGGGCTATTGGGAGGAGGCAAGCGCTTTGGCACGTACACGAGGCATTGATCCTCGTAATCGAACACCGCCGGGAGGATCTCCTCGTGCATGGGGAGATCGCGCTCGGGATCTTGCTCGACGACATCGAGCCCCAGGCGTTGCTTGAAGTAATCGAAGTTGTTGTTTGTCGAGAGCGTGGCCGAGGTGAAAACGAGCGTGCTCTGCTTGTCGAGCAGGCGCGTCTTGAAGATCTCTGCCAGGTCGATCGGGGCCGCGTGCAAGAAGACGCCGCGATCGCGGATCTCCATAAAGTAAGTGTAGCGCTCGTCGTTTGCAGCGAGCAGCTCGTCGATCTCGAACTTGAGGTCGGCGGCGCGCTCGGAGAGGCGCTCGGTGATCTCGACCTTGTCCTTGAAGCGCTTGAGTTCTTGCTCCAGCTCGGTGAGCGCGACGCCCATCAGGCGGTGAGCCTCCTCGATGCGATCCTTCTGGAGACCTTTGAGGATGTGCGAGATCGGGTAGCGCCCCTCGTAGAGCCCGAAGGCCATCAGCGTGAAGAAGCTGTTGCCGCGCTGTCCGAGGGTCTTCAATACCTTCTCGAGTTCGGCGTCCATGACATCCTCGGACTCCATCGTTTTGCGGATATCATTGGCCAACTCGGTGATGCGCCAGTTCGAGACCTCGATGCCGAAGTACTGCGAGGCGACCTCCTCGAGGTGGTGCGCCTCGTCGAAAATCACCGCGTCATATTCGGGGAGGATCTCGGCGTAACCATGCTGACGGAGCGCCAGGTCGGCGAAGAAGAGGTGGTGGTTGACCACGATCACGCGCGCTTCGCTGGCGGTTTTCCTGGCCTGGGTGACAAAGCAGCTCTCGTAGAACTTGCACTTCGAACCCTTGCACGCCTCGGAGCTGATCGAGAGATCGGCCCAGGTCTGAAAATCATCGGGCAAGCCTGCGATGTCGGCGCGATCTCCGGTATCAGTGACCTCGACCCACTCCTTGATCCTTCCCCAATAGGTCGAATCCTTCGCGGCGCGAAACCTCGGGTTCATCAACATCTCGCCGTAGCGCATCTTGCACAGGTAGTTGCGGCGCCCTTTCAGCAGGACGGCGCTAAAGTCGGTGTGCCAGTGTTTGGCGAGCCTGGGGATGTCCTTGTCGATGAGCTGTTCCTGGAGCGCCTTGGTGCCCGTGGAGACCACCACCGTCTTGCCGGAGAGCAAGGCGGGGATCAGGTAGGCGAGCGTCTTGCCTGTGCCTGTGGCGGCCTCGACCATGAGGATTCCCTCGTCGTCGAGGGTTTGCGCGACGGCCTCGGCCATCTGGAGTTGTTGTGGTCGATACTCGTAGCGATCGAGCATCTCGTCGAGCAGCCCACCCTTGCCAAGAATCGACTCGAGCGAGGGCTTCCCCTTCTTCTTCGAGCCCTTGCGGGTGCGCTTTGTCGCGCTGTCTTCCTTGACTGCAGGCATGATGATCACGTTCGAGAGGTTGAGGGGCTCTTGTCAAAAGCTCCGTGAGTAACGTCCACGAAGGTTTTCGGTCCGACGCGCACACTTGTTGTGTGTGGGACGCTACAGCAGCAAACTTAATCCCTCAAGCGTTCGAGTCCGCCATGTTTTGATCGCATGACGAACTACGAATACGTCAGGTGCTCTCTTTCGAGGAGGGAGAGTAGCTCGTGGGCCGCTGATCGCGAGGTGTAGGCTGGCGAGTCGACGCGAAACTCCTTGAGCTTTTGCGCGTCGGCGGGCGCCTGGCTGCCATCGAGGCGAACCCAGATCGCTTCCCTTTTCTTGCCCGAGCCTTTGGGCGAGATTTGCACCCAGTGGGCGTCATCCTCGCCCCTGAAGTGGCCGAGGAAGAAGGCGCGGTTGGTGAGGACGCGGCGGTCGCGCTGATCTCCATCATAGAGGATCAGGCGGCGGCCATCGTGCACCAACTTGGCGGGGCGTCGGACCTCGTGCTCCATGGTTTGAGCGCGCCGCATGCGGTTGACGAGGGTGCGCTTTTGGAGGTTCTCCACGGGAAGAAAGGTCGCGAGGCTCATCAGGATCACGCCGCAGACGATCACGGGCCAGACCTCACGGCCCGCGAGCAGCGTGATCAACCCGATCACGACGAAGATGATCTTGAGTTGCTTTGCGTTCTTTCGCCCACTGCGCGAATCCTTGTAGGAGGGAAAGGTCGCGATGATGGAAGCGAGCGCCTTGTAGAAAGGCGCGGTGGGACGTCGAGAGGTCTCGCTGCTGACGAGCTCTGCCTCGACGACGAGCTCGTCAGCGGGCGATGGCATCTTCTTACTCCGCAGCCTCTGCTGCCTCGGCGGCAGCGACGGCGCGCTTGAGGTCTTCTTTGGTTTCCAGGCGCTCGAGTCCGATCACCTTCGAGAGGCCGAGCGCGATCGGCCCGGCGATAAACGAGAGCAACGCGCCGAGCTTGAGCATATCACCCGTGCCCGCCTGAGCGAACGAATCCGCGAGCTCTTTCGGCGCGCTCGTGAGCGCGACGGTGGTGACAAACAAGGCGACGGTGAAACCAATTCCCGCCACGCAACCGAGCACGACGACTTGCGAGAGCTTCATCGGCTTTGGCAAGGAGAGGCCGAGCTTGGTGCCGATGAACGCGAAGAAGAGAATCCCGAAGGTTTTGCCAAACAACAGCGAGCAGAGAATGATCCAGGTGGGGTAGCCAGCGAAAGCTTCACCGCTCAGGACGACGCCCGCGTTTGCCAGGCCGAAGGTGAACAGGCCCACGTCGACGATCGGTTTGAAGAAGTGCTCGAAGGCGTTCATCGTGTCGTTGTGGTGGCCATGATGCTCGTCATCATCGCCATGGCCGTGCTCTCCGTGGCCATGATCGTTTTCGCCGCCCTTCTCGGTGAAGAGGCCCGCGTCGCGGCCGCCGTGAGGCATGAACGGGATCACGGGGACGAGCGCGAGCGCGGCGTGCACGCCGGTGTTGTGCAAGCCGAACCAGCACATCGGGCCACCGATCAACAGGTATGGCCAGAAGCTCTTGATGCCCATGCGACGCATCCCTTCACAGATGACGATCGCGCCGACGACGAGGCCGAGCCACTGGATGTGGACCTCGTTGGTGTAGAAGACTGCGATGATCAACATACCGATCAGGTCATCCAGGACCGCGAGCACGAGGAGGAAGGTCACCGCGGGGTGACTTCGCCCGAAGATGATCTGCGCGAAGAGCCAGCAGTAGGCGATATCAGTCGCCGTGGGCACAGCCCAGGCGGAGGCGATGCTCGGCGTCGGCGCGAGGACGGCGTTGAGCAAGAAGAACATCCCCACAGGTCCGAGCACGCCGCCGATGGTGGCGACGGCAGGCATGGACGCCTTGCTCAGGCTCGAGAGCGCGCCTCCGGGGAGGAAGCTCTCGGAGACCTCCTTGGCGGCGATGCCAAAGAAGAGGACCATGAAGAGGTCGTTGACGACGAAGTGGAAGTTGAACTTATGCGCGTGCTCGGTGTGTGTCTTCTCGTATGCTTCGATGCCTGCCTGGGTGACGGGATCGTGCGCGAGAAGGTGCGCGATAAACTCGTAGACGCTGGCGAGCATCCCCATAAAACCACCCGAAGATTGCCAGGCGGCGATCGTCTCGGGCGAGATGAGGCGACCATCGATGAAGTGATGGTAGGCGCCGTCGGGTCCTGGCGCGACGTTGGCCCAGATCAGGGCGATCACGGTGCCGATGAGCAAGAAAGCGGAGAACCGCTGCAGGGTCAAAAACCCCTTCTTGAGTGCATTCATTCGGAGTTCCTCTCGGAGTTCTGACGATCCAGAGTCATATCATCGCAAGCCCCGAGGACCATTCAAGGGTCGCCTGGCGAGGCCCATGTCACAGCCTTAGTTTGGTTGGCGCTCGGGCGCCTCGGGGATGCTCGAGTAGAGCGCGCGCATCGGGTCCGCCTCATCACCATAGATGTAGGCGGGACCGAGCCCGATCGGCCTGCTCGCCGTCGAGGAGGTCCCCAACGTGAAGTCACCCTTCCAGTGAGACATCTCGCGCGCTTGCTCGGCTTCCCACTGCGCCTGGAGGACCATCAGATCCTCGAGGCGTTCGGGGAGGCGGCTCTCGAAGGCGTAGAGCACCTGTCCGGCGACGGTGGCGTCGTGTGTGGCGCGGTGAGCCTCTTCGAGCGGGATGCCGAGCAACTTCGAGATCGCCCCGAGGTTCTTGCGCGAGCTGCTCTTGAAGAACTGGCGCGCAAAAATCAGTGGGTCGAGCGTGGGCGCCTCTTCTGGCCACTTGTAGCCATGACGCTCGAGCTCTGCGGTGACGAAGCTGCGATCGAAGCTCAGGTTGTAAGCCACGATGCCGACGCCTTGTAAGCGCCGCCAAACTTCCTCTGCCACATCGGCAAAGGGTGGCATCCCCTTTAGGTCTTCATCCTTGATCCCGGTGATCTCGGTGACTTTTTCGGGCACCGGCTTACCAGGGTCGATCAACTGACCGTAAGACTCGATGACTTCGCCGTTTTCGAAGCGGATGATGCCGATCTCGATGATCCGCTCATCCTCCGGGTCGAAGCCCGTCGTCTCGACGTCGATGACCGCCAGCGGCAGATCGATCCATTTCTCCGGCCATTGAGCCAAGGCGTCCTCCAAGAGCGTCCAGGGTGGTCGAGAGGACGTGTCCAGCATCCCCTCGAGGTCGAAGCGGTCGGCATTCTGCCACGCTCGGCCAACCTCGACAAGAGCGCTGGAGAGGGTTGCTTTTTAGAGGTAGGTTTTGCGCCCCTCTTCAGGGGCAGATGTCGACGGTGAACGTGCCGCTCACGCTGCTCGACGCGTTGGACGCGGTGAGATCCCCGCTGATGGTGCCAAAGGTCTCGTCGATCTCGGTGATGCTGACCGATCCGGCCGTGGCGCCCTCGCTCACGTCGAGGTTCGCCTCGACGCTCGAGAAGGTCACGTTCCCCGACGCGGACGCCGTGCCGACCTGGCCCGCCTCGAAGATCACCCGCAGGTAATCTCCGCTCGGCGTCGAGGTGCATCCATATGATGCGGAGTCCGTCAGCGTGATCAGGTATCCTCCGCCCGTGCTCTCGGCCACGCCCGAGTACATCGAGAAGGACTGGTCGAACACCGTCCCGCTCACGCTCGAGAACCCGCCGCCTGGCCCAGGACCGCCCCCTTCCGGGATGCAGCCGAGCATCGCGACAAGGACAAGCCCCAGGAGAAGCGCCCACGCTTTCATGTCGCGTCGGCTGTCGATGGCCCTATCAATTCTGCGCTCGTTCACGTTCACCTCGAGGTTCATTTTGAGTGCAAAGGCGCTGCTTCTCCACCTCGCGCCTTCGGGTTGCACTATAGGAAGCGTGCGCTTCTTTTTAAAACAGTTTTCATCGTTCTGTCGCGCGCTGATGCGATCGTTGTGCACCGAACCTGCCAAAACGGCGATCTATTTGGCGTCCGCCATCTCGAGGATCAGCGCCGCGGCAAAGCGCGAGATCGCGCGCAACCCCTCGTAAGAGATCCGATCCTCGGTGTCGCGCGGCGTGTGGTAATCCGCGTGGCGCCCGGTGGTAAGATGCAAGGTCTGGATGCCCGCGTGCATAAGCGCGATGTGATCGCTGTTGCTCGACTCCGCCGGGAGCAGCGCGAGCGCGAGGTTTTGCTGGCTGGCGATCCTCTCCAGATCGATCTTCGGCCCGCGCCACCTCTTCGCCCCGAGCAAGGAGAGCTCGCCGTCGAGGCGCCCCACCATATCCACCGTCACCGCCTGCGCCCCGATCGCCCTGTCACCGAGCATCCTGGCGAAGTGATGCGATCCGAGCATCCCCAGCTCCTCTGCCGAGAACGCCACCAGGTAGATATCGCGCGCGGGCGTCGCGCCCTCGATAAGGCGCGCCACCTCGAGCAACATCGCCACCCCCGAGGCGTTATCATCGGCCCCCGGATGCAGCGCGCGCTCGCCATCCCCGAGCGAACCCGCGAACCCAAAACCCAACCCGTCATAGTGCGCGCCGAGAATCACTGGCGGCAGCGAGGGGTCCTTCCCCGCGATGCGCGCGACGATGTTGTGCACCTCGGCGCGCTCCCGATCAACCTCGAGTGAACCCGAGACCTGCACATCGAGTGACAGCGAGCGCGGCACGAGATCGGCGTCGATCGACGCCTGCAACGCCTCGAGGTCGACCCCGGCGCCTTGCATCGCGCGCTGCGCGGCCTTGTAGGTCACGACCCCCACGGCGATCCCCGAGAGCGGCGCCTCGATGCCGAGCGAGGGGAGCTGATCGGGTTGTTGTTCGACACGATCTCCGTGCGATCGGGGATCATTGATAAACAGGATCGCGCGCGCGCCTCTGGAGAGCGCGACCGCCGCGCGCGATGTCGGGTCGAGGAGGTAGCGAGCCTCGGGCGCCAGCGTGAACGGGGGCGCCGAAGGTGCCCCTGTGAGCGCGAGGACGACGCGGTCTCTGACATCGACCTCGGCGTAATCATCCCAGCCATGTTGCGGCAAGGACAACCCGTAACCGACAAACACCGCCTTCCCCTGGAACGCGACCGCGTCGCTGATGGCGTGCGGTGTGAACTCGGCGCCGGGCGCGAGCACGCGATCAGCGATCTTTAACGAGGCGCTCCGCGCGAGCCTGGCGCGGGCGGTGATGGTGAACGGCGAGTGGTAGCCGTCCTCGCCAGCAGGCTCTGCGCCGATGTCCTGGAGTTGTCGTGTGATGTAATCGCGCGCTCGGATAAGGCCATCGGAGTCGGGGCCTCGCCCGCCCATGCTCTCGTCCGAGAGCGCGCGGACATCCTGTCGCAAGGAAGCGATCGGATCGCGCTCGACGGCGGGCTCCTCCTGCTGCTGCGCGAGCACATTGCTCGCCAGCAAGAGGGCGCCAGCCGTGAGTGCGAATGCAAGGTGTAAGACGCGTTTCTTCACCCCCAAAGAGGTATCATCGAAGCGGCCTGGATGGAAGTCCTACAGCGCCTCGCACGCGCTCCATCACCTCGCGGACGGTGGGACGCACGCGCTCGGCGCCAGCAGCGAGCACCTCGTCGAGGTGGCCAGGGTTGGCGATGAGATCGTTGTAGCGATCGCGGTAAGGCGCGAAGCGCTCGTCCATCTTTTCAAAGAGCGCCTGCTTGGCGTGACCGTAGCCAAAATCAGCGCGCGCGTAGTTCTCCGCCAGCTCTGCCTGCTCCTCTTTCGTGGAGAAGAGCTTGTAGAGCGTGAACACATTGCAATCCGTCGGGTCCATCGGCTCCTCCATCGGCGTGGAGTCGGTCTCGATCTTCATGACCTGCTTGCGCAGCTTCTTCGACGGCAAGAGCGGCTCGATGGTGTTGCCGTAAGACTTCGACATCTTGCGACCGTCGATGCCTGGCACGGTGGCGACCTCTTCGCTGATGCGCGCCTCGGGGAGCTTTAGAAACTCACCGCCGAAGTTCTCGTTGAAGCCGCGCGCCATATCGCGCGCCATCTCGAGGTGCTGCATCTGATCGGCGCCCACCGGGACGATGTCCGAATCATAGATCAGGATATCGGCCGCCATGAGCACCGGGTAGCTAAAGACCCCGTGGTTGATCTCTCCGGCGCGCCCTTCATCGAGGGCGGCCTTGTAGGAGTGCGCGCGCTGCAAGCGCCCCATGTTCGTCACGCAGCTCAACATCCACGACAGCTCGGTGACCTCGGGCACGTCCGACTGGCGAAAGAACGCCCCGCGCTCCGGGTCGAGCCCGAACGCCAGGAAATAAGCGGTGATAATGCGCGTCGACTCGCGCATCATCTGAGGATCGCGCATCGTCGTCAGCGCGTGATAATCGGCCACAAAGTAATATGCCTCGTACTCGTCCTGGAGGTCGATCGCGGGTTGGATCATCCCCAAATAGTTCCCCAAATGGGGGCTCCCCGTTCCGGTCGGCTTGATTCCGGAGAGGCTGCGTTTGATCGTCGGTTGTTCCTGGCTCATCGTCGTCTTCTCCTTTCGGATGTCCCTGGCGCGAGGATCTGTATCTTGCCTCGCGAGCGCACACAACGCGCACAAGCTCGCACGATCGAGCGCCGCCCCGCAAGCCTCACAGCGCACCGAAAAATCACTCGGGCACGAGCAAAGCACAACAGATCGACGCCGAGCGCAATACGTGCTCACGTCAGGTGTTTTTTGTTTTGGGGTTTTACGGTTTCAGGCGCCGCCACTGTTTCGCGCTCGGGCAAAGCACTGGCGACATAAGGGTCAGGCTTGCCACCACCAACGGCGCTCCCAGACGCAGACAACGAGGAGGAGCTCGTCGTGCGAGGAGAGAGGAGCGCGGTGGGAAGATGTCGAGGTGGCGTCTTTCATGATGGGATTGCCCTTCTTTCGGCATACATCGCTCGTGTCATGCGTTTGGCATGATGGCTCGAGCGCGGGTTGTGAAATGTCCGCAAAGAGAAAAGCCTCGAAGGCCCCCTCTGTATTCCGCTCGCGCCAAACATCCTGGGCACCTCGCTGTTTGTGCCTACTTTTCCAGGCACATCGTGCTGTGCTCTCACTCTCCGTTCCCCCATTCACTCCCCATCATCGCGTCCAACCCCTATGTCTCACGAACAACCTCTCGTCGGGCAGGAGCTCGACCCGGGACTCACGCGTCAAGCGCGCGAGCTCATCCTCAACCTGAGCGACAACCTGAACCGCGCGACGGCCAGCCGCCGAGGTTTCCTGAAAGGGTCCTCGGCCTTCGTCCTCGGGCTATTCTTGCTGTCGGGCAAGACCGCGCAGGCGGCCGGAGCGACAGAGCTGACCGCGAAAGTCGCTGACCTCGAAACCTTCCAGGGGGGCGACGCCACCCCGCACCTGTTTATCCAGATCCAACCGGACGAGACGATCCAGATCGTGTGCCACCTCTCGGAGATGGGGCAGCAGGTCTGGACAGCCGTCGCGCAGGTGCTCATCGACGAACTGGACGCTCCCTGGGAGAACGTGCGGATCGAGCAAGCCGAGGGGCACCCCCGCTTTGGCAATCAGAACACCGACGGCTCGCGCTCGATCCGTTACAACTTCGAGCGCCTGCGTTGGATGGGTGCGGCGATGCGCGCCATGCTCGAGGAGGCCGCCGCGCAGACGTGGAAGGTTCCAAAAAAGGAGTGCAAGGGCGCCCTCGGCCACGTCACGCACGTCCCCTCCGGCAAGAAGCTCTCCTACGGCGCGCTCGCCGAGCGAGCGCGCGAGATGAAGGTCCCCCCTCGCAAAGCGATCACGCTCAAGAAGCGCGAGGAGTGGCGCCAGATCAACAAACCCGTCAAATCACTCACCACGCCGTCGATCATTCGCGGCGAGGGCGAATTCGGGCAGGACGTGCGCGTCGAGGGGATGGTCTATGCCGTGATCGCCAGACCTCCGCAGCTCTTCGGGAAGATCAAATCCGTCGATGACAAACGCGCGCTCGAGGTTCCAGGCGTCATTCGCACCGTCAGACTCCCCGACCTCGAACCTCCCGCTGCCTTCAAACCACTGGGAGGGGTCGCCGTGATCGCCAAGGACACCTGGGCCGCGATCAAAGGGCGCGAGGCGCTCGAGATCACCTGGGAGGATGGCCCCAACGCGAACTACGACTCCGCAGCGTTCGAGAAGACGCTGATGGAGGAGGTTCGAAAACCTGGCACCACGCGCCTGAAACGGGGCGATGTCAACGCCGCGCTCGACGCGGCCACAAAGAGGGTGAAGGCGGATTATTACATGCCGCACCAGGCGCACAGCGCGATGGAACCTCCCGCTGTGATGGCGCGCTGGGATGGCGACAGGGTGACCTGCCGAGGTTGTTCGCAAGCGCCGCAATCCGCTCGCCGCAACGTCGCGAGCGTCTGCGGCATCCCTGAGGACAACGTCACCCTCGAGGTGACATGGCTCGGCGGTGGTTTTGGCCGCAAGTCAAAAGGGGATCACTTCGCCGAAGCGGCGCTCATCGCGCGCGAGGTCGGCGCCCCGGTCAAGGTCGTCTGGACCCGAGAAGACGCCACCCGACACAGTTATTATCACACCGTCAGCGCGCAACACCTGGAAGGCGCCCTGGACGACAAGGGAAAATGCACCGCATTCTTGCACCGCACCGCGTTCCCCACCATCGCGGCGACCTTTACCTACGGTCAGAATGAGCCCCGCTGGGGAGATCTTCGCCAGGGCGCGACGGACACGCCGTTTGCCGTGGCGAACATGCAGGTCGAGAGCGGCAAGGCGGATGCTCATGTGCGCATCGGCTGGATGCGATCGGTGGCAAACATCTACCACGCGTTCGCGGTCCAGAGCTTTGCCTCGGAGTTGGCGCACGCGGCAGGCCGCGATCCGCTCGAGTTTTTGCTCGAATTGATCGGCCCGCCGAGGCTGTTCGACCCGAACAAGGAGGGCGCCGAGTACGACAACTACGGCAGCCCGATGGAGGATTACCCGATCGACACCGGACGCCTCGCGGGAGTCGTCAAGGAGGCGGCAAAGCTCGCGGGTTGGGGGAGGACGCTCCCCGAAGGTCACGGGCTCGGCGTCGCCGTGCACCGATCCTTTGTCTCGTATGTCGCCACCGTAATCGAGGTCGCCGTGGACGCGGATGGAAAGCTGACCATCCCTGGCGTCTGGTCTGCCATCGACGCGGGCACCGTGGTCAACACGAACCACGTGAAGGCGCAGGTCGAAGGAGGAACGATCTTCGGGCTCTCCAACGCATTGTATGGAGAAATCACCGCAGAGAATGGCGCCATCGTGCAGAGCAACTTCCCCGACTGGCGCGTGATGCGCATGAACGAAGCGCCGCGCGCGATGGAGGTCTCGATCATCCCATCGACCGCGCCCCCTGGAGGCGTTGGCGAACCTCCCACACCACCCGCAGCGCCCGCGCTGACCAACGCGATCTTTGCCGCCACGGGCATCCGCATCCGCCGCCTGCCGGTGTTCGACGCGAGCCGCCGTGACCGCCTCGTAAAGAAGGAGCAGAACCGATGAGCATCACGTTAAAAATCAATGGCAAGGAGCACACCGTCGACGCATCACCGGATACGCCGCTTTTGTGGGTCTTGCGCGATCACCTCGGGCTGACCGGGACAAAATTTGGCTGCGGCGTGGCGCAGTGTGGCGCGTGCACGGTGCACGTCGACGGCAACACGCGGCGCGCCTGTGTGGCGCCGATCTCGGGCCTCGAAGGCAAGGAGATCGTCACCATCGAGGGGGTCGAAGGGCCTGAAGCGGACGCGGTGCGCGAGGCATGGAAAGAGATCGACGTCCCCCAATGCGGTTATTGTCAGGCGGGGCAGATCATGTCCGCCATCAAGCTGCTCGAGAAGAAACGCGACCCGAGCGATGAGGACATCGACCTCGGGATGAGCGGGAACATATGCCGTTGCGGGACTTACATGCGCATCCGCAAAGCGATCAAGCAAGCCGCAGGAGATCTTGGATGAAACGACGCACGATCCTTTCTTCGCTCGTGGTGTTCGCGGTGATTTCCGCGCTCGCAGTCGCAGGATGCGACAAGCAAAAGAACAAGCAGACGACCTCACAGGATGCGCCGCTCGCGGCGGTCAACGGGATGCGCTCGCTCCAGGACTTCTCCTCCATAAAGGATGACAGGGAGCGCGCGCTGGCGATCTATCAGGAGATCGACGCCGTGCTCTCGCACCCGCGCTGCGCCAACTGCCACCCCGCCGGAGACACCCCTTATCAGGGGAACATCCCGAAACCACACCAGCCGTTGGTGGTGCGCGGCGAGGATAACTTTGGCGCGCCGGGGATGCGGTGTGGGACGTGTCATGGGGAGGCAAATTTCGAGAACGTGCCAGGAAAACCCTCGTGGCACCTGGCGCCAAGGGAGATGGCATGGGAAGGAAAGACGCCGGGCGAGATCTGCGCGCAGATCAAGGACCCCGAGCGCAACGGCGGCAAGACGCTCGCGCAATTGACCGAGCATATGCAGCATGACGCGCTGGTGAGTTATGGCTGGGAGCCTCCCGAACACCTCGAGCCGGTGCCAGGATCACAGGCGCTCTTCGGGCAGTTGTTTCAGGCGTGGGTCGACGCCGGGGCGCCTTGCCCTCCCGCCGAGAAGACGCGCTGACGCCCTACTCCTCTTCTTCCTCGTCCTCGAAGAGGCGCGGATCGAGCAAGCTGTCCATGGTGCGCTCCCAGTTGGCGTGCACCCTGGCCAGCTTGTGGTAGACAAACGTCGCCTGCAAGCCGCGCACGAACAGGAAGATAAACAGGATCGAAAACAACCCCATCACCACGTTCCCGCCGCCCGGCTCGAAGACCCAGAGGCGCACCTGCGTGGCAAGGTAGACGACCAGCAACGTCGCCGCCGAGAGCCTGCTAAAGCGCATCACGCCCACGAGCGAGCCGAACATGAGCAAGGCGGTCGCGAGCGCGAAGAGCGTGGAGCCGCTCGCGCCGGTGCCAGATACTTGCCAGAGCGCCGAGACGACCTGGAGCACACCTACAGCGAGGCCCGCGAGGCAGGTTGCCTTGATACTTCTCTCTACATCCTGTGCTGAGCGCATGTTTAACAAGAACTCGACCACAGTGGGAGTAAGAGGTGTGGGTTGGAGTCGAGGCATCGTACCACTAGAGAGTTGAGACTTCATCAGGGGAGAGACCTTCTCTTTGTTGTCATCGTCACGTTTCTGCTCATTCGCTAAACGGTCAGACACCAGACGATGGCAAAAGTTCCCGACCAACTCCGCTCGTACATAGCGCGCTTGAGGTTCCGGTGCGGGGT
>JAYZVO010000237.1:0-6641 GCA_036155555.1 Myxococcota bacterium
CGGACACCACCCCACTCCGCCTGTTGGACTGGGCTTTTCATGAGAGTGGGGGCCACCTTTGGGGGGGCCGCCTCTCTCACCGGATGGGTGAATGAGACGCTCGGTGGGCGCCTGCATTTCTCATCGACTCGGGACCCCTCGCGCTTTAGCGAAGAACCTCGAAAACTCGGTTAAAAATCACTCGCGGTAGGCACGCGCAGAACCTGGGGAGGATGGACGCGCTCGATGACCCGGAGCAGGCTTTGGTGGCGACTTGATCAGGGCGTGAAGCTGCGCGATGGAATCCTCCATCGCACATGAAGCGCTCGGTGCCTGGCGCAGGAAATCGAGCAACCTCGGGCCATATTCGAGCGCGCGGTCATAAGCAGGGTTCGAGCCGTGTGTATAAGCGCCGAGGTTTACCAGCTCCTGGACCTCTTGCAGATCGTGGAGCAAGACCCGGAAGGTCTCTGCAAGTTCGCGGTGCTCGTCCTCGGTGACCTGGCGCATGACGCGGCTGATGCTCTTGCCGACATCGATCGCAGGATAAACGCCCCGCTCGGCGAGCTGCCTCGAGAGGACGATGTGTCCATCCGTCGTCGCGCGCACCGCGTCGCTCACAGGATCGATCTCATCGCCCCCTTCGAACAGAGTGGTATAAACGGCGGTGATCGAGCCGCGCTCTCCCATTCCGGCTCGCTCGAGCAAGGAGGGAATCACGGCGAACGCGCTGGGCGGATAACCTCGCGTGGCAGGTAGTTCGCCGACCGACAGCCCGATCTCGCGCTGCGCCATGACCACGCGGCTCAGGCTATCCATCATCAGCAAGACGCGCAGGCCATGGACATCGCGAAAATACTCGGCGATGGCGGTGGCGGTGAACGCGGCGCGAAGCCTCATGGATGCAGGTTCATCGCTGGTCGAAGCGACGACCACGATCTGTCCGCCGAGCTGCTCTCCGACGCGCAATTCTTCGGCGACAAACTCCTGAACCTCGCGGCCACGCTCGCCAATCAACGCGATGACCGAAACATCCGCCTGGGTATGTCTGGCCATCATCCCGAGCAAGGTCGACTTGCCAACGCCTGCACCTGCGGCGATCGCGATCCGCTGCCCCTCACCCACAGTGAGGAGGCCATTGACAGCGCGCACTCCGAGATCCAGTGGGTGCTTGATCCCCTGCCTTCGCAAGGGATGAGGCGCGGCCTTCTGGAGCGGCCAGCGTTGCCCCGAGGTCATCTCCGGGCCGCCATCGATCGGTCGCCCCAACGCATCGAGCACACGCCCCAGGCAATCAGGGCCGATCGTGATGGAGGATTGATCCGAGGTCATCTCGATGGTCGCGCCCGCGTGCACACCTTGCAGCGGCCCGAGCGGCATGAGCATCGCGCGACCGTCGGTCAATGCCACGATCTCGGCGCGAATCGACGCTCCTCCACATGGAGTGATACAGCAGGTGGCGCCGATCCTGGCTTGCGGCAAGACCCCTTCGATGATGGTGCCCATGACGCGCGTGACGCGGCCGATGTAGCGGAATGTGTCTGCGTGCTCTGTGGCGCGCGTGATTTGATCGAGGAAGTGTCGCATCACAGCTCCTCTTCTTCTTCATCGTCGAGGAGCACGTCGCTCTGCTCTCCGACAAAAGCTTCCGGGGCACCGAAGAAGCCTTCCTCTCCCCCCTCCCCTTCCGTAAACCAGGGGTGTTGCAACGCCGCTTCTTTCGCCGCTTCGATAAGCTGCGTGGTGCGCTCTTCGAGGTCGGCACAGACCGCGCCCCCGTCCACGATCAACCTGCAATCCCCCATCTCGAGCGTGGGATCTGCCAGGATGGAGATAGCGGCATGGTCCGGGTGCATGCGCCGCAATGTGTCGATCTCCCCCTCGAGCATGATGGCCACATCCGGTGGGACATGCAGGCGAAGGTTGTCCTGTTCGACGGCGCGGGCGATCGCCTGCCCGACGAGTTCGACGTGCATCCATGGAGAGCGCTCGAGTTCGCTGCCGACAAGTTGCCTGGCAAAGATCCCGGCGAGCTCGACCACGGCGATACGAACCTGGTCGTGGTGGCGCTCGCGCCACTGCTCGACCCGCTCGAGGATCTGGAGGATCGCCTGTTGGTGCCTCTCTTGCTGCTCGACGAGTTGTTGCGCGACAGGGTCCTCGAGCTGCGAGCGAGCCTCGTCAAAACCCTCACGATAGGCGCGATCGAGATCCTCCTGAGTGAAGCTCGGCGTCACCGGCTCCTCCACGACCTCGATGGCCACACCGGCGGCATCGGCGTGTTCTTCTGAGGGAGCGCCCGCGCCAAAGGAGAACGCCACCGCGCGCGACGCGTCCGCAGGCGAGACGAGCCCGAACTTTGCCGCTCTCGCCGCATCATCTGAGGTTTGATCATACCAGGCCATCGGCGCCTCCACGTGGCAAGACGATCAGGCCATCGGCCTCGAGCTGCATGGCGATCTCGACGATGTCAGACTGCGCCGTCTCGACGTCCGCGATGCGCATCGGGCCGCTCGCGTCCATATCATCGCGCAGCATCTCGGATGCGCGCGAGGACATGGCGCCAAAGAAGGCATCCTGAAGCAACGTGTCTGCGCCCTTGAGCGCGACGCTGAGGAGCTTGGAGTCCACCTCTCGGAGCAACCGCTGCATGGTGCGTGGGTCGAGTCTGCCGAGATCCTCGAAGATGAAGAGCTTGCTTCGGAGCTCCTGCGCGAACGCATCATCTGCGTAAGCGAGCTCTTCGATGAGTTGATCGGCGTACTCTTGTTGAAGGCACTTGAGGATCTCGACCGCGGTGGCCTGACCATCGATGCCCTCGTTCCCCGTCTCGAAGCTCCCCATCGCCTCGAACTCCTCGCGAAGCGTCTGCCCGATATCGCGCATGACGTCGTCGTTTATGGTCCCCAGGTGAGACATACGGAAGATGATCTCGGCGCTTTGCTCTGGCGTGAAGTGCTTGAGCACCTGCGCGGACACATCATGATCCACCGATGCCATGACGATCGCGACCGTCTGCGGGTGCTCGCGGCTCAGGATCGTGGCAACCGAGCGAGGATCGATATCGTGACAGAAATCGAAGGGGTCCTCGTAGGTCGGCGCCGAGAGCAACGCGCGTGCGCGATCTGCGCCGAGCGCGCGCTCGACCATGATATGGAACACACCGCCTGCGCCCATCTCGGGGACGTAACCGCCCTGGAAGGTCTCGGTGAACTCCTGGAAGACCTCGATCACTTCGGCCGAGGTCACATTATCGAGTTGCGAGGCGGCGAGACCGAGCTGGCGGATCTCCTCCTCGCCCAGGCGCTTGAAGATCTCTCGGGCGAGCTCGTCGCCCAACGCGAGGATGAGAATGGCGGCTTTTCGCACGCCAGAACCACGCTCGTAAATCATCTGAATGCCCATGAGGCTGCTCTCATTCGTGAGGTTGAAAAAGTGACCCCGAGACCTGTTCGTCGGTGGCTCGAGTGATTATCCGACACGAATCCACTGACTGATGACCTGGCTGGTGCGATCGAGATCTTCGGAGCTAAGCTCGAGGATCTCCTCACGCATAAGCTGTTGGTGCTCGCGGAGCGGATCTGCGGGGTTGAGCAGGATGGCCAGCTCTTCGTTGCTGTCGACCAATTCGAGCGTCGATTTCCCGGTCCCTTCGAGTTCACCCTCGAGCTGCGCGACGGTCTTGCCGACCGCGCCGGACTCCGCCGCGAGCAATGGGATAACCTCTGCGCCAGCGGGCTTCTCGGACATCTCGTCGCGGATGGTCTTGAGCACGGGGCGCACGACCAACATCAGAATCAACAGGGCGAGGACCGCGAGGACGCCATAACGGATCGCCTGCGCCAGAAAGAGCGGTTCTTGCCAGAAGGGGAGCGGCGTCATGTCAGGTTGCTCGACCGGACGAAAGCGCTCCTTCATGACCTCGAGCTGATCCCCACGTTGCGCATCGAAGCCGACCGCCGAGCGCACGAGCGCTTCGATCTTGGCGGGCTCGAGCGTGACCGATGGAGTGGTCGCGTTGGCGGCCTCGGCGCCAGTGGCGAGCGGCTGGCTATCATCGACCAACACCGCGACGGAGAGGCGCTTGACGCGCAAGCCAACGTCGGTGGTCTGGAGGATGCGTTTGTTGACCTCGTAGTCGATGATTTCGTTGGTGCGTTGCGTGTTGAGCTGCGTGCTCGCGCCATTCGCGGTCCCGTTTCCAAGCTGCGTCGTCGCGCCAGCGACGCCATTGGCGGAAGCCTCGCCGCGCTGGTTGGACTCCTCGGAGCGCTGCTCGCGGCGCACGGCGGTCTTGTCGGGGTCATAGAGCTCGGCGGTCTCGGTGACCTTGCGCGTCTCGAGCTCGACGGAGACCTTGGCGCGAACGTTCTCGCTGCCAACGAGCGGCGCGAGGAGTTCGACGACGCGCTCCTCGAGCTCGCGCTCCATGAGCGCGGCGGTCTTGACCTCTTCGCTATCATCGAGCCCTGTGCCGCTGCCTCCTCCCGCTTCGAGCGAGCGAGGTTTGGCGAGCATGGCGCCCGCAGCATCGACCACGGCGATATCTCGTGGGTCCATCCCCTCGATGGCGCCCGAGACGAGGTGACGAATGCTGCGAATCTGAGCGGGCTCGAGCACAGCGCCGGGGCGAAGCGTGACGATCACGGACGCGGTTGGCTGGCGCTGATCCTCTTGAAACAGCGCGCGCTCGGGGATGACGAGGTGAACGCGCGCCTGGTGCACGCTCTTGATCTGCCGGATGGTGCGGGCGAGCTCGCTCTCCATGGCGCGTTGGTAGTTGACCTTCTGCGTGAAGGCGGTCATCCCGAACTCGTTCTTGTCGAAGAGCTCGAAGCCCGCGCCCTCGAACTCGGGCAAACCTTGCCCGGCGAGGTAAATGCGAGCCTCGTGGATGTTCTCGACAGGGACGGTGATCGTCCCTGGGCCTTCGAGCTTGTAAGGGATCTGCTTTTGCTGCAACGCCTCGACGATCTGCGCGGACTGCGCCGCGCTCAGGTTCCCATAGAGGGTGCGGTGCTCGACCTGGGTCGCGCTAAAAGCGATCCAGAGCAAGCCGCCAAAGGTCAACGCGAGCGTCACCACGGCGCCGATCTTTTGCGCGAGCGTCAACCTCGAGAGCGCACCCTTGAGACGACCTGCGCCGTCCTGGCTGCCCTCGACCTGACCTCTCCCCTTGGGCGAGGAGGACTCCGAGCCAGGCTTGCTCGCCGCGTCCTTTTCCACTGTTTCTGACATCTCTCTAACCCACCTCTGGAGCGCGCCCTCATCCGAAAGGAACGCGCGACCTTATCTGCGCTCTCGACCACCCGATTGATGGAAGGTGATCAAATTTGCATCCTGCTTATCTCTTGATAGGCACCGACGAGCTTCTGCCCGATTTTGGTCGTGACGCGGAGCGCGATCTCGGCGCGCGAGAGCGCGATCATCGCCTCGTGCAGGTTCGCGCCCTGCGTCTCGACCATCCTCGAGAGCTCCTTGTCAGCCTGGACGTGCTCCTGATTCGCGGCCTCGATCCCTTGCGCGAGCATCGCTTGAAAGCGATCCACCACCGCGGGAGCTTCGGCTCTGGGCGCCTGGCCCAACGCCTGAGGCGCGTAAAGGAGGGAAGGGTTCTGTATTGCTTCGATCGCCATCGCTTGTATCTCCGTTCGGACGTCTTCCTTACCAGTTCACGCTCAGGAGCCGATTTGAAGCGCGCGTTGCGCCATGCTCTTGAGCGTGTCAAAGGCCGTCGCGTTGGCCTCATAGCTTCGCGAGGCGGTGATCATATCGACCATCTCCTCGAGCACGTTCACGTTCGGGAGCTCCACATACCCGGCGCCGTCCGCGTCGGGGTGCCCCGGATCGTAGACACGCTGGGTGGGGGTTTGCGTATCCTCTTGAACGCCCTGCACCTGGACGCCGTGGACGGCGCCCTCGAGGTGTGCGTCGAAGGACTGCATGGGCTGCGCGCGCAAGACCACCTGCTTTCGCAGGTAGGGGCCGCCGTTGGCGGTGCGCGTGGTTTCGGCGTTGGCGAGGTTGGACGAGATGACGTTCATCCTCGCGCGCTGGGTGCGCAAGCCGCTGGCCGAGACTTCGAATCCTTGCAAGAAGCTCATGGTCACGCCCCTCCTTCGCTTGCCGCATAGCGCAGCAACGCGAGCTTGCGGTTCATCCCGCGCGTGGTCGCCGAGTAGAACGTGGCGTTTTGCGAGAGCCTGGCCATCTGCATGTCGAGGTCGACGGCGTTGCCGTCCGCGCTCGCGGCCTTGTCAGGGCGCTCGATCACCTCGATGGTCGGTCGCGACATCCCCGTCGACTGGCTCTGGGTCGCCGCATCGAGCGCCTGCGCGAAGTCAACGTCGCGCGGCACATAGCCTGGCGTGTCCAGGTTGGCGATATTACCGCTGAGCGCCTTCTGGCGCGTCAGCGAGATATCCAACCCGTTTCTCAGCAGGCTATAAGTTGCGTCATAGATCCCGTTCATTTTCTCGACCTCCTATCCGTTGGAGTGAGTCCCGGTTCTTCTCTTAGCAACGCGCGTGCCAGATCCTCTCGAGTTCGCGAACCCCGCAGAAAACAACGCCCTCTCCCCCTCCCCATGGACACCTGTGCCCACCCGAGAGGAGGAAGCGGAGAAGTTTGCCGAGCAGGGGCGGGCAAGAATTGCCCGCCCC
>JAYZVO010000238.1:0-4077 GCA_036155555.1 Myxococcota bacterium
CAAGACACGACCCCCAGTGCACTCTCTGGTTGTGGTGTGTTGCTTCAACACCCCCCCCCCACTGTTACGTCTTTGGGGGCCGCTGTGTTGCGCGGTATGCATTCGAAAAGGACTCATGTATGCTAAACTTCGAGTAAGCATCCTGGTGTTGATCCTCGAGGGTAGGGGGCGAGGGATGTGCTCAACTCGCACCTGCAAGAGTCGAGATGTCCTCCATCTTCGAACAACTCAAGAGCCGGATCGTCGCGGATAAGTATCGCCTCGACGAGGTGATTGGCCGCGGAGGCTTCAGCGCGGTTTATCGCGGCGAGCACCTGGCGATGTCACGCGTGGTCGCGATCAAGATCTTGACCCCTCAGAAGGTGATGGGGGTCGAGGACAAGACGTCGACCCAGCGCTTCTCTCGTGAAGCCAAGGTCATCAGTCAGCTTCGATCTCCGCACACGATCACCGTGTTCGATTACGGCACCGAGGATGGGCTCTTCTACCTCGTGATGGAGTACATCGACGGCCGCTCGCTCAAGGACGTGATAAAGAACGGGGGCGAAATCTTCGCGCCGGAGCGTGCGGCGAAGCTCGCCATCCAGATGCTCTCGAGCCTGGAAGAAGCGCACCACTATGGCGTGCTGCACCGCGACCTCAAACCAGCCAACATCATGCTCGCGCGCGACTTTCGTGGCGAAGAGGTCGTCAAGGTTGTCGACTTCGGGATCGCCAAGGTCTTGCAGGATGCGCAACAGAGCGAATCGAGCGAGCCGGGGCTGACTCAGGACAACAGCTTTGTGGGCACACCGCGTTATGCGGCGCCCGAGCAGCTCTTCGCGCAGCGACTCTCGGCGGCGACGGATGTTTATGGGATCGGGCTGATCCTCTGGGAGATGCTCACCGGGAAACCCGCGGTTGTCATGAGCTCCTGGTATGATTGCAGCACATTCCATATGGAGAATCGCAAGGTCCCGATGTGCATGCCTGCGAGCGCGAACATTCCGCGAGGGCTCGTCGCGGTGGTCGAGCGCGCGGTGATGCGGCATGTGCCTCAGCGCTATCAGAGCGCGGCCGAGATGCGCGAAGCGCTCGAGGCGTGGCTCGCCAACCCGACCTCATTGGCCGAGACACAGCACACCCAGGAGCTCAAAGCGGGCATCCCACGCGCGAACATCTCCGACTCTGATTTTCGGCTCCCGCAGGCCGCCGCGCCGAGCGTGATGACACAGCTTGGCCGCGCGCCAGAGTTGACCGATGGCCACCCTTCGCTCGAGGAGGACAGCCTCGTTTTGGTGCGCGACAAGCAGATCTTCGATCCGAACCTGAGCAGCGCCGAGTTTTATTTTGGCGCGGACGAGGATGACTCGCGCGCGTTTTCGCAAGACCCTGCTCCTTCATCCCAGGTGAGGGCGCGGCGGTTGCCGGGGCGCGAGACGCAGGTCTCGAACATGCCCGAGAGCTACGCGGGTGTGGAGCTCGAGCTCGAGGCGGACATCGCCTCGAGTTCTCCATCGATGCGCAGCTCTCCTCCTCCACAGACGCCATCCTATGGACCACCAGGAGGGGGGCCCGGTGCGAGCGATGACTCCATCCGAACGCAACCTCTTCATCCCGAGAAGTCCGGGGCGCCAGACTTGTTCAAGCCGCTCGGCGCGCTCGTCCTGACGAGCGCGATCGTGTTGGGCGGGGTGCTCCTGGCCAAACGGTATCTTGGCGAGGAGGACGCTGACAGGAGAGCGTTCGCTGCGGTCGACGAGATCGCTGCCGAGCGAAATGAGGAGCCTGCCAAGGAAGAGGTCGCGCCCAGGCCAGCGGCAAAGTACTCCACGGGGGGAATCATCCTCGCGATCAAGTCTGCGGGGTGGAAGAAGGGGAGTGAATCAGAGGTTACAGATCTGAGCAGTTTCACGCAGCAGACGATCAACTTCCATCAGGGGGATCGCCTCAAGTGTGAGGTGACGCTGATCGAGGCGAGGTCAGGTCAAATCATCAAGGAGCTCGCCTCGGTGGTGAAGCCGCCGCATCGGTTCATCATCTTTGACACCAAGGCGGTCAAGATCTCTCCGATGAACGATGATAGCCGTCAGGCCACGCGCGCCCTGGAGAATACGCTCGAGCGTTACCGCGATATCGTGGACGAGCAAGAGAAAGAAGGGGAGCGGTGAGCATATATTCGAGACGAGGGGTGCGCCCATGAGGCAACCTGTATACGCGCCAGGGACGATCGTGGCGGGACGCTACCGCATCGATAAAGCGATCGCTCGCGGTGGTTGCAGCATCGTTTACCGTGGCACCCACATCGAAATGGGCCGCATCGTCGCGCTCAAGATCATGAGCGCGGGCAACGGCGAGCTCGATCGCGCCTGGACACAGCGCTTTCAGCGCGAGGCACGCCTCGCGAGTCAACTGCGCCATCCCAACACCATCATTATCTACGATTACGGTCACGACCAGGGGCTCTGGTTTATCGCCATGGAGTGGGTCGAGGGCGCGTCTCTGCGCAATGTGATCAAGGACACCGGCCCGATCGACGCCAAGCGCACCGCGCGCTTGACGATCCAGATGCTCAAGAGCCTTACGGAAGCGCACCGGCAGCACATCTTGCACCGTGACTTGAAGCCATCCAACATCATGCTCACCACGGATATGGATGGGCTGGAGGTCGTCAAGGTGCTCGACTTTGGTCTTGCCAAAGTCGACCCGGCGGAGTGGCAGGGACAGGCCGCACAACTCAAGCTGACGCGAGAGGGTGATTTTGTCGGCACGCCACGGTACGCATCCCCCGAACAACTTCGAGGTCACGAGCTAACCCGCGCCTCAGACATCTACGGCGTCGGTCAGGTGATGTGGGAGATGCTCACCGGGAAGCCCGCCGTCCCCGAGATCGACTACGCGACTTGCGTGGAGTATCACCTGGGGCCAAGGCCATGGTCGCTCCCTCCAGGGATGTTCCCCCCTGGCCTCGCGACCATCGTCGAGCGCGCGCTGCTCAAAGATCCCGACCGGCGTTTTCAGAGCTGCGAGGAGATGTCACGTTACCTCGAGCAGTGGCTCGCGGATGACGAGCAGAAGAAGGTGAACCTCTTCGAGGAGTCGTCGAACATGTTCGATGGAATCCTCGACTTTGCCGGGACGGACACAGACCCCGATCTCATCGCCCCGCTCCAGGGGAAGCGCCAGGGGCTCGGGGGGCAGGATTCCTCGCCGCAAGGGCGAGGACGTTCTCAACGCGACAAGCCTGCACATCGAGGGCTCGCAGAAGACAGCGGCGGCTTCGCGGATGTCGACGCGCACAAGCTCGAGCTCGATCGCACGGGTTCCGTCAATCGCAACGAAGCTCCGCGAAGAGAGCGTCCTTCGCGAATGGATGCTCCTGCGGGTCGGCCAGCGACACCAGGCGGCGCGCGCGCTTCGGGCGGCAAGCAATCCCCCGCAGTGCTCGCGGTCGGGGTCGGGGTCCTGTTGCTCGCGGTCATTGGCATTGGCGCTGTCGTCTTGCTCAAGGACAGGCCCGCCAAGGGGACCGAAACGGACACGACAGATACAGATGTGGTGGCGGAGACGACGCCTTCCGAGGAACGTGCTCCGAGTCAGGCGGAGCTCGCGGCCAAGATGGAGACGCGGCGTCCAAGAGATCTTCTCACTGTCTTGCGTCGCGATGGGTGGAGCTTTGGCGAGCCCGAGACGACCAACCTGGCAGGCATTCAACAAACCACGCTGCGCATGCGAAACAAGCGCGCGGTGGTCGATGTGACCTTCTACGAACTCGATGATTTCAAACTCGCACAAGACTTCGAGTACAAAACAAAGTATCCAACCGAAGCGGTGCGCTTCGGTTTGACCGTCGTGAGGATGACGCCCGTGGGTGATTCGGGCGTGACTGGCGTGGGCAAGCTGCGTCGACGCTTCCTCGAGATCAAAGGTCTGGTAGGAAACTGAGCCTGATTTTGTGCCTTTGCTCCTGTCTCAGGCGTACCCATAAATAGAAGAATGCGTGCATGAAGCATGCGGCGAGGCGCGCTTGTCAAAATCGGTGCACGCCGCATTCTTCAAGCCGCCTTGCGCAAGGTTGTTGTGATTGTGCCGTGAATA
>JAYZVO010000239.1:0-34618 GCA_036155555.1 Myxococcota bacterium
ATTTTTGCGCGGCTCTCTTTTGCTCGGCGCCCGAGCGTCGCGAGGAGAATCCGTGGCTCGAAGCGTCACGACTCAGGTCGTCTTTTTCCTGGTGAGGTGGATGGGTGTGCGGCCGGTTTGAGAGAGCGGCGCGCCCTCGAGTTCAGCGAGCGCCTCGTGTGGGAGCGGGAACCAGCGCAACTGTTCGAAGTCTGTGGAGAGCTGTGGGCGCTCTCCTACGCCATCTTTCAGGGCGCGCGCGACGACCTCGTCCTTCAGGCGGTGTGCTTGCTCGAGGTAGCGGGGCAACTCGGTGATGGGCGCCGAGGCGCGGCGCTTGGGGTAGCGCATATGCCCGTTCTTGTAGCAGAGGTCGTGGAGCGAATGCGGCGCTTTCAGGCGTCGCGTGCGGTGATGCCACTGTCCGGTGTGTGCCTCGAAGGAGTAATCGGGCAAGAACAACCAGCCATGTTCAGCGACGAATTTGACGGCCTCGAGGATGTACTCGAAGACCTCCTCGTCGATGAAGTAGTTGAAGTTCACGCGCACCCAACCTGGCTTGATCCCTTCGCACCCCTGGACGATCTCTCGTTCGAACTCGCGTGAGGTTGTCAGGTCGATGCCGAGCAACCTGTGGCCATAGGGGCCAGCGCACGAGCAACCTCCGCGCGCCTGGATTCCGAACAGGTCGTTGAGCAAGGCGACGGCGAAGTTGTGGTGAAGGTAGCGCTCCCCATGTCGCAGCACGAAGCTCACGATCGAGAGCCTCCATGCGGCCTGGTTGCCCAGAATCTCGATGTTGGGTTCAGCCGCCCACGAGGCGATGGCGCGTTGGATAAAGTCGCGCTCGAGGGTGGAGATCGTCTCGTGTCCCACCGCCTCCTTGAGTTGGAAGACCAGGCCCGCGCGGATCGACTCGACGATGGCGGGCGTGCCGCCTTCCTCGCGGTGTTCGATGTCATCGAGGTAGCGGTGCTCGACGCTGTTGACGTAGGCGACGGTGCCGCCGCCAGGGGAGGTCGGCACGAGGTTCTTGAACAGGTGGCGCTTTGCCACGAGGAGACCTGGCGTGCCCGGGCCGCCGATGAACTTGTGCGGCGAGATGAAGATGGCGTCCTTGTATGCCAGGTGGGCTTCTGCGCCGAGGCTCTCGTCGGTGAGGTTCATGTCGATGTCGACGTAGGGTCCTGCGGCGGCAAAATCCCAGAAGGAGAGGGCGCCATGGCGGTGCAGGATGGCAGAGATCTGAGCGGTCTTCGAGCCGATGCCGGTCACGTTCGATGCCGCCGAGAAGCTGCCGATGCGCAAGGGGCGCTCGGCGTATCTTTCGAGCTCGCGCTCCAGATGCGCGAGGTCGATCCTGCCATCGGCGTCCTCGTGGATGACGACGACCTCGGCCAGTGATTCTCGCCAGGGGAGCTCGTTGGAGTGGTGCTCGTAGGGGCCAATAAAGACCACGGGGCGCTCGGCCTCGGGCACTTGCTGGCTCAGCGCGTAGGCGCGATCGAGGTTGCAGGGGAGGCGAATGTTGAGCACGTCGATGAGCTTGTTGATGGCGCCCGTGGCGCCCGAGCCGCAAAAGAGCACGACGTCTTCATCTGTGGCGCCCATGGCTCTGGCGATGATCTCGCGCGCTTCTTCGCGAAAGTGCGTGGTTTGCAGGCCCGTCCCCGAGGTCTCGGTGTGGGTGTTCGCATAAAGCGGGAGCACCTCGTCCCGGATAAAGTCCTCGATAAACGCCAGCGCTCTTCCTGACGCGGTGTAATCGGCGTAGGTCACGCGGCGCATGCCATAAGGACCTTCGATCGCGCGGTCTTCCCCGATGATGGCGTCCCTGATTGTCTCGACCAGAATCATCGCTCACCTCCTCTCGCAGTAGTTTACCGAACGATGTGCCCAGGAGGCATACCACAGATCTTCGTCACAAAAGCCCCTCGGATCGTGCGGGGCTATTGTTTCCGGCGTGGTGCTCCAGAGTCTATGTGGCGAGCGGTGGTTTTTGCAAAGCCTCAGCTCGAGGCAGGGAGTGCTTTTACTGGCGCGCCGGAGGTCATCCACTTTAACGCGGCGGTGATCTTGTCGCGGGTCTGCGCGCCCTCGACGACCTGGCCGTGGGCCATGATGAGGCGCTCTGCGGGGAGTTCGGTGATGGCGCGAGCGCTCAGTCCGGCGGCCTCGCGATCCTTGCAGAAGAAGCGCCACACCTTGCTTTGGGTGCATTTCTTGTGGACGCCCACCATCGTCAGGATCACGCGCGTGATGAAGTTGTGCGGCTCCTGGATGTGAAAGATCAGGTCCGTGACGATCAGGCTCTTTGTCGGGTGATGGAAGAAGACGTGCTCGTCGAGTTCGGGGACGCCCGCGACAAACAAGGGCTCGAGCTCGTCTGCAAACGACGGCGTGCTCTGCCCGAGGATGTGGTCGAAGGAGACCTCCGGGCGTTTTGCAGGCAGCCCTGGAGCGCCCCAGACGGTGGCCTCGGGGTAGCGTGCCGTCGCGGCAGGCAAGAACAAGTGGTGGTAGTTGTTCGGCGCGACGATATGGGTGACCTCGCCGAGCGCATCGATCTGCGCGGCGGTTTCATCGCTGATGGGGATCGGGGAGTGGAGCAGGATGCCGCCATCGGAGAGTTTGATCACCGTCATCCGGCAAGGGAAGTACATCCCCCCGGGCATGCGTAGGTTATGAGAGCAATCGTGCCAGATGTTATCGCACAGAGGTTCGAGCATCGTCGCACTCCTCTTTTCTTTGGTGTGAGAGAATAGGGTCGTCCGGGTAGCCAGGGATAGTCAAGCACACTTGACGAAATTTCGTCAAGTGTGCTTGACTATCTCTGGGCACAGGAGAAATTTTTCGAGGAAGAGGAAGGCTTTCATGACCCGAGAGAAGCTCGAGAGCAACCGTGAGGCGTTGGAAGGGTTAAAGCGCGCGAGCGTGGCGCAGCTGTTGTTCAAGTCAGCGCGGTTGCTCAACGACTACGCGATCGCGCAGATGGTGGCGATGGGGTTCGAGGGCATCCGAGTGACGCACACCCGGTTGTTCCCGCACGTGGATCTCGAGGGGACGCGCATGAGCGTGTTGGCCGAGAGGGTGGGCGTGAGCAAGCAAGCGATCGGGCAGTGGGTCGACGAGCTCGAGGAGATGGGATTGCTCGAGCGCGTGGCGGACCCGGATGATGGGCGGGCCAAGCTGGTGCGGTTCGCGCGCGATGGCGAGAGCTTGATCGATGGCGTCAGGGCGTTGATCGCGATCGAGCAGGAGTTCTCGAGGGTGCTCGGCGAGGAGCGTTGGCAGGAGTTGGGCGAGAGTTTGGCGGTGTTGCTCGAGGAGCTCGAGGGGCGCACGAGCGTGGAATCCTTGGCAAACGCGTGAGAATCCTTATTATATAGGGCCCGCCGCGGGATGGGGCTTGGCAACCATGTCAAATTACTGTAAACCCCTTGCTCCCGCGAGAAGCTGTCTGTATTTGCAGCCACTTCGCCGGGCAACATAACGAAGCGAACTGAGTAAACAGTGCGTCGCGCAAAAGGGGGTGAACCATCACTCGCGCGATGCCGAGATAGAACGTAAGTAAGAGAAACCGTTAACCCAGCACAAAACCACGTGAAACGTGTGAAGGAGTGTGAAAGTACATGGCTCGTACAAGCAAAGAAAGCATTGAACTCGGCCCGATCGAGGTCGTCGTGCGCGACAACAACATCAACCGCGCCATCAACCAGCTCAAGCGTCAAGTTGGCCGCGAGGGTATCAACCGCGCAGCCAAGCGTCACCGCTTCTACGTCAAGCCCAGCGACGCCAAGCGCCAGAAGTCCATCGAGGCTGAGCGCCGTCGCCGCAAGGAAGAGCGCAACCGCAGGAAGCGCCGCTCGCGCGGGTATTGATCGTCTGGCGAGGGTGTTCTTTCCTAAAAAGAACATCCTCGTATGACGCTCGATAAGAGCTTTACGAAAAAGGGAGCGATGTTTCTTTCTCGAGAAAGAAACATCGCTCCCTTTTTCATTTCTTGCCTCGGGAGACTGCTCTAGGTGCCAGCCTGCGCCACGGTCTTGACGCGCGCGAGGAAGGTTTGCGCGCTGAGGTATTCGAACTTGTAGCGGCCAAAGACGAGCTCGTCCTCGTCCTGGACCTCGATGGGCACCTGCGCGGGGATGTGGTGCCCGCCGACCATGATCCCGTTATGAGAGTCGAGGTCGACGATCGCCATCATTCCCTCGCTGCGGCGAAATTCGCAGTGGTGTTTGGAGATGGAGTAATCATTGATGACGACGTCGTTGTTGGCCACGCGCCCCACGCGAACCCAGGGGATCGGCGGGCCATATTCTCCCTTGAGCAGGGGCCAGACGCGACGCATCAAGCTCTTGACCTCATCATCGTCATCGTAGAGGTTGGCCAGGAACGTTTGAGCGTTCCCGCGCTCGCCCTCTTCCATAAGCTCCCCCACGATCCCCAGTCCAATCAGGACTGGTGCGCGGTAAGTGCGGTTAAAGTCGACCTCACCGAGCGATCGGAACTCGTTGACGTAGTCATCGAAGTAGTTGGGCATGAACGAACTTTCGGGGTGATTGGAAAGGTGGAAGGACCACTTCTTCTCGGCGCTTGCCGTTCGGTTTGCGTTACATTCCCTAGCCTAGCCGAGAACCTGCCGAGAGGAAAACCGCATTTCAACCGCTCGCATTGCTTCGCGGGCAACGAGGATAGCTGCATGCCAAGGAATTTGAGAGACAGGATCATCGGAGTGATTCACCTGGGCGCGATGCCAGGAGATCCGCTCTACACGGGGGGTGGCTTTGACGGCGTGCGCGATGGCGCGATGCGTGATCTCGACGCCTTGCTCGCTGGCGGCGTCGACGGCTGCATCATCGAGAATTTTGGCTCGGCCCCCTTTGCCAAGGGGGACGCGACCTCGCGCTTGCCTGCTCACCAGGTTGCCTTGATGGCGATGCTCACGCGCGAGCTGCGCGAGCGCATGGGAGATGAGCTGCTGCTCGGGGTGAACTGTTTGCGCAATGACGCGCACTCGGCCATGGGGATCGCAGCGGTGGCGGGCGCTGATTTTATCCGCGTCAACGTGCACACGGGCGCCTACCTCACCGACCAGGGGGTTATCGAAGGGGAAGCCTACGAGACGCTGCGCTACAGGAGCGCGCTCGGCGCCGGGGATGTCGACATCTGGGCGGATGTGCTCGTCAAGCACGCCACGCCGCTCGCGCCCACGGACCCCACGACCGCGACCAAGGATTGCTTGCTGCGAGGGTTGGCGAGCGCGGTCATCGTGACGGGCACGGGGACCGGCGAGCCGATCTCGACGGCGTTGCTCGAGACCGTGCGCGAGGCCGCAGGTGGGCGCCCGGTGGTGCTCGGTTCGGGCGTCACGCCCGAGCGCGCCCCGCAGCTCTGGCCATTGGCGGATGTGGCGATCGTCGGGACCTACTTCAAGCAAAACGGCGACGTTCGCGCGCCTGTCGAGCAGGCGCGCGTCGAGCGGCTCGTGAAGCTGCTGCGCGACTCCTGAGCATCACTTCTCACGGAATCAATAGGGGGTCGTGTGAGGGTTCTGTCGCCCGATGAGATCCTCGCGCCGGTACCAGCGAAACTCACTATGATCCAGCGTGCGCAGGATGTAGTGCAGGGTGCCGAGCACCTCGAGGCTCTCGTGCTCTTCGGGGGGAGGGCCGCCTGATTCGAGGTCGAGACGCAGGGTCAGGCGTTCGGGCTCCCACTCGAGGATCTTGATGTGGTAGACGCGGCGCTCGTACTCGAGCTGAATCCTGCGATCATCGCCAGAGCAACGCGCGGGCATGCCGCGACGGGACAACCTCTTGGCGAGCATGTCCATCGTGAAGTGTTCGGCGTCCATGACGATCGTGGTGTCCGGGGCTTCGAAGTCGATCACCACGCAGGTGCACAGGCCCACAGGATCTTCTTCATGAGGCGGGGCAGGGGCCTGTTCTGTTTGCGCCACGATCCAGAAGCACGCGGCCAATACGGCCACTGGCAAGAGCAGGAAGAGTAGGGTCATGACCAAACCTCGTGGAGAAGACCTCTAAAACGATAGACACATGGTAAACCCCGCGCGAGGGTATTTCATCCCCCGAGTCGTCGGTCCCGTGATCGTTAATCGATGAGCGTGCGGATCGTCTGGCGTAGCCAACGCGAGGTCGCGTCCAGATCCGTGCGTTGATGCCAGAACATCGCCACGTCACGCTCGCTCCCCTCCAGCGGGATCGACGCGAGGTCCGGGTGATTCGCGAGGAACATGGCGACCTCTTCCTCGGCTCGCATCCAACGCTCGGTGGCGAGCAAGAGCGACACCGCCGAGAGCAGATCTGGCGCGAGCGCCGATGTTCCCTCGGGGATGCGCTCGAAGTCTTCGAGCGCCGCCTCTGTCAGGCTCTTTGCGCTGACCAGCGGGTGCGTATGTTTGACCAGGGCGAAGGAGCGTCGCGTCGCGAGCACCTCACGCTCGAGCGAGGTCGAGAGCGCGAGCGCATCGCTCGTGGCGAGGATCAGATCGGTCGTCCCCTGGCGCAGCGCATCCTCGGGATCTTCCAGCGTCGAGAACAGGCCGAACGTGATCTCGATCCCTGGCGCGCGCGCACAAACCTCCTCGAGCAGCCGCCCCACGAGCCCATGCAATGCGCCCGAGGTGCCTGTCACATGAACCTTTGCCGTGGCGTTTTCGGGGGCAAATGGCTCGCTCGAGAGCGCGCTGTCGATCATGGCGAGCGCCTTCTTGACGGGCTCGATCAGCTCGAGCGCGCGTGGTGTCGGCGTCATGCCCGTGCCCGTGCGAACGAGCAAGGGATCATCGAGCTCCGCGCGCAACCTCGAGAGCGCGTTGCTCATCGCCGGTTGGCTCAGGCCCACGCGTTTTGCCGCGCGCGTGACGTGCTGCTCTTCGAGCAAGGCGTCGAGCGCGACGAGGAGGTTCAGGTCAAAGTCTATAAGATTCATGCGGTGAATGTTTGATATTTGTTGTCTGAATTTTTCAAAGTCGCTGGAGTCTTCGATAATTAGGACAAGTTGTCCTCGTACTTCGCTGTCGTCTCGTTCTTTACCCTGACCTCCATCGCGCGAGAGCAGGGTACCCTGTTGCACTTGGCTGATGCCATGAAACATGCAAGCGACGCCACCTGCGCCGAGCTCCTCTTGATGGCCGAGCTGCCCGATGAGGATGTCTCACTCATCGACGCGCTCCTTCTCTCCGTGCGTTACGCCAATTCTGCTTGCCCCATCGTCGAGGTCAAGCAAACGCTCGACGCGCTCGCGGAGCGCGTGCGCCCTCGCATCGAAGAGGTCGAGAGCGTGCGCGAGAAGCTCGACGTGCTCACCTGTTTTCTCTTCGATGAGTGCGGCTTTCAAGGAAACAACGACGAGTATTACGATCCTCGAAACTCGTATGTGAACAAGGTGCTCGAGCGAAAGCGCGGGCTGCCCATCACGCTCTCGGTGGTTTATATCGAGGTGGCGCGGCGAGTGGGGCTGGCGCTCGAGGCGATCAGCTTCCCGTTCCATTTTTTGATCTCACCGACTGATGTCGAGGATCTCTTCCTCGATCCTTTCCACAAGGGGCAGCAGCTCTCGAAGATCGATTGCAAGCGTATGCTCGAGCGCTTTAGCGATGGGACGGTGCCGTTTCGTCCCTGTTACCTCCAGCCAGCGACCGCGAGGCAGGTTGTCCTGCGCGTGATGCGCAACCTCAAGATCGCGCACCTGCGCGCGCGCGAGACCTTCGACGCCATCGCCTGCATCGACGTGATGCTCGCCTGGGACCCCGACCAGCCGAAAGAGGTCCGTGATCGCGGCCTGTTGTACGCGCAGATGAAGGTCTGGGGGCTTGCCGTGCGCGACTTCGAGGCGTATTTGGAGGAGTGCCCTGCGGCAAGAGATCGATTGCGCATCGAGCTCGAGCTCGCCAACGCTCGTAAGGAGCGCCTCGACGTAAACTGATCCTCCCTCCAGAAAGATCGCAATGACTGAACCTGCTGATGTGCTCGCGTTGCTCGAGCAAGGTTTCCCGCACGACCCCGACGTCTCGCTCTTTGGCGTCTCGCAGCTCGATGAAGAGGGCGCCGTCGTCACGATGGCGTTCCACGAGCGACACCTGCGCCCGGGTCAGACGATCTCTGGCCCGACGATCCTGAAGTTGATCGATACTGCTGCGTATGTGGTGGTCATGGGCAGGCTCGGCGCGGTGACCAACGTGGCCACGACCAACATGAACGTGAACTTTCTGCGCAAGCCTGCGGCCGCGGGCCTCGTGGCCCGCGGCGCGTTTATCAAGGTGGGCCGTCGCTCGGCGCTGTGCGAGATATCCGTCTACTCGCAGGGGAGCGAGGAGAAGGGCGCCGTGGCGCACGCGACGGTGTCCTACGCGCTCGGGTTGTGAGCGTCACTTCTCCTCGCCGCGCGGGACAAAGTCGATCGAGGCGGAGTTGATGCAGTAGCGCAACCCCGTTGGCCTCGGTCCATCCCGAAAGACATGCCCGAGGTGTGCGTCGCACTGCTCGCACAAGACCTCGGTGCGGATCATGCCATGGGTGCGATCTTCCTTGCGGGTGATGTGTTTGTCTTCGAGCGTGTCGTAGAAGCTTGGCCACCCACAGTGCGACTCGAACTTGTGCTCGGAGTCAAAGAGCTCGAGCCCACAGCAAATGCAAACGTAGGTGCCATCCTCGAAGTGATCCCAGTACTTCCCTGTGAAGCCGCGCTCGGTGGCCGAGCATCGGGTGACCTGGTATTGCATCTCATCGAGCTGCTCGCGCCACTCTGCCTCGCTCTTCTTGACCTTCTCCATCGTTTGGATTCTCCCTGTTCTTGCTGTTTGGGGATGATGGACAGCTCGAGCTGTCCATCACCGGGACAGTAGGAATGCGCCAACGCGAGCGTTGGATTCACGGCGCTCTCGTGCGCCGCTGCCTCGCATCACAGAAGTAGATGCGCGCGGCGTGCCTCAAGGCGCTTCTGCGCGCTCGCGCAGCGCGCAGATCTCATCGACAAACGAGCGCGGATGCTCGAGCGGGAAGGCGTGGCCTGCGCGCTCGACGACGGTGTGTTTGACGTTTGGCAACCTCGACGCGATCAGGTCGGAGTTCTTCGATGGGATCAGGTGATCGGAGTCACCGGTGATGACATGCACGGGGACCTTGATGCGGTGAAGCTGGGAGCCCGTGGAGTGAAACAGCGCCGCGAGCAGTTGGAGAGCATAGGTCGCGGGAGGCGTGGGTTCTTGCGTGAAGATCTCGCGGATACGCCCGAACAGTTCTTTTTGTCGCGGGCTCGAGTCCGGGTGAATCAACAGCTTGCTCATATCATCGATGGTCGCGCTCTTTGGCGTGAAGCAGAGCTTGAGCAGCAACCCGATCGCCTCTGGTGACACGAACGCGCCATTGAGCAGGTTGTGTGGGAGCCCGCAAGTGGTCGCCGCGAGCACCAGCCCGCGCGTGCGCTCGGGGTGATCGAGCGCGAAGCGTTGCGTGATCATACCTCCGAGCGAGATCCCAGCGACATATGCGGGCGCGCTGCCAAAGACATGATCGTGGACGGCGGCGATGTCCTCGGCCAGATCCTGCATCAGGAACATCGGCTTGAGGTTGTGCGATGCGCCCGTGCCCCGGTTATCCGGGATGACCACGTGGAAACCTTCCTCCGCGAGCTCCTCGCCGAGGCGGTGCCACATGGTGCCGGGCATCCCCAATCCCTGGATCATGATCAAGGGGGACGCGCCCTTGTCGCCAAAGGATGCGTAGGAGATGCGCGCGGTGCGCGAGTCGATGGTGCGTTTTGGGTAGAGGGTCATAAGCTCATCCTGCTCGGTGTTCTCTCGTATCGTAAAGGAGCGCGTCAGGTGGCCAGGCCATCGACGCGACACGCGCTCATTGGCGCCTGGTGATCTTCGGGGATGCCCAGCGCTCCATCGAGCCCGAGCTCGCGCGCGCAGCTTCGGCGCGGCGATGATGGGGCAACGCCTCGTCGGTTGGCGGTCCTTCGACGAGGCGTTGCCCCATCATCGCCGCGAGCGATGGCGCCCAGAGTAACCCCTTGGACCCCAGCGCGCCGAGCAAGAATAAGCCGGGTTGCCCTGGAACCTCGCCAGCCAGAGGCTGGCGGTCGGTCAGGAAAACGGCGCGTTGTCCTCGCCAGACACGCACATCGCGCGCTTCTCGGATGCTCGGGATCAACCTCCCGATGAGCTCCTCGACGGCGAGGATGGCGTCCTGTTCCGGGCGAACAAAGTGGGCGTCTGCGTGAGGATCTTCTGCATCCTCGGGCGGGCGAATGTAGGTCGCGCCATAAACCCATCCCCCATCCGGGCGCGTGGCGATGTGTCCTCCACCGCTCAGAAAGCCATGAAGCTCGGCTCCTTCGGGGGGAAGACAGGTGAGCAATTCGCCGCCATTGATCGCCAGCGGGAGGTCTGGGAACCAGTAGGGGAGGCCAGCGCCAGGGCAGAGCACGACGCGCGCGGCGGTCAGGAAGGGTTCGCCGCGAGGATCGAGCAAGGTCCAGTGGTGCTCTTTCGAGAGCAGTCCCTGGACCTCGACCTCGAGCGCGCGAACGCCCTGATGGCGAAGTTGTCGGGAGATATGCTCGAGCATATCTCCCAGCAGCACGCAATAAGCGGGGCCGTAGGCGACAGCGCGATTGGCAGGTTTCATCGCGGGGAGGCGCGCGTTGCATTGCTGGGCATCGAGCAGCTCGCTCTCGAGCTCTGGCGGGTAGCGCTCGCTGGCATCCTTCCAGGTGTTCACGTAGCGGCGCCCCTGGCGATGTCCGAAGTCAGGGCGCGTCATCGTCGAGCGTTGGATAAGGTCAGGTCGGCGAGCGCGCCACTTCTCGTGCCACGCGACGCTCTCGACGAACGCCTCCATCGTGCCCTCTTTGGGATCGAGCGATCGACCTGGGATGGCGTGCATCAGTGCGCCGGGGGCGTCCGAGGCGCGAGGGCCGCCAGGATCGATAAGCGCGACCTCGTCTGCCGGGAAGCCGCGCTCCAGGAGGGCCTCGGCCACGAGCGTGCCAGCGATTCCCTGGCCGATGATGGCGATGCTGGTGTCAGGTCGGGAAGTCATGAAGTGGTTCGGGCGTTGGTGATGAGGTGGAAAGTAAACGCGCTGGCGGTTAAGCTGATCATCCCCGCCGAGAGCATCGAGGAGGAGTATGCACACATCCACGACAGTTTCACGCACATCCCATCGATTCCAGTGGGCGATCGTTATGATCCTCGCCCTGTTTCTGGTGATCTCGACAGGTTGCAAGGGGGAGAAGTGTTACACCCCGACGCCTGGAGAGGAGGTGCGCGCCGAGGTCCTCGGAGAGCTTGATGAGGCCATGGATGCGATGGATGCGACCGCCAAGCAGCGCGAGCTGGTCAAGAAGGAGGCCAACATCCTGATCTCGGAGTCGCTCAAGCTCCGAAAGACCCGGCATCCGATGCGCGAGGAGCTTATCGACGAGCTCCAGAAGGAGAACCCGAGCCGAGAGAAGGTCGAAAAGATCTCGTACAAGATGAGCGCCGATGCGGTCGATCTGTACCACGACATGGTCGATGTGCTCGTCAAGCTCTGGCCCGAGTTCTCACTGGAGCAGCGAAAGAAGCTCGCCGCCCACCTCGAGAAACCCTTCGAGCCGCTGGAGGAGTCCTGGCTGGTGGATCAGTTCATCAACTACCAACTCGACGAGTTGAAGGCGAGCAACGCGCAGCGCGCGCTAATCCAGAAGCTCAAGAAGGATTACTACTTCAAGATCAACGTCCTGCGTCGTCAAGGGCACCGGGACAGGCAAGTGATCCATGACGAGCTTCGCAAGGAGAAGCCAAACCCAGGAAAGGCGCACCGCCTGATCGACGCGGGCGCCAAGCGCTACGATCGCATCGTCTTCCAGTTGATCGAGGATGGCGAGAAGCTGCTCGCGACGACGACCCCCGAGCAGCGCGCCGCGGTCAACGCTCAGTTCGATCGCGCCCGGCTGTGCAAGGAGTGAGGAACTTGCTGGAACAAGCGCAGCAAGCACGCGCGTTGTTCTTGCCACGAAGACTTATCTGGAGGTGCTCGTGGCGCGCGTGAAGGCTCTTGTTCTTGCGGCTTCTGTTCTTTTGTTCGTGCTGGGCGTCGGTCTGGCGTGCGAGCGCGCGAACCCGTCAGAGGGGCTCGCGCAGGAGGCTTCTTCAAACACAGAAGGCGCCGCAACCTCCAAAACCACCCCCGCCAACCCCGCAGAAAAAGCCGCCGATAAGCCTCCTGCGCCGCCACATGCGCTCCAGGTCAAGGACAGGGGGATCTTCCCTGATCTCGACGAGGAGGTCACGCTGGCCTTTCCTTCCTGGGTCGACGATCAGCCGATCATCGTGATGAAGGCGCCTGGTTCCGAGGCGATGTATGCCTACCTCGATGGCGCGTTTATTGGCCTGGGCGATGCGTCTCTCGGTCCGGTGGTGCAGGTCGAGAGCTTTGGCGAACACGATCACGACAAGGATCTGATCCCGGACTCACTCGATATCATGGTCGGCGCGAGAAAGGCCGAGCTAAACTCGGCCCCGTATCGCGGAGGTTACGAGAAGCTCGCTTACCCTGGCGGGGATGTCGCGCGTGATCGCGGCGTTTGCACTGATGTCGTGGTGCGAGCCGTGCGCAACGCCGGGGTCGATTTGCAGGTCGAGCTTCACGAGGACATCAAGCGAAGCCCTCGCTCCTTCCCGATGGTCAAGCGCGCCGACCCGAACATCGATCAGCGGCGCGTGAAGACGATCCTCCCATACTTCGTGCGGCACTGGCGCTCGCTGCCTGTCGATCCTGGCGACGCGAGCTCTCCCTGGCTGCCTGGAGATATTCTGTTCATGCAGATCAAGGGGGACAAGCGCCCGGATCACCTCGGGCTGGCAGGCGACAAGCTCGGCAAGAGCGGATTTCCGTTGGTGATCAACAACTGGACGGACGGGTTCTCTACATCTGCCATCGACATCCTCTCTTATGTGCCCGTCACGCATCGCTTCCGACCAGTGCTTCGCGGGTTAAAGGTCGAAGCCTCGCAGCGAGGATTGGCCGGGGTGCTAAAGCGTCAGTCGCTGGATTTGAGTGACGAGCATCGACAGGTCGTGCTCGTGACGGCGTCGCATTACAACGCGACGAGTGGGCAACTGCGCAGGTACGAGCGGCGCGCGAAGGATGATGCGTGGGTCGAGGTCGGCGATGCGATCGAGGTGGTGTTGGGCGCAAAGGGGCTGGCGCGAGGGCGAGGGTTACACGATGTGATGGAGGGATCGCCGCTGCGCCAACAGGGGAGCAAGAAGGAGGGGGATCTTCGCGCGCCGAGTGGCGTGTTCACCTTCGGGAAGGCGTTTGGCAAGAAGGCGCGTGCGCCTTACGCATCGAGTGATTCTTCGTGGCCTTACCGCGCGGTCGATGGTGAGGATCGGTTCGTCGATGATCCTGCGTCAAAGCATTACAACAGCTGGCAACGTGGCGGCGCGAAGGGAGCGTGGGCATCCTCGGAGGCGATGTCGATGTATACGCTTGGCGTGGTGGTCGAGCACAACATGCGCCCGGTCAAGCCGGGCGCGGGGAGCGCGATCTTCTTGCACACGACGGACATGCGCGCCGCCGAACCGACGCTCGGGTGCACGGCGATGAGCCGTGGGGATCTGGAGCGCGTGTTGGGGTGGCTCGATACGACAAAGGCGCCGGTGTTGGTGCAGGTCGCCGACGAGGTCTTTTGAGCGCGATGGAGATGGCAAGAAAGCACGAGAGGGCAGGTGATGACTCCACATCACCTGCCCTCTCGCTTTCGACTCATCCAATCAGTCAGCCAATCATTCTACATACAGATCGTGAATCAGATGTCGAAGTAGAGCTTGTACTCGAGAGGCGTGGGACGAAGCTGCGTCGGCACGATCTCGTTCTCGTACTTGTAGGTGATGAAGGTCTCGAGGACGTCCTCGGTGAAGACATCGCCCTTGAGCAGGTAGTCGTGATCCTCTTCGAGGGAAGCGAGCGCTTCGTCGAGCGAAGCGGGCGCGCTCGGGATCTGGTCGAGCTCCTCGGGGGGGAGGTTGTAGATGTCCTTGTCCATGGGTGCGCCGGGATCGAGCTGACGCTCGATGCCGTCGAGGCCGGCCATGATGATCGCTGCGAAGGCGAGGTAGCCGTTGCAGGTGGAGTCTGGCGTGCGGAACTCGATACGCTTGGACTTTGGCGAGGACGCGTACATCGGGATGCGGATAGCAGCCGAGCGGTTGCGGCTCGAGTAAGCGAGCTTGACGGGCGCCTCGTAACCGGGGACCAGACGCTTGTAGGAGTTGGTCGTGGTGTTGGTGAGCGCGATGAGTGATTTGCCGTGCTCGAGGATGCCCGCGATGAAGTGGAGCGCCATCTGGCTGAGGCCAGCGTACTTGTCGCCAGCGAAGAGTGGCTCGCCATCCTTCCAGAGCGAGACGTGCGTGTGCATCCCGGAGCCGTTGTCACCGTAGAGAGGCTTGGGCATGAAGGTCGCGACCTTGTTGTGGCGGCGAGCGACGTTGCGCACGATGTAGCGGTACCACTGGAGCTTGTCCGCCATGGGGAGCATCTCGTCGACGTACATGCCGATCTCGCCCTGACCCGCGGTGGCGACCTCGTGGTGGTGGAGGTCGGTGGTGATGCCGACTTTCTCCATCAGCAGGAGCATCTCGTTACGGAGGTTTGCCTGCGAGTCGTAAGGAGGCACGGGGAAGTAGCCGCCCTTGAAGTCTGGCTTGTAGCCGAGGTTGGGGCGCTCGTCGCGGCCTGTGTTCCAGGCGCCTTCGCCCGAATCGACGGCAAAGAACGAGGTGTGTGCCTGGAGGTCGTAGCGGATGTCATCGAAGATGAAGAACTCGGCCTCAGGCCCGAAGTACGCGTTGTCGGCGATGCCGGTGCGCTGGATGTACTTGAGCGCTTTTTGCGTGATGTAGCGAGGATCGCGCGAGTAGGGCTGGCCCGTGATCGGATCGAACACGTTGCCGATGAAGCTGACGGTGGGCTCGATCATGAAAGGATCGACGCGAGCGGTGGAGGGATCAGGGCGCACCTGCATATCGGATGCGTTGATCGGTTGCCAGCCGCGGAGCGAGGAGCCGTCAAAGCCCAGGCCCTCTTCAAAGAGGCCCTCATCGACGCGGTGCGCCGGGATGGTCACGTGTTGCCACTTGCCAAAGAAGTCGGTGAATTTGACATCGATGAGCTTCGCCTCGGCCTTCTTGACGAAAGCGATGGCGTCTTTGACGTTGGTGATTTCCTTCTTGGACATTTCTAGGATGCTCCTGTCACGCGCGGTGAGTGATTGCAATAGAGGAGGACCTCTCCAGGGTGGCGCAAAGTGCGGTTTTGGAGGAGGTGCTCTTCGGTAGAGTTGATGTGGTCAAGCGTGCGGGTACGAGATCATCACGAGAGCGCGTCCGGCCCACGCTCGCGCGTGCGGATGCGGATCGCCTCGTCGATCGGGATGACGAAGATCTTGCCATCGCCGACATGCCCTGTGTGGGCGCTCTCGAGGATGGCGTCGATTACGGAGTGGACGAGGTCGTCTTCGACGACGATTTCGATTTTTATCTTGGGGACAAAGTCGATGATGTATTCGGCGCCGGGATAGATTGGCGCCTTGCCACCGCCGCGGCCGAAGCCCTTGACCTCGGAGACGGTCATCCCATGGACTCCGATCTCTCCGAGCTGATCTTTGATATCGTCGAGTTTGAATGGTTTGACGATCGCTTCGATCTTTTTCACAGCGGCTCCCTCGTTGATCCCTGGGGCCTCGGGCCGTCTTACACGCGCGCTGGGGCGGTGTGGCTGACCTCCAAGGCAAACTCAGCATCTCGACGGGTCGTGGTTATAACGCATTGCGTCATTGCATAAAAGGGTGATTTTGCGACGCCCCTTCAAAACGGGCAAATCCCTCGAAGGATCAGGGCTCGCGCGCCATCCAGGTTCCCGAGAGGATGTCGTGCCAGGCGCGCCGCTCGCGGCTTGGCCAGATCCAGAGGTAGCCGAGCCCGAGGCTCAGGGGGACAAGCAGCATCAGCCCGCTCCTCGCCGCGAGCCGCTGTCTTGTCGGCGAGAGGCCATGGCGATCGACGAGCGAGATCCCCATGAACATGGCGCCCGGCGTGCGCGCGGTCGCGATTTGCCAACCCGTACACCAGAGCGTGAGCAGGATGGCGAACCAGAGGGGCGCGGCGGTGAGCGCGCCCGGTGTGTCGAGCCAGAGCTTGAGCAGCCACTCGGAGCGGAACCAGCCGGGAGGGGTCTTGAGCGCGGCGTCGTCGAGGACGCCAAACACGAGCGCGAGCAGGATCGGCACCAGGCAACAGATCATGTCGATGCCCAGCGCGGTCAGGCGGATAAAGCCTGAGGCCGGGATGATCTCTTGCCGACGCGTCGTGCTCACGGCAGATCTCCCACGAGGTGTTGCGCGAGCGCGATGGCGGTCACCGCCGCCGTCTCTGCTCGAAGGATTCTTGGCCCCATGGACACGGCTTTGGCGCCAGCGCGTTGCAGCGCCTCGACCTCTTCCTGGGTGAAACCTCCCTCGGGGCCAATCCAGATGGCCACGCTGGAGAGGTTCGTCTTGCCTGCCAGTGATTCTCCAAAACCGAGGGTTGGCGTGGATGCATCGAGGGAAGGGGAGGCGACGAGATCGATGCTCGCGTCATCGCCGAGCGATTCGCGCTCCTCGATCTCTTTCAGGGCGGTGAGAAAATCGCGCGCGGGTTTGATCGTGGGGACGAGCGCGCGGCGTGTCTGGCGAGCGGCCGAGGCGACGATTTTTTCCCATCGCTCGAGCTTCGCGGCGCTCTTGTTTGGCTTGATCTTGACGACCGTGCGCGCGGTCTCGATGGGGCAAATCTGTGTGACGCCAAGCTCGGTGCATTTCTCGAGCAACCACTCGAAGCGATCCCCCTTGGGGATCGCCTGATAGAGGATCAGCTCCAGTGAGGATTCGCCCGCGCGCTCGGGTAAGACCTCTTTGATGGTGGCGATGACGTGGTCGGCGGTGATTTCGGTCAACCTCGCGATCACGCAGACCCCCTCGCCATCGAACAGCTCGACGAGCTCTCCCTCGGGCAACCTGAGCACATCGCGCGCGTAACGCGCGCCTTGCTCGGGGAGCGCGAGGGTGGCGCCGGGCGTGGCGGGGAGGCGGTCGGGTTTCCTGACGGGGATGCGTCGCGTCATTTTGCCTCGCTCAGGAGCGTCGGTAGGTGAGGGAGAACCACTCCCCGAGGTTGCGTTGGCGGACTTCTTCCAGGCTCTCATCGCTGTTAAAGGCGGCCCGAATGTCTGCGAGCTGGTGCTCGAGGATGCCGCTCAACACGAGCGTTCCGCCTGGGGCGGTGTGTGCGATCAGCTCCTCGGACAGCATCACCAGGATGTGCGAGAGGATGTTTGCGACCACCAGCGGCCACGTCCCCTCGATGTCACCGAGTGGGGTGGTCGAGAAGTCGATGTCCGCGTCCTGCTTGCCGTTGAGCGTGAGGTTGTGCACGGCGTTCTCGATCGCCTCGTCGGCGATATCGATCCCTACCAGCTGTTGCACGCCGAGCGAGTGCGCGTGAATGCAAAGGATGCCCGAGCCGCAGCCTACATCGAGCATGCGATCGACGGGGGCGTCCTCGAGCAAGTCCTCCAGAACTTGCGAGACGAGCTGCGTGGTCTCGTGGGTGCCTGTGCCAAAGGCCATGCCGGGTTCGACGATGATGCGGTGCCCACCTTCGGGCGCCTCGAAGTCCTCCCAGGGAGGGCCGACGATGGCGCGCGAGGAGAGGTGGCGAGGGGTGAAGAACTCGCGCCACTTGGTCTCCCAGCTGCGGTCGTCATAGCGCGCGGCCGCGACGAGCGAGGTGTGCTCGGTGAGCGCCTCTTCGAGGCGCGCGGTGAGTTCCTCGACGGTGTCTCCCTCCTCGAGTGAGAAGTAGCTGACCAGGCGTGCGCGCCCGTCAGGTACGGGCGCGAACTCGGGGTCATCCTCGAAGAAGGTCTCGCCATCGCGCACCTCGACCCCCTGCGCGCCGAGCATCCAGAGCAAATCGGTGCCACGGTCAGGGTTCATGCTCAGGGCTTCGACGCGAATCCAGATCTGCTCGTCTTCTTGTGATGCGCTCATCTTCTTCTCTTAAAAAGGTGGGGACCATCGCCTCTCGGGTGGAAGTGTTAGTCTGGCCCGCGTGGCGATTCAAGTCGATTTGATTTTGACCCACGTTGGCGCCTGCCCCAGACTCTTGGCAAATCGAGGAGTGCCACCCTTTGTAGAAGGAGACGTTGTCATGAGTGAAGAAGTCTTGCTCTCGGTCGAGGACCGGATCGCCACCATTACTATCAACCGCCCATCGCGTCGCAACGCATTGTCGATGGCCGTCGTCGACGCGTTGATTTCGGCGTTTAACGAATGCAGTGAACGCGACGATGTTGGCGTCATTGTTCTCACGGGAGCTGGGGACAGGGTGTTCTGTGCGGGCGGCGATCTCATGGATCAGCAGATGGCCAATGGGATGCTCGACATGCACGAGGGGCGCGGGAAGTTCGCGCAGGCGCTCGTCGCGATGCAGAAGACGCGGCGTCCGATCATCGGGCGTATTAACGGGCACGCGCTCGGCGGCGGCTTCGGGCTCGCGATGAACTGTGATTTGATCGTCTCGCGCGATGACATCACCTTCGGGATGCCCGAGATCAAGGTCGGGCTCTTCCCGATGATGATCATGGCGGTGGTGACGCGAAACCTTGGGAGAAAGAGGACCGTGGAGATGATGCTCACGGGAGAGCGAATCAGCGCAGCTACCGCGCTCGAGTGGGGGATCATCAACCGGTCCGTCCCCGCAGAGGAGCTCGACGCGGCGACCCTCGAGCTCGCCGCCAGGGTCGCGAGCTTTTCGCCCGCCACGCTCGCGCTCGGGCGCCGGGCCTTCTATACGACGCAGGATATGAGCTTCGAGCAAGCGCTCGGGCACTTGCAGAACGAACTCACGATCACCTCTTTCACCGAGGACGCGACCGAAGGGGTGATGGCTTTTATCGAGAAGCGTGACCCCGAGTGGAAAGGACGCTGAGGCAAGAGCGCGGGGAGCGCTCGCGATGCTCGCGCGGTCCTGATCTGCCTTGTGTTTCTGGGGTGGACTGCCTATGTTTTAGAGCAACCACCTCTCTTTACAAGAATCGCTAACCCCACACCTTGCTTGTTTGGGTGTGCTATTGGGGACAGGAGACCGTGTCACGAGGAGCGAAACGCCATAGCGTGCGGCGCTTCCTGGATCGAGTGATCCCACAGGAGTGCCGCGAGAGCGCAGAAGAAGAACTGCGCGCGAGTATTGTCGTGGTCAGTTCGCTCATGCTCAGTCTCTTCGCGGTCTTCTTCTCCAGCCTGAGTTTTTTCTCGTTTAACTCTCCGATCAGCGCGCTGATCATCGGGGTGTTGGCGTGCGCGTTTGTCTCCACGCCACTGGTCCTGAGGCTCTCTCTCAACACCTACCTGACAGGGCACTGGATCACGTTCTTGTTTGCCCTCACGCTCGCTGGGCTTCCGCTGGTTCATGGCGGCTCTGGCGGCCCCTCGTTGGTCGGGTTTATCGTCCTCCCGCTGTTTGCGAGCCAGCTCAACGGGACACGCGCTGCGATCACCTGGACTGCCATCGGCTTCGGGATCATCCTCGCCTACCTGGGGATCGCGCTCGGGACGGACATCGCGATTCCCCAGGAGCTCGATACACAGTCGCTGTTTGTCTTCAATCAGAGCGTGCTCGCGGCGGTGACGTTGCTCGTGCTCCTTCTGACGCTTTGTTACGAGCACTTGCGCGAGCTGATGGCGGGTCAGGTGACCGCGCGCGAGGTCGAGCTCGACGCGATCCTGGACGCCACGAGCGAAGCGATCATGACCTTTGACGAGGATGGCATCCTCGAGAGCAGCAACAAGTCGACGCGAAAGCTCTTTGGTGTGCGGGCTGGGGTCAAGGAGAGCTTCTTCTCGATCATCCTGGATGAGGATGGCGAGCCATGTTTGCAGGAGCTCCCATCACTGGGAGAGGCGCACGAGGGTTGGATTCGCGCTGGCGCGAGGCTCGCGCCAGTCGAGTTCACGCTCGATCGCTACGAGATCCATGGGGCGGTGCGCTACGCGATGAGTTTGCGCGATGTCTCCGAGCGTGTGATGCAAACCGCCGCGCTCGAGCGCGCATACCAGGACGCGCTCCAGGCGAGCCAGGCCAAGAGCCAGTTTTTGGCCAACATGAGCCATGAGTTGAGGACTCCCCTGAACGCCATCATCGGCTACTCCGAGCTCATCCGCGAGGAAGCCGAGGAGATCACGCTCGAGGACGCCTTACCCGATCTTGACAAGATCGAATCCTCGGCGCGCCATCTGTTGACGTTGATTTCCGAGATCCTCGACCTCTCACGTATCGAGGCGGGGCGCATGGATCTCTTCGTCGAAGAGTTCGACATCGCCGTGCTCGTCAATGATGTGTGTTCGACGATCGCGCCGATGGCCAGGAGCAACGCCAACGAGGTCATCATCGAGCTCGGCGAGCAGATCCCCAAGCTGCGGAGCGACCGTATAAAGGTCAGGCAGATCCTCCTCAACCTCGCGAGCAATGCCACCAAGTTCACGAGCTCGGGGCAGGTGAGGATCGCCGCGAGGTCCGTCGCGCTCGACGCAGGGGCGGGGATCGAATTGAGCGTGAGTGACAATGGCATCGGCATCCCGAAGGAGCAGATCTCCAGGCTCTTCGAGGCTTTCAATCAGGGTGACAATTCGGTGCGTCGCGCCTTTGGCGGGACAGGGCTTGGCCTGACGATCACGCGTCACCTGGTGCATTTGCTCGGTGGGGTCGTTCAGGTCGAGAGCGAGGTCGGTGTCGGCTCTCGCTTTACCATCACGTTGCCCGACATGAAGACGCGCGCAGGCGTGGCGCACCGCTTCGAATCTTAGCGCGCTTTGCGCGTGGGGCTCTTTGCATTTATAGTCTCTGCAAAGGGTCATCCTTTCTCATAAAACAAATCACTCCGAGAGGTTCGCGTGAAAGGCCGAGGCATGCATCTTCGTTGTGCGCTCATTTCTTGCGTCTGTTTGGTTGCCGTTTCGGCTTGTGGTCGCAACCACGACTTTGACGCCGCGCGTGAGTCTGCCTCCGAACCCGACTGGGAGGTCTCCGACAGAGCTCCCTGGGATGTCCGCGTCGAGCTCGGGCCTCTCCCTGCCGAGCCCGTGGACGAGGGGTGCGTGGGCGATGTGGATCGGGATCAGGATGGGTTGACCGACTGCGAAGAGGAGGCCATCGGTTCGAACCCGTTCAACCCCGATACCGATGGTGACGGCCTGGGCGACTTCGAGGAGGTGCGTGATTACAACACGAACCCAGCGCTGGGAGATTCGGACGGTGATGGCCTGAGCGATCCCAATGAGGTCGAGATTTACCAAACAAATCCAAACCTCGCCGACAGTGACGAGGATGGGCTGAGTGACTTTGACGAAATCATCGAACACCGCTCGAACCCAAACCTCGCCGACAGTGATGGAGATGGGTTGAGTGATGCTGATGAGGTTCTTGTCGGGAGCAGCCCGAACAGGAGGGATTCCGACAATGACGGGCTCGACGATGCTCGCGAGGTGCGTGAGATCGGCTCCAGCCCGGTTCGGGCCGATAGCGACGGGGATGGGCTCGGTGATCTCGATGAGGTCGAGGTTCACGCTACAAATCCAAACCTCGCTGACAGTGATGATGATGGCCTCTCTGACGCGGATGAGGTTCGCGATATCGGATCGAACCCAAACTTGCCTGACACGGACGGGGATGGGCTCGGCGATGGATACGAGGTCAATGAGTCACTGACAGATCCGAGGTTTGCGGACTCGGACTTCGATGGACTCTCGGACAGCGAGGAGATCGTCGTCACGGGAACCGACCCTAACCTGTTGGATACGGACAACGATGGCCTCGAGGATGGCTACGAGATCTTGCGTGATGGCACGGACCCGTTAAGCAGCGACAGTGATGGTGATGGTCTCCTCGATGGTGAGGAGGTCAACATGTATGGCTCCGACCCGAACCTGCTCGACACAGATGGAGATGGTCTCGATGACTTCGACGAGGTTGCCTTCGGGCTCGACCCGACCGAGGCGTCGACCTTCGGTGATGGGGTTCAGGACTCCGCTCGAGGGTTTGTGAGCACCTGCCAGAACGCGGGGCCTGCCGGGTATGTGAGCCATGATGATGTGGCGGGGGATTGGACGGTGTACCTCGACGCCTCGGTCGGGGCCTACACCACGCACAACTCCACGCTCCCCTTATCACAGGTCAAGTCGGTGGCGACCTTCGGTCGCACAGGAAGCGCGCCTGTGGCGGGCTTTGTCGTCGCATCTGCGCTGCCTGCGAGGCTGGATGGGTTGGGGACACCTGCTCATCGAACAACCTTCAAGACTCGAGATGGCTTCGATGCGACAGCGAGCGTTTTCTACCGAAAACGCACGAGCTCTGTGAGCGTCGAGCAAATGCGCGACGGTCTGGTCGCAACGTTGACGGGAGAGCCACAGAGCGCGTTTCAGCCAGACTTGAGCGGTGGCGGAAGCATGGCGCCAGGCGCATTTGTGGTCCACGTCCTCGATATCGAGCGAGGCCCCGGGAGTCACCTCTACAGAGTCGGCGTGAGCCGCGCCGCCGATTACTTCGGTGATGCGACAGCGCACGCGTTGACGCGGGATCTCGCGACATCTGGCAGCATCGCGATGAAGATGTCGGGGACGCCGCTGACGCGCTGTGACAACTTCATGCCTGTGGAACAAGCGCCGCGAGCAGACCTGCATTGGGTGCTCGATCACTCGGGCTCGATCCCGGAGGAGTTGGCCCAGATCCAGCAGAACCTCTCCACCTACCTCGGCGCGCTGCGTGGGAGCATGCTTGATTGGCGGGTCGGCGTCGCCAACATGGAGCCGGGCTTCTCTGGGCGGTTGCGCCCGGCCACGGGGTGGATCAGTGATCCTGGCGCGACGGGGAGTTTCGGGAGTGAGATCCAATTCTACGCCATCGATTGCGTGCGTAATTTTGGACCATTCGGTTGCAGCGGCAGCAACGAGTACGGTTTATACGCGGGGTATGCCGGGCTCGAATACATGAGCTCGATCAACGCGCCAGCGAACGCGCGCATTCGCGGCGAGGCGGTCGTGGGGACGCTTTTCTTCACGGATGAGAATGCTCAGTCGATCAAGTTCCTGATGTCCCCTGATGGGATCTCATACGCGAGCGAGGATGACTTGATCGCGCGCGTCGGGGCGCGCTACCAGGGGCAGACGACCGTGTTTAGCGCTGTCGCTGATGGGGTGTTGTGTGGAGAGAACGCGTTTGGATACCGCGAGATGACGTACCTGACCGCTGGCGTTGTGGTGAGTCTGTGCGAGCCATCGCAAACGATTCAGGATTGGTACGGGGAGTATGTGCTCAGGTTGTCCGCAGAGGCGTCCCCGTATGTATTGCGCGACCGCCCTGTGATGGAGTCCTTGCGTGTCTTTGTCGCAGGGCAGGAGGTCGCGCGCGATCCCAGGGACGGTTACGTGTATGACGCGAAGACCAACACGATCTCCTTCTTCGGGCAGGCGAAACCGGCGTTCGGAGCTTCGGGGGACGAGGTCCTGGTGCTCTACGAGACGCTGTGAGCGTCGCCCGAGTCAGTTCCAATTAAAGGGGAGCTCTTCCTTGATGTGTTGCCCGACGAAGCCGTGGCGCGCGGGCATGACGCCGCTGGAGATGGTCGTCAGCACCATGTTGTGGAAGACCACGCGGGTGTTTCCGCCGTCAGGGTAGAGCGTCACCGAGAAGTCGCGCGAGACGTTCGTGTTGGCGAACCTGAGGCGTGTGGCGCCGCCCTCGTCGATTTGCTGGATTCCCTTGATGTAATAGATCTTGCCGCCACCCTCGGGGAACACCTTGGGGCTGATGATGTCGAACCCCTTCTTGATGTTCTCCTGCTTGGTGAAGTGCTCGACCATATCCTGGTAAGGGATATTGTAGATGTGCTCGAAGTCATCGCCGACCTTGGTGGTGTCGGGCGTGATGTTGCGAACGCTGATTTGCTGGAAGGGAAACGCCAGCGGGCTCTCTTTAAAGATCCCCGTCGTGATCAATCCGGGCGAGTCGGGTTTGCGGGGGGAGTAGGGACCCTGGGCGATGGCTGTGGTGCTCGCGAAGAAGATCAACGCGAGGATCAGCAGAGCGCTCGAAGAGGACTTTATTTTCATCGGTGAGGACTCTCGGCTCGAGGGCTGGTGGTAGTAGCGCTTCTTGTGAAGACCACATCCATAGACGTGGGAGATTATAAAAATCTTCAATCGCTTTGACCATGATCATCTCCGGTGTTGCTTTTGACACCTTATCCCTGACCCACAGCGAGGTTGTATGGGCGTCGATTTTGGAGAGCTCCGTTCCCTGTTGCAGCGGCCACAGAGCGAACACACCTGGTTCGCACTGCAGAAACTTCTGGAGAGTTGGGAGCCGATCTCGGACGAGGAGTTATCGAGCAATGTGTTTCCCTACGCCCGTGATCATTTACAGCGTTGGCCGCTCGAGCTCTGCTTTCTTCGCGTCGAGGAGCTCTCGCTCTGGCGCCGCGCGGTCAAGCGTCCCTGGTTCCCGCTGACCCGCGCCCTGAGCCTCGCGGGAGAGTGCGTCCATTTCCTCGACCTCGCCGCCGAGCGTCCTCACAGCATCGAGAGCCTCGGGATCACAGGGGTCGATCGTCGCGGCATCCTCGAGCTCGCGCGAAGCCCTGTCTGCGACCATGTGTTTGCGCTCGACCTGAGCGGGAATCAGCTCTCGGATGACGATCTGATCGTCTGGCTCGAGGATCAAAATACGCGAGGTTTGCGCATGCTCGACCTCTCGGAGAACGATCTCACCGAAGAGATCATCCCTCATCTCGGAGAGTCCGGGCTGCTCGATCAGCTCGAGGTGCTCTCACTCGCCGGGAACCAGCTCGGATACGGTGGGGTGGAGTTGATGGAGGAGTTGTTAAAGGATCATCTCCTCGAGTGTGACCTGTCACAGAATGGCGCGGACACGAGCGGCTCTGGCCGAAACGAGGTGGGGTGGCGGAGCTGGGAGCAGTTCACCGACCTGGACGAGTGGGAGAAGTGGAGCGAGTGGGATCGCGAGGAGGTCTCATGGCGTGGCAGAGAGGGTGATCGCGCCCTGGATGACGAGGATTAGATCTTCACGCTGTATATGAGGCGCCGCTTTGATCGCGACTTGCGGGCTTCACGAGCAGCGAAGCAGGTCGAAGGATAAAATTATCTGGTCGCAGGGTGGGGGGCCTAGGTGATGCATGGCGCCGTGTGTTTCACGGTTCCCTTGCGGGCCAGGGTGCTGTGTTTGTCGGTGTTTCAGGTTTGTTTCCAATCGGTTCTGGAGAGGCGTGGTTTAGGCGAGCGCGAGGTTTGGCGCGCGACGCGCGAGCGTTGGCGCGAACTCGATCGGTCATCTTCTGCATCGGGTGAAGAGGAGGGGGATAGGACATGTGCCAAGGTTGGTGTATGAGGTTGCCACCGCGGCGCGATTTGTGCGCGTTCGCATTTCAAGATCTTGAGTGTGAGAGGCTCCTGTGATACGGGCACACAGCGCCTGCACCACTGTGGTTCGTGGGCTCGCAGAGATCACACTCGAGAATCGAAGCAGCCCGTGGCTGTTGGTGCCCGCGCGGTCGATGTGGTGACCACCCCGGTGGGGTGGTTGACCCTCGTGTGTTGGTTATCGAAACAAACGATGCGTTAGGAACCAAAAGGATAAAGGCGTGGCTCGCCCAGAAAAAACATGGACTTGAGGCTCTTATGGCAGTTCACCGAATAAAAAATGGACTTGATCTCCCGATCACGGGTGCACCCAAACAGGAGATATCTGACGGCGAGAAGGTGACCAGCATCGCCATCGTCGCGAGCGACTATCCCTTCATGAAGCCAAAGATGGCGATCGAGGAAGGGGATGAGGTCAAGCTCGGCCAGCTTCTGTTTGAAGATCGGAAAACAGACGGCGTGCGATTCACTTCACCGGGTGCTGGCAAGGTTGTTGCCATCAATCGCGGTGAGCGACGCGCGCTGCAAAGTGTGGTCATCGAGCTCGCCGAAGACGAAGAGCAGGTGGAGTTTGACACGTCGAAGAAGAGCGGAGAAGCGCTCCGAGAGCTCCTCGCGCAGGCGGGCCTCTGGACGGCGCTCCGGGCGCGACCTTTTAACAAGGTCCCCTCGCCATCAGAGACGTGCTCCTCGATCTTCGTGACCGCGATCGACACGAACCCACTGGCTGCTTCTGTAGAGGTTGTGCTGGAGGGACGTGATGAGGATTGGCAGGCAGGGATCGACGCGCTCACCGAGTTGACGGAAGGCCCCGTCTGGGTGTGTACGCGCGGAGGTTCTTCGATCTCGGCCAAGGGCAAGAATGTCCAGGTCGAGTCGTTCGAGGGGCCGCACCCCTCCGGCCTGGTCGGGACACACATCCACATGCTGGACCCGGTCGGTCCTGGCAAGACGGTCTGGCACATTGGCTACCAGGACGTCGTCGCGATCGGGAGCTTTTTGAGGACAGGGAAGCTCGACGTCGAGCGCGTCGTCTCGTTGGCTGGCCCTGGCGTCAGCGAGCCCCGGCTCGTGCGCACCCGATTGGGCGCGAACGTCGCGGAGCTTACCGAGGGGCAGCTCAAGGCTAGCGAGGAGATCCGCGTGATCTCGGGCTCTGTGCTCTATGGCCACTCGGCCTCCGGCGAAATTTTTAATTACCTTGGCCGCTACCACAACCAGGTTTCTTGCCTGGCCGAAGATCGCGAGCGCGTCTTCTTTGGTTGGTTGCGCCCAGGAGTCGACCGCTTCTCGATCGTGCGCACTTATCTGTCCGCGTGGTTTGGTTCCAAGCGGTTCGAGATGAATACATCGACCAATGGTGGGCATCGCGCCAACGTACCCATTGGTTCATTCGAGCGAGTGATGCCACTTGACATCGTGCCGACCTTCTTAATACGAGCGTTGCTCGCAGGCGATATCGAACGCGCCGAACAGCTTGGCGTGCTCGAATTGGATGAAGAAGATCTGGCACTTTGTACATTCGTCAGCCCCGGCAAAGAAGATTTCGGCGTCGCTCTGCGTAGGACCTTGACAACGATTTGGAAGGAGGGCTGATGGAGTTCTTAAAGAAACTTCACGAAGTTCACGGAAAGAAGTTCGAGAAAGGTGGGCCTCTCGAGAAGCTTTACCCGTTGTGGGAAGCGCACGATACGTTGCTCTTCACGCCTGGGCATGTGACCAAGGGGAACACGCACGTCCGCGACGCGCTCGATCTCAAGCGCATGATGATCACCGTCGTGGTGGCCATGCTGCCGATCGTGCTGTTCGCGATGTACAACACTGGTTTGCAAGCGAACAAGGCGATCGAGGCAGGCGCGACGGCGTTGGCGACGTGGCAAACGGCGCTCTATACCTCCCTCGGCTTCACGTTCGTGAACGCGCCGTTGGAGAACATGATCCATGGCGCGCTCTACTTCCTCCCGATCTTCATCGTGACCTTCGCCGCAGGCGGCCTGGTCGAGGTTATCTCCGCGCTTATACGCGGCCACGAGGTGAACGAGGGCTTCCTCGTCACCGGGTTTTTGATCCCGCTCACGGTCCCACCGACGCTGCCGCTCTGGCAGCTCGCGTTGTGCACCGCGTTCGGGATCTTGATCGCGAAGGAGGCCTTTGGCGGGACGGGGATGAACATCCTGAACCCGGCCTTGACGGTCCGCGCGTTCCTCTTCTTTGCCTATCCTGCGCAGATCTCGGGTGACAAGGTCTGGCTCGCAGCCGACCTCGCCGACGGTCAATCCGGCGCGACGTGGCTCGCCCGCGCGGCGGTCGATGGAAACTCCATGACGCAGCACGCGTTGGGGAGCGAGGAGTGGATGAACGCGTTCCTCGGGTTTATCCCTGGTTCGATGGGAGAGACATCAGCGCTCCTGTGTCTGGTCGGCGCGGCTATCTTGATCGCCACCCAGATCGGCTCATGGAGGACCATGCTCGGTGTGGTGTTGGGGACGATCGCGATGGCGGTGTTGCTCAACCTGATTGGCAGCGAGACGAACTCGATGTTCGCCGTGCCGTTCTACTGGCACATGGTCGTCGGCGGCTGGGCATTCGGTTGCGTTTTCATGGCGACCGATCCTGTGTCTTCAGCATTCACCGATACCGGCAAGCTCTACTACGGCTTTGGCATCGGCGTCCTGGTTATCCTGGTACGCGTGGTTAACCCTGCGTATCCAGAGGGCATGATGCTCGCGATCCTGTTCATGAACATGTTCGCGCCGCTCATCGACCACTTCATCGTTCAAAAGAACATCAAACGGAGGTTGGCACGACATGGGTCGTAGTACTGGCTATATCATTGGATTTGCGATCGCAATCTGCCTGGCCTGCTCCATCGTCGTCGCAGGATCTGCGGTGATGCTCAAGGAGCGTCAAGAGGCCAACAAGGTTTTGGATCGCCAGAAGAAAGTTCTCGACGTGGCAGGGCTTCTTGGCGAGGGAGACATCTCCCCCGCAGAGGTCAACAAGCTGTTCGCGGACAACATCAAAACAAAGGCCGTGACGCTCGATAGCGGGGAGTACAACGAGAGCGTTGACGTCGCGACCTACGATCAGCTCAAGGCATCCAAGGACCCCGCGATGAGCGCGGCCGCTCCGGCCAACCCCGCGAAGGTGCTCCGGGTGCCAAACGACGCGCTGGTTTACCACGTGATGAAGGACGGTGAGATCGACCTCATTATCCTGCCCATCGAGGGCAAGGGGTTGTGGTCGACGCTCTATGGCTTCCTCGCGCTGGAGAAGGACACCACGACGATTCGTGGCATCACCTTCTACCAGCACGCCGAGACTCCAGGTCTTGGCGGCGAGGTCGACAACACGCGCTGGAAAGCGCTGTGGCCGGGGCGTAAGGCGTTCGACAAGGACTGGAACCCCGCCATCACCGTGATCAAGGGGCAGGCGGGACCGCCCGAGCAAGACCCTTACAAGGTCGATGGGCTCTCGGGAGCGACCATCACCGCGCGCGGCGTGGGTAACCTTGTTCAGTTCTGGCTTGGCCAGGAGGGCTTTGGTCCCTATCTCACTAAGTTTCGCGCGCAGGGGTCATAAGGTATGGCAAGCAATAGAGAAATATTTGTAGACCCGCTCTTTAACGACAACCCCATCGCGCTTCAGGTCCTTGGGATCTGCTCGGCGTTGGCGGTGACGACGAAGTTGGAGACCTCGCTCGTGATGTCGGCAGCGGTGATTGTCGTCATGGCGTTGTCGAACCTCTCCATCAGCTTGCTTCGCAACAAGATCCCACCGAGCATCCGCATCATCGTCCAGCTGACGATTATCGCGTCGTTGGTCATCGTGACCGACCAGGTGCTCAAGGCGTTCCTGTTCGAGACGAGCAAGCAGCTGTCGGTCTTTGTCGGCCTGATCATCACGAACTGTATCGTGATGGGTCGCGCCGAGGCCTTCGCCATGCAGAACCCTCCAATCCCTACCGTCATCGACAGCATCGGTAATGGCATCGGCTATTCGATCGTGCTGATTTTTGTCGGGTTCTTCCGGGAGCTGCTCGGCTCCGGGAAGATCTTCGGGATCGAGATCCTCCCTCTTGTGACCGAGGGTGGCTGGTACACGCCAAACGGGCTCCTCGTCCTCGCCCCTGGCGCGTTCTTTTTGATCGGGTTCTTCATCTGGGGACTTCGCACGTGGAAGCCTGAACAAGTCGAGGAGACGAACTGATGGAACATCTGCTTAGCTTGGGCATCAAGGCTGCCTTTGTCGAGAACATGGCGCTCGCCTACTTCCTCGGCATGTGCTCGTTTTTGGCAGTGTCAAAGAAGGTCGACACCGCGATCGGACTCGGCGCCGCCGTGACGTTCGTTCTGACCGTCACGACGCCGCTCAATAACCTGATCTACACCTACATCCTGAAGGAAGGGGCGTTGTCGTGGATGGGCGAGCAGTTCGCCGCCGTCGACCTCTCCTTCCTGACGTTCCTGACGCTCATCGGGACGATCGCGGCTTCGGTCCAGATCGTCGAGATGACGTTGGACAAGTACGCCCCTGCGCTCTACTCGGCGCTGGGTGTTTTCTTGCCGCTTATCGCAGTGAACTGCGCCATTTTGGGCGCGTCGTTGTTCATGGTCGAGCGCGACTACAACCTCGTCGAGTCGACCGTCTTCGGCATCGGCTCCGGGATCGGCTGGGCGCTGGCGATCATCGCCCTCGCCGCGATCCGAGAGAAGATGCGCTACAGCAACGTCCCGGATGGGCTTCGTGGCCTCGGGATCACATTCATCGTAACCGGATTGATGGCCATCGGATTCATGGCTTTCGCCGGCATCCAGCTCTAGGAGGACGCCATGATGACAACCATCCTTCTCGGCGTGTTTTTCTTCATCGCGATCGTGGTCGCCCTCGTGGTCGTACTCGTCGTGGCGAAGTCAAAGCTGGTCAACACCGACGAGGTCACCATTCTGATCAATGGTGACCCCGATAACTCGGTGAAGGTTCCTGCTGGCGACACGCTCCTCAACGCGCTGAGCGCGCAAAAGATCTTCATCCCGTCCGCTTGCGGCGGTGGTGGCACGTGCGGCGTGTGCAAGGTGCATGTCCACAGCGGCGGCGGCTCGTTGTTGCCGACCGAGGTCAGCCACATCACGCGTGGCGAGGCAAAAGAGGGCTGCCGGCTCTCGTGCCAGGTCAAGGTCAAGAGCGACATGGAGATCGAGGTCGAGCCCGAGATCTTCAGCGTCAAGAAGTGGACCTGCAAGGTTCGCTCGAACGAGAACGTCGCGACCTTCATCAAGGAGCTCGTGCTCGAAATCCCCGAAGGAGAGGAGGTTCCTTTCCGCGCGGGCGGTTACATTCAGATCGAGTGCCCACCACACGTCTCGGACTACAAGGACTTCGACATTCAGGAGGAGTACCGCGGGGACTGGGACAAGTACAACATGTGGCGCTACAAGTCGGTCGTCAAAGAGAGCGTCAGCCGCGCTTACTCGATGGCGAGCTACCCGGAAGAGAAAGACATCATCATGCTCAACGTTCGGATCGCTTCGCCGCCTCCGAACAAGCCTGATGTCCCCCCTGGGATCATGTCGTCTTACATCTTCAACCTGAAGCCGGGCGACGAGTGCATCATCTCGGGTCCTTTCGGCGAGTTCTTCGCCAAGGACACGAAAAACGAGATGCTGTTCATCGGCGGTGGCGCCGGGATGGCTCCGATGCGTTCGCACATCTTCGACCAGTTCCGTCGCCTCAAGACCGACCGCAAGGTCACCTTCTGGTACGGCGCGCGAAGCCTTCGCGAGGCGTTCTACGTCGATCACTTCGACAAGATCGCCGAGGAGAACGAGAACTTCGAGTGGCACCTCGCGCTCTCCGATCCTCTCCCGGAAGACAACTGGGAAGGGTACACCGGGTACATTCACCAGGTCGTCCTGGACGAGTACCTGAGCAAGCACCCCTCTCCGGAGGACGTCGAGTTCTACATGTGTGGACCGCCCATGATGAACCAGGCGTGTATCAACATGTTGCTTGATCTCGGCGTCGAGCCCGAGAACATCCTTCTCGATGACTTCGGGGGATGACCATGGGAGCCCCCGAGACACCAGGCGACGGGCCAGGCGTGTGGCGCAGGATCGTGTTCCCCATGGTCTTCGTCATCGCTCTTTTCGTGGCGGTGTTCGCGCGACGGGGCCCCGAACAGATGGCCTTTGGTGGCAACACCATGGGCACGACATACAGCGTGAAGATCGTAGGCGAAGGGGACCAGGCGGCGGCCGAGAAGGCCGTCGCCGACGCCCTGGAGTCGGTGAACGCGCGTATGTCCACCTACAAGGATGACTCTGAGTTGATGAAGTTCAACGCGTCGAAGGAACTGAACTTCGATGCTTCCGAGGAACTCCAATTCGTCATCAAAGCTGCTCTGGACATCAGCCATAAAACAAACGGCGCCTTCGACGTGACCATCGGTCCCGTCGTCAACGCCTATGGCTTCGGGCCCAAGGGGCAGCAGAAGATCCCGACGGATGAAGAGCTGCGAGCGCTGCTTGCTGCTGTGGGGCACGACAAGTTGTCGGTCACCTCAGGCAAGCTGTCGAAGACATCCCCCGAGCTGTTCGTGGATCTCTCCGCGATCGCAAAGGGGTATGGGGTCGACAAGGCCGCAGATAGCCTCGAGAAGCTCGGCTTCACCAATTATATGGTCGAGGTCGGCGGCGAGGTCCGCGCGCGCGGTGTGAACGCGGAGGACGAGCCATGGCAGCTCGGGATCGAGACCCCTACCGAAACGACTCGCAAGCTCCAGCGCGTTGTCCCCTTGCGGGATATGTCACTGGCGACCTCGGGGGATTACAGGAATTACTTCGAGAAGGACGGCGTTCGGATCTCGCACACGATCGATGCGCGTACCGGGAAACCCATCACCCATAAACTTGCATCCGTGAGCGTGGTATACTCGAACTGCATGCTCGCGGATGCCTGGGCAACCGCGCTCAATGTTTTGGGCGAAGAGGAAGGTCTCGAACTCGCCAACGAGCAGAAGCTCGCGGCCTTGTTTATCGTCAGAGACGGCAATGGTTTCCGAGAGATCGAATCGGAAGCGTTCACCAAACTGGCAAGGAAAACGCCATGACTCACTTCATCATCGCATCGTCGCTCCTTGGCGATTTCAAGCTCCCTGTCGATGTCTCCGTCGAGACCTTCGTCTTGACGCTGGCCATCATGCTCCTCGTCGTCTTCGGGATGGCGATCGGCGTGATCTTCCGTGGCAAGGAGCTCAAGGGCTCTTGCGGCGGCAAGGGGGGAGATGAGTGCTTCTGCGAGAAGAATAACCTGCCTCGCGCCTGCGAGCAGATCGGCTCACACCTTGGCTCTCAGAAGGGCTAGTCAAGCCCTGCTTGCTCGAGGAGGGCGACCTCCTCGGGTCAAACGCGGACAACCTCTGTCCGCCCGAGCTCCCCTTTAAAACCACCATGAATCCAGGCGTTCGTCGCGCCTGACAGCATCGTGGCGAGGAACACGATGATCGTGTTCGCGATCATCATCGCCGTCGTTTCGAACGGGCCAGTGGTTTCGGGAGAAAAGAGCGCCCAACCTACGGTAATGCAGAGGCCGCCAACCCACGCGGATTTCCAGGACACGGACTTTAGCCAGTGTCGCGTGTATCCACCTCGGGCGAGCCGAAACCAGTAAAACGTCAGCGTGAGGGCCAGGAGCAGTCCGAGCAGCACGCCGCCAAAGCTGACGTACCCAAACGCCTCGAACATGAGCAAACCTGCGAGCAAGACTCCCGCTCCGGCGGGCACCGCGAATGCGATCACGTCTAGCGCCGTGGCGCCCACCCTCGGTTGGTAGGTGTCGAGCACGCGGGGGATCATCTTCGCGGCGCTCGGCAAGCCATGGAGGCTGCCGATGACCCTATCGACCAGGACGTATCCCGTCGCGTAATCGTCGATGTGGATAACCTCGCCGGATTCCAAAAACCACAGCAGCGTCCCGTATGTAGGGTGGACGAGCGCGACCGCTTCGCGAGGAGGCTGTGAGCTGATGCGCGGCATGAGCACGCGGTCGAGGTGGAAGACCCGCTGGTTGCCTCGATCGCGAAGATCGGTCTGCATCAGGGCGTGATCATGGGCGATATACCCACCTTTCCAGCAGTAGCCATCCGTCGAGAACAGCTCCGTATCGCTGATAGTCTGGCGGTATCCGACCGCTTCGGTTCCGCGATACAAGCGCCACCAGATCTGTGGCGCGACGTCGGCGACAGGTTCGCCATAATATCCGTCCATAGGTAACCTCGCTTTTTCGGGTAACGTATGGGTGTCTCTTGTTATGCCCGGCACGGATTGCCATGGGCTCTTGATTGGATGCTTGTGGGCGAACAAAAAAAACGGGTGAGCGATTTAATCGCTCACCCGTTTCCATGAATGCGGAAGGGGGGACTCGAACCCCCACGACCATAGGCCACTGCCACCTGAAGACAGCGCGTCTACCGATTCCGCCACTTCCGCATGTCTCGAGGTATATCCTCGAGAGGAAGGAATTTCTACAAGGAGGCGCGCTCCATGTCAACGCGCAAAAACACTGCTCGGTGAGAAAATATGCTCGCGGGGAGGGTGGGGCGCCACGATTTTCCCGAACAACGTTCGGTGGCAGCGTGATTGATGTGACCTCCTCCAAGATTGCTCGTCGCGCGAAGACGCGGTAGAACCGCTCGTAACGCGCCGCTGCTCTTCCTCGTAGAAGAGGCGTGCGATCTTATCTCTTGCGAGGATCGAAGCGATGGTCGAGGCAACGCAGAACCCACTCGAAGAACTGGACGAGATGATCGCTGGCGCGCAGCTGACGCGCGCCGCTCGAACAGAGGAAGAGGGGAGCAGCAGGCGTTCGCCTGCTGCTCCCCTCGAGATGATCGAGCAGCGCGTGCATGGCGCGAAGCTGCTCGCGAAGACAGCGCCGCCATTGCTCGGCGTGATGGGCGAGATCGAGCTCGCGAGGGAGACCTTGCGCGGACTCTCCACGGGAGAGCTCGAGGCTGGCGCAGGGGAGGAAGATCCTCTGGGGCTCTGGCGAGCGCGCGAGGAGGCGGGGGCGGCGAAGCCTCCTGTTT
>JAYZVO010000240.1:0-8044 GCA_036155555.1 Myxococcota bacterium
ATGCAGCGGGGCAACCTGGAGAAAGCTCGAGCTTTCTCCAGGTTGCCCCGCTGCATTTCTTCTGTCATCTTCTTGGCGCTCGCACACCTCTTTCACGCCACGCGCAGGAGCGAACGATGAGCCTGACAAACGAAGAAGTGATCAAGACCTTCTATACGGCCTTCTCCAAGCGCGACGCCGAGACCATGGCCGCGCAATACCACGAAGAAATCCACTTCAGCGACCCGGTCTTCCCCGACCTCAATGGTCCAGAAGCTGGCGCGATGTGGGCGATGCTCTGCGAGCGAGGCAAGGACCTCGAGATCACGTTCAGCGGCGTCGAGGCCACCACGACCTCTGGCAAGGCAAAGTGGGAGGCGCGCTACACCTTCAGCGCCACAGGCCAAAAGGTGCACAATATCATCGAGGCAAACTTCCGCTTCAAAGATGGCAAGATCATCGAGCACAAGGATCACTTCGACCTTTACCGCTGGTCAAAGCAAGCGCTCGGGCTGAAAGGGGTCCTGCTCGGGTGGGCTCCTCCGGTACAAAACGCCGTGCGCGCGCAGGCGGCAAAAGGGCTCGAGATCTGGATGAGCAAGAACGCCTGAACCAACCTCACGCGGCGTCGCGCAGAGCGCGCTCCGATATCACCTCGGGGCGTACGTCCTCTCGCATCATGTGCGCCAGCGCCAAGCCTCTGAACACCGCCAACTCCCGGTCCTCCAACGAAGGCCCCCAACTGTGGAGCACCTCGAGCGCCCTGTCGCGCTCGTCGTGCACAGCGAGCATCGCGATGAGCCGCATATGCTGCCCAGGCATCGTGGGCGGCGCGTCGAGGTAACTCGCGAGCTGCCCGATGTCATAGCGCGACGCCCGCTCCGAGCTCTGCTCCACCAACACATCGAACCTCTCGAGCACATCGATCGTATCGAATACGCGCGCCCTCACCCGCGCGACCGCTCGCGCGAACAGATCATGATCGAGTGATTTTCGTTCACCTGCGCCCCGGTTCCCAGACATGCTCATCTCCTCATTGCGTTTGCGAAACCAACCTCGCATCACCCTCGAGGTTCCGATCTGGTTTTCGGGCACGCCTCACCAAATCTTGCTCGCCATGGCGCGTTTTTCATCGCGCCGCGCGTCTTTGCTTCACAAAGACGCGCGCAAACTCAATAGAGGACATCGACCCTGGAGGCGCCAAAATCAGCGCGCACCTCGAGCGGGAGACCATAACTCTCGAGGCAAAGCTCGTGGTGGTTATCCCCGTCATCATCCATCACTCCCGTCGGAGTGATGCGCTCGAGCGTGCCATCGTGGTTCATGATCGTGACGGCGAAGTGCGCTGGCGAGGTCTCCTCGAGTGAGGAGGCGACAGGTGCGCTCCAGGTCAACCTCACGGCCTGGTGTGCCATGCTCGCCAAACAGGAGGAGTCCGCGACCATAATCCGCTCCCCGAAGACGAGCGTTGGCGCATCGCCCATGGCCTCGACGCTGGCCTCGCTCCCTTCGAGCGAGAGCCTCCCCCATGACTCGGGCGCCGTCTCGAGCGAGCCGATAACTTCGACGCGCTCGATGCTCCCCTCCCCCACGCCTGTGGCAAAAACAGTCCTGCGCTCGCGCGGATCGTTGGACGGCTCGAGCGAGACACAAGTTGGCGTGGTAGACTTGCCAGCGTCGCCGCTCGAGAGCGCGAAGCTCTTTGGTGAGAGCGATGCCGGGTCGAGCTTGTGCGAGAAGACCATCACGAGCACCCGTTCGCCGCGACACGCCCCCTCGAGCCCGGCTCCCTGTGCGAGCGTCGCAGCGAGCAAGCGAGGTTCTCTGCCGCCCGGATCGATCTCGAGCAGCGGGAGTTCCTGCGCGCTCCTGTGGCATGCCGAAAGCGCACAGAGCGCGAGCAACAGGGTGGTCTCGAGGGCAAAAGTGCGAATCATCCGCGTCTCATCGTGCATTGATCTGGAGGAGGATACCGAACGTATTCTCTGCAAGTAGAGAATAAGCTCGGAACTGCTCGGCTCGAAACAACCCCATACCATCGAGGAATCTACATGGTAAGCGCACGTTACATCCTCTCGCTCGCATGCATTCTGGGGCTTATCTTCTCGCTCGGATGCGAGCCGAGCAAGACCCCCGATAGCACACCAGTCGAAACCTCCACGACCACCCCGGCAAAGGCCGTCGAGGCGACACAGGAAGAGACCGATACGCCCCCCTCGACGAGCAACGACGAGGCGATCGAAAAAGCACTGGCGAGTTATCCTCCTCCTGGCGAGCAGTTCACGCTCGAGGAGAGCGCGTGGAAGGAGAAGCTCTCCGAGGAAGAGTATTACATTTTGCGGGAGAAAGGGACCGAGCGCCCCGGCACAGGAGACCTCCTGAGCAACAAGGAGCACGGGATCTACACCTGCGCTGGCTGCGGCGCGCCGCTCTTTGCCTCGACCACCAAGTACAAGTCAGGGACAGGGTGGCCAAGCTTCTACGCGCCGATCCAGAAAGGACGCGTCGCGGAGGAGGCGGATAACACACTGGGGATGAGCCGCACCGAGGTGTTGTGCGAGCGCTGCGGTGGGCACCTTGGCCACGTCTTTAATGACGGGCCTGATCCCACCGGGTTGCGCTACTGCATCAACTCCGCCTCGCTCGACTTCGCGCCGGTCGAAAAGTAAGCGCCTCAGGTCTTTGCGGCTTCTTGCTCTTCGGCAGGGAGCTCGTTCTTGATCTTCACATCGAAGAAGAACGCGCCGAGCGGGATGACCGAGGCGATAAAGGCGATCGCGCTCTTGACGATCGACCAGCGCTGCGTGAGCGCCGCGCTGAGCAGCGCGAAGATATAGACGACAAACAAGAAGCCGTGCAGTGAGCCGACGATGCGCACGGCGAGGGGCATATCCATCATGTACTTGAGCGGCATGGCGACGCCAAGAAGCAGGATGTAAGAGGCGCCCTCGGCGAGCGCGACGATGCGAAAGCGACCAAGCGCTGATTTGAGCATGACGAGACCTCGTTGCATGACCGACAGTAACTCGAGAAGGACGCTTACATAAAGCGCCCGACGTGCGCAAGCACGCCGGGCGCGGCATCTGGTCGCATGACGCTCGAGTCACCCTTGCAGCGAGCACTCGATCGCTTCGAGGACGCGTTGGTTGTTGTCCTCCTTGCACTCCCTGTGCGCCTCTTCCGTGTCGAACGTCGCCTCGATCGAGAACGGGCCGCTCTGGAACTCCTGCGGCGTGTCCCACTGGAAGGTCAGGCTCGACGTTTGACCTGGCAGCAAGCGTTGATCGGTGACTCCCTCTGCGATCAACTCGCGACGATCTCCCTGCACAGCATACACCGTATATCCCACCCCATCGGGAACCCCGAGCGCGCCATCATTGCCAAGCAACAGGTACACATCGAGCCTGCCAGTCAACCCGCACAGGTCCGTCCCGACGCGCAGATCACGCACCACGAGGTCAGGCGCATCGAACAACCCTGAAGGCTGCACGTTCTGGCGATAGTTGTTGAGCGAGCCGATGGTCCAGTTGGCGGGCTCGTTTACAGGGACAGTGCCATCCTCTGAAATGTTGGTGACGTGGTAAGAGTGCTGGTTCCACACGCGACGCGTGCGCACCCAGTTATCATCAGCGTCCTGCCAGATGCGAAGGCCCGACTTTCCTCGCTCGCCGTGCTCCTCGGCGAGTCGATTGCCCCAGGCCGAAGCGACGATCACCTCGGCGTTGTCGTCGTTGTCGACGTCCGCGATCACGGGGAGTTCGATGCGCGTGTTGCTCTGGTGGTCATCGCTCTCGAAGAGGATCGAGCCATCCTTGCCGCTCAGGATTCGGAAGGTCGTCTCGTCGACGTAGACGACCTCGGCGGCGCCATCGCCTTCGAAGTCAAACACGGAAGAAGCCGTGGAGCGGCTCGAGCAATCCTGATTTGGCGTCACCCAGAGGATCGCGCGCGAGTGACAACCTCTCTCCGCCCAATCATCCACATCACAATCGAGATCCGCGACGACATAGTAATCGGCGCCAGCGGTGCCGATCTCGGGGCGACCATCGCCATCGAAGTCCGCCACGGTGGGAGGCCCAGCTTCGTTGCGAGGGTTTCCGTTGCCATCGACGCAATCCTCGACCGGGATGTTCACCTTCCAATCAAGCTCCTGAGTCAACGCGTCGATGACCCAGATCTCACCGAGGCGAACCGAGATCAGCTCAGGGTTGCCATCTCCCTCGAGGTCGACGACGCCGTTGTAACCGTCGCAATCGATCCTGTTGTTGGCGCCAAAGCGACAGGAGGACGAGGACGAGTCAAAGTTGTACTGCCAACGCACCGAGCCATCGTGGTTGTAGAGGGTGTTCCCAGCGAACACCTCCATCTTTCCATCCTGTTCGACATCCAGAACGCTCGAGACTGGCCCGAAGACGTTGTGCCCTTGCCCGGTGAGTTTTCCATCCGTGATATATGCGGTGCCATCCCAGAGCAGCGCTCCAGTGGCGCCGTTGAAGGCGAGGCTCCCGAGGATCACCTCGGGGTTTCCCTCACCGTCGAGGTTGGCGATCGAGATGGTCGGGCCGCCGTTCACGTGGATGTTGTTGGTCGGGTAATCCTCATTAAACCAGAGCACCTCCCACTTCGAGCCGTCGGCGACCGAGCGTTTGAAAGCGACGAGCCCTTCGGGATAATAAATCGTCGCCATGTCGCTCTGGCGAATGCGGTTCTTGTTGGCCACGGCGACGATCTCGGGGACGCCATCCCCGTCGAGGTCTCCGGCGGCGATGCCCACGTCATTGTTGACCTGGAAGTCATCGATCGAGGCGATGGTGCGAACGTCCTGGCCATCGCACTTGCCGCTGACGATACGGATCGTCCCTTCGGTGTTGCAGCAGCCATCGGCGCGGCGATCAAAGGAAACAAACGCGATCTCGGGCGTGAAGAACCCGTCCCCTTCGCCCTCGTCCGCGAGATCCATGACAATGGGCGCGGCGACCACATCGCCACGCTCCGGGAAAGGCAACCCATCGGGTCGCCATTCGCATCCGATCACAGGCGTAAACTCGCCGACGGGAGGACGGTACTCGCATCGCTCGGCTGGTTTCGGGACGCACTGCCCGACGAGCGGCTCGCAGACCTCTCCCTGTTCGCACTGCTCGTTAAACTCGCAGGTCGCGCCGGGGGTGGCGCAGCCGCCATTGATGCAGATGTCGCCGTCCGTGCAACAGAGCTCGAGAGATGCGCCGCAGCGCGCGCCATCACAAGGATCGACGCACTGGCCAAGCTCACAGCTTTGCTGATCCCCGCAACAAATCCCCTGACAGAGCTTGTCCGCAGAGCAGGTGCAGCGGCCATCGTCGCAGGCAAACCCTTGCGGGCAGCAACGCGCGCCGCACGCGAGCTGACCTGCGCCGCACATCCCGTTGTTGCCGCTGTTCATGTCGGAGCCAGGGCTCGTCATGTTGTTGACGCCGCTCATGTCCCCGCCCGTCGTGTTGTTCGGGTTGGGGTTTAGCGTGATGCAGTCTCCGCTCGAGGAGCACTGCTGACCGCTCGAACAATCCGCAGAGCTTTGACAGTTGATCTCGTCGGACTTGCACCCTGAGGCCGCCAACAAAAGGAGGAACACAGGAACAAGCGCGCTGGACCATTCACGACACATCATCATTCTCTTCTCGTGGCACAGGTCGTTGAGACTCGATGCAGCAAACCTACATGTAGGTATAAATTAGAGGATTTTGGAGTCAGACTCCATAAGGACTCGCGAAACGCGATTTTGTGGCAAGAGGTGTGCAAATCGTAACGCCACTCTGCAGATTTTTGCGTACTTATAATGGCTCGAGCCACACAGCGGAACATGGCAGAAGTCCGCCCTCGCCATCACGTAGTGCACCTTTGCGGCGATGATGGGATCGCCGGGCTGGCGCTGGTATGCAACCTGCAGTATTTTTTAAGTACGTGAGCGAGGCGCGTTTGGGGCGCGCCTGTTTCTCTGGGGTGAAACGGAAAGAGGGCGCGTTTTTGTCGACCAGCAAAAACACGCCCTCTTTCTTTTCACGTACCTCTTTCTTCGTTCACTCGAACATGTCGGGATCGACCTCGACGACCTGCGTCGGGGAGAAGTCATCATCCTCGGCGCCGAGATCGACGCGCGGCACCTCGCGGTGGTAGGCGCCAGGCGCGACACCCTCGACAAACCCATCATCCTCACCAGCGGTGATTGGCTGAATGAAGCTCGGGTCGAGCATCGGGAGCGCGCCAGTCTCTTTGCGGATCTGGTACTCCTGCGTGAAGGTGAAGTCATCGAGTTCTGCGATGATGTCACGGCACGCCTGGTAGCGATGATTCACGTTCTTGGCGAGCATCTTCTCGACGATGCGGCGCAGCTTGTAAGGGATGTAGTCCGGGAGCGCGATCGGCTCCGGGCTCGAGCTCGCGCGCAGGATCTCGATGACGGGGCCGATCTCCTTGTAGACCTCCTCGCCGGTGAGCAGGAAGTAGGCCACGCATCCGAGGCTATAGATATCACTGGCAGGCCCCATCGGTTGCTGCGTGACGCGCTCGGGCGGCATGTAGCGAGGGGTGCCGACGAGGATGCCTGCGTTGGTCAAATCACTGGCGCGCTCTTGCAAGGTCTTGGCGATGCCAAAGTCGACGATGCGGACCTGGTCGCGCTCCTCGAAGTAGTCGAAGAGCATGATGTTCTCTGGCTTGATGTCGCGGTGCAAGAGCTCGTAGGCGTGCGCCTCGGCCAACCCCTGGCAGCACTGGCGCAGGATGTGGGCGACGCGGCGAGGCTGGAGGCGACCCATGGCCATGACCTCCTCGCGCAAGGTTTGTCCAGGGACATACTCGAGGATCATGAACAGGTCGCCGTTTGGCTCGGCGCCAAAGTCGAACAGGGTGACCACGTGTTGAGAGCGCAGCTTGGCGACGAGGACTGCCTCGCGGTGGAAGCGGTTCATCAGCTCCTGGCGCAAGGAGTGACCATCGACGCCAGGTTGGTTGAGCAAGCCAAGGCGCATGATCTTGACGGCGATGTCCCTGTCCAGGGAGATGTCGAGCCCGAGGTGAACCTCGGCGAAAGAACCACTGCCGATGCGGTCGATGATCTTGTAGCGCTGATTGACGACATCGCCAGGATAACGCAGCGGCGCTTTATCTTGAGACATGCTTGAGAGCTCCGAGGTCGTGGGTCGAAGGAAGAGGATAAGGATGGCGAGGTAATGGGACACGCCCCCTCCTTTCTTGCAGATTCCACCAAGACCGGCAAGCGCGCTATCGTATCGAGCAGTGACATCCCCCGGTGTTCGAAGAGGAGCATCTTCGCGCCCGCCTGGCGTGGCGCGCAGGAGATAAAACCAGATGTAAGACTTGCTGGCTCGATGCGCGTGGCCAAGATCGATTGTGCGACGGCGGATGCCTGGCATTCATCGCCGCATGAACGTGAAAACAAACAAGGAGTACACGCGATGAAAAGCGAACAAGATACAACGTCACATAAGCAATCGATGGAAAAGACCCTCAAGCAGCTCGCGGCTCAGTTCGAGCACGCGATGCTCGTCTCTCAGGTGCCCGAGGGGGGCGAGATGAACGCTCGCCCGATGGCCCTGGTCGAAGTGACCGAGAGCGGCAAGTTGCTGTTTGTCACACACCTTGGCACGAACAAGGTCGACGAGGTGCTGCGCCACCCGGAGGTCTGCGTGACGATGCAGGATGGCACGCGCTCGGTCTCGATCGGCGGCGTGGCGAGGGTGCGACAGGATCAAGAGAAGCTCGAGCAGATCTGGCGCCCGAGCTTCGACTCCTGGCTCGATGGGCCGGACAAGGAGACGAGCGCGCTGATCGAGGTTCACCCCAAGGTCGGTGAGTACTGGAACCTGACGCCGGGCTCGATCTTGCGCCTGATCTTCGATGAGGCGAAGTCCTTCTTCACCAATGAGAACGTGGACTTGGAGACGCGCACGCACGGTCGCGTGAACTTCCAAGAAGCAGGCTAAACAGATAAAACCCATGGACTGGCGCGCCTCTAGCGCGCCGCCGATAAAAAGCGAGAGGGCGCCTTTTCCCGCAGCGGGAAAAG
>JAYZVO010000241.1:0-14660 GCA_036155555.1 Myxococcota bacterium
GTGGCCAGAACCAGGGGAGCAGAAATTTTGATACCCGCGGCAGATCACCGCCGACCAGTGGCAAAATTTCTGCTCCCCTGGTTCTGGGCGAGGCGCTGGCGTTGGCACAAAACTCAGTCGAGTTTTCTCGAGAGAACCCTGTCAAACAACCGCAACACCTGCTCGTGCGATGCCTCTCGCCCGAACGTCTGACGAGCGCGCGTCCGCGCGCGCTCGCCGAGCGTCATGATCTGGGTCGGGTGATCGAGGAGTTCGGTCAGGACATCGACGCAGGCCCGCTGATCTCCTGGTGAGACAAGCATCCCGGAGTCGCGATCCTCGATGATCGCCTCGCTCCCATGGGTCAGGTAAGCGACAGAGGGGATCTTCATCGACGCCGCCTCGAGGATGCTCGTCGAGATCCCCTCTCGATAGCGCGGCGCGAAGAACACATCGAGCGCTCTGTAGAAGCGAGGCATGTGCAAGCCAGGACTCACGAGCTTGACGCGCTCCTGGCGAATCAATGGCTCGAAGGCGCGGCGCGCGGAGGCGGTCAAGCCGCCCGCAGGCTCCGCGACGAGCCAACCCGCGCTGGGGATCTTTTGAGCGAGCGCGCGCGCGATGGAGGCGATCTCTGCGGGCGCCTCGAGCACCCCGGCGACGCCGACAACATGGCGCCAGGAAGAGGGCAACTCCAACTGCGCGCGCGCATCGGCCCTCGAAGGAATCAACGCGCTGCCAGGATCAAAGCGGTCGAGCTCGACACCCTGCCCGCCAGGGATCACTTCGATCTTGCGAGGTTCGATCAAGTCGAGGTTCTGGAGCAGCGCGAGATCCTTGCGGTTCGAGACGATGTAACCATCGAGCTGCGAGGCCATCCAACGCCACGCCGTGTGCATCGGCTCGGAGAGCAAGGGTCTGGCTCGCTCGCCGAGCATAAACCCCAGACGATCCAGCGATGGCGCCTGTTTCGCGCCGCAAGGTTGCTCCGTGAGCCAGCGGTGATCCTCGATCGTGGCGAGGTGCGCGAGCACTTCCCCACGCTGAGAAGCGATGGCAGCGAGCAAGCTCGCGAGCAGCCCGCGCGAGTGCAACAGCGCGCTCGGATGCTCGAAGAGGTGCCCTTGAAGGATAATCAACGCGCCGAGCCACGCGGCCGGGTTCGGGAGGTTTGACTCCAGAGAAGGGATCGCCTTGACCTGGCACCCCTGATCCTCGAGCGCGATCAGTCCGCCGTCATCAGGCGCGAGCACATGCACACGGAAACCCTCGATGGAGAGCCTCGCGAGCATCGGCCCCCAGTCGCGCAACAACCGCGCCGAGCTCGTGTCGATAAAGGTCGCGTCCCAGGTGCCCTTGACGCGCTTCTTTGGTTGCGCGTCCGCGTCGAGCCTCTCGAGCAAATCATTCATGGAAGTTCTTTCTTGCAGGTGGCAATGCGTTCGGGGGTGCTCGAGGTTCGATGCGAGAGGGAGCGATGAAGAATCACTCGTTGCGCATGCGGATATAGATCGTGTCCGCCTCGGACTGGATCTGGGAAGCAGCGGCGGGGTGTGTGCGCTGGAGCAGCTGCCACTCGACGGGCAAGTCGCGCGCGGTGGAGATATCCCCCTCGCGCTCGATCGAGGACATCATCTTGATCTGGCACGCCTCGGCCTCGGGCTCGACCGCCTGAACCAGGAAGCGCTTGCCGACGTTCTCCGAGTCGTAGAGCCACTCGGTCTCGACGGTCATCGTCTGGCTGTCGACGGTCTTGACCGAGTAACCTCGCTCGAAGAGCAAGGCGCGCGCATCCTGAAGAACGCGCGCGCAGCCGACAGGGTAGACATGACGGGCGGTGGCGTCGTAGATATGGCGATCACGGGCTGCCGCCGCTTGCATGCTCTTGCACCCGATCATCGGGGTGATGAGGGCCAGCAACAAAAACACCATCCAGAACTTTTTCATGCTCGTAAAACCTTGCTTCGGGTGCCGAGCATATCGAGCCCGGCGGTCAGATAAATCACCGGGATTCCTTTATCAAGGCCGCCTCGAACTGGCAAGTCAACGACAAGCGTTTGGCCATGAACTGACCGGGATGCTCCTTCTCATCAAAGGGCAATCGTGGCATAAGAGAGCGCTGAACATGTGTAACGTAACCGGTGCGACAAGGACGAGTCAGACACCATGCCATCACGCCTCATTTTACCTGACGACCAGGCCGAGCTGGAACCCGCCTACAACCTCCCGCATGGGAAGGTGTGGCAACGTCGCGCCGAAGAAATCATCGAACCGGTCGAGGTCGGCTCGGCGTGGTATGTCCTTCGGCGCCTGAGCGCGGCGCGCAATATGCTCGTGGCGGGCGCCGTCCTGCGCCACGCCTCTGGCCTGGAGCACCCGCGTTGTTGGGGGCCAAACTTCTGGATCACGCGCGGGCAAGAACTGTGGACTGCCACGATTCGACCGCATGGCGAGCCGCTGATCACGACCTCGCTCGAGAGGTTAAGCTGGAGCGAGGCGCTCGATCTCTGGCGCCCTCTGGCCGAGGCGATCGGTCGCGCGCACCAGCGCGGGATCGTGCATGGGCAGATCACTCCCTGGACGGTCTGGTACGACAGCGAGGCGGAGCGTCTCACCGCCATCGACGCGGGTTGTTGGGTGGGGGATCTGTTGCCAGAAGAGAAGGAGCAGCAGATGTGGTGGGCGCCGGAGTTGCGCGTACCACCGCTCGAGCGTGTCCCCTCCCCCTTTGTCGACATCTACGGCCTGGCCAGGTTGCTCGTCTGGTTGACGCGCCCTCGCGAAGAGGCGACGCGCCAGCAACCCAACCTCACGGGGCTGCCCGCGTTCGCCATCCCGGCCATCGATCGCGCGCTAAAGGCGCAACCGTCACAACGCGTCGCGCGGGTCGAGGAGTTGCTGGCGGCGACCTCGCCATCGCTCGTCGAGGAGTATGACGAGCGCGTCAAGGGCGCCACGCAAGCAGAGATCACGAGCGTGCTCGCTGCGCGCGTCTCCAACCGCCAGAGCATCGAGCACCCGCGCATGGGAGAAGGGATCAAGTTCTTCCTCAACCGCAGCTCGACGCAGGTTCGCGAGGGCGAGGAGGAGCAGGTCGGCGCCTTCTTCTATGACGGCGTGGATCGATCTCTGTACGAGAGCGTGCAGTGGGGATGGGATGGGGCGCAGGTCAACCTGATCGACGCGCGCCTGATCACGGACTCGCAGGGGCGCCAGTTCATCACGAGCCACCGCGAGACCTTGCCCGTGCTCGAGCCGACCTTCCCGATCAGCGTCTCGAACGTCCTGAAGGCGGAGCGTTGCACGAGTCGCTTTCTTGTCGACGAGCGCGACGGAGGATCTTCTTCGCGCGCGCTGGTGCTCGGTAACATTGTCCACGGGTTGCTCGAGGATCTCACCGCACCCGATCCCCCATCCTTCGAAGCAGCCTTCGAGCAGCGGGCGCGCTCGGCGCGCCTGGCGATGCTCGGCGCGGGCCTTGTGGATCGCGACCTCGAAGGGTTGGAGCGCGACGCGCGCCAGCACTACGCGAACCTCGAGCGCTTCACGCGCGCCAGAGAGGATGGCGTCGAAGCGCCGCGCGCGATGCTCGCGCCGAGCCCGCGCTGGCAGGGAGAGAGCGTCTACAACAGCGAGCCACACCACAACGTCGGCTGGAGCGGACGCCACATCGAGGTCACGCGCTACTCTCCGCTCTATGGCCTGGAGGGTAGGATCGACCTGGCGACAGAGGACGAGCGCGAAGGCGTGCAAATCATCGAGCTCAAGAGCGGCCGCCCATGGGATGGCCACTTGAGCCAGGTGCGTTGCTACACCTTGCTCTGGGACGGGCTCGCGAAACAGCGCGGCCTGGAGGTCTCGGGGTATGTGCTCTACTCGCGTCACGGGCGCCTGAACGCGGTGCCAATGGATGACATCTCGCGCGAGCGCCGCATCCTTCGTGCGCGCAACGAGCTCGTCGCGTGCCACCGCGCCAACGTCGACCCGACCTTTGACTACCGCCCTCCCGCCTTTATGGACGAGCCTCAGAATTGCCGCGCGGCGAGCTGCAAGTTCCGCAAGGATCGCTGCCAGGAGCAAACGGAGATGCTCGGCCTGAAAGAGGGCGCGCTGCCAGAAGATGCTGCCGCCATCGGCGGCATCTGGCGCGGCGTGGACCCCGAGATCGTGGCGCGCGCGTGGATCTGGTGGCGTCACTTCGACAGGTTGATCGAGATGGAGCGCTGGGCGCAGAACTCCTCGCTCGGCGCGGTCTTCCAACAGGACAGGTTGGGCGTGCGCATCGCGGAGCGGCGCGCCGTCACCGGCATGCAGATCATCAGCATCGACCTCGGTGAGCTGACGATCACGTTTGGAGGGGAAGGGAGCCAGATCTTTAGCCCTGGCAACCGCCTGCTGGCGCACCGAGGTGATTTGCACTCGGGGCACGTGCTGCAAGGTTACGTGCAGAGCGCCACGCAGGAGTCGGTCACCATCCGCACGCAAGCCGCGCAGATCGCCGCGACGCTCGAGCACGATGACTGGATTTTGGACAACCTCCCAGCCCGCATCGGTGTACGGCACGCCAAGCGCGCGGCGTATGGTTTCTTGCGTCGACGCGATCCTCGCCAGCTCGGAGCACTGCTCGATCCACTGTCCAACAAGCACCTCTTCGAGCCCGATCCGAAAAGACGCCTCGACTCATCCTTGCCCGAGGAAGATGAAGACGCTCCGGTCAAGCTCAGACCAAGCCGCGTCCCGGATCTCAACGAGCGTCAGAAGGACGCGCTCGACGTCGCGCTCCACTCCCCACTCGGCGCGTTGATTCAAGGGCCGCCAGGAACGGGCAAGACCACCGTGATCGCGCACATCGTGCGCTCGCTGGTGCTCCGCGGCGAGCGCGTGCTGGTCTGTGCGCAGACCAACACCGCCGTCGATACGATCCTCTCCAAGGTCTGGGATGCGGGCGTGCGATCCTTCCTGCGCGTCGGGCCGCCCGATCGCTCTCCGGGGCTCTCGACCACGCTCACCATGAGCGGCGCGGATGATGCGCTCTATTTCACGAAGACGCTGGCCGAGCGCACCAACTCGCTCGAAGAGCTCGGGCGCGCCATCGCGACCTGCCCTGTGCTCGGCTCGACCACGCACGCAGCCGTGGGTGATTCGACCTTCGAGTTTTTGGATCGCCACGTCGGCGCGCCGATTTTTGATGTGGTGATTGTCGACGAGGCATCCCAACTCACCGAGCCGATGACGCTCGCTGCGATCAACCTCTCGAAGCGCTTTATTCTGGTAGGAGATCACAGACAGCTCCCTCCCATCGTGCAAAGCGAACAGGCGATCTCGGCGTATTACGAAGGCACACAAGGAGAGCCAGGGCTGCTCGATGTCTCTGCGCAGGCCGAGGAGAACTCTCCCCCAGAAGCGGACACAGAAGACAAAACGAACACAACGGATACAACGGACACAACGGACACAGCAGACGCGAGCGTTGGCGAGACGCCGCGCTTCAAGGCCAAGGGAGCAGGCGCATTCGAGCTGGATGAGACGCTCGAATCGATCGGCTGCGCGGGGCTCGATCGCAGCCTCTTCGAGCGCCTCGCCGGGCAACTCCCGCACGTGATGCTCGAAGAACAATACCGCATGCACAGCGACATCATGGCGTTCTCGAACCGAGCCTTTTATCAGGGGCGACTCTTTGCCAACGAAAAGGTCGCCGCGCACGGGCTATCGGTCAATCAAGAGGTCCGCGCGCAGCTCCAGGACAAGCTCACGCACGAGATCCTCTCCGAGGGGCGCGCTGTGCACTTTATCAACGTGAATGGGTTTGACGCGGGGCGCTCGAACTTGCTCGAAGCGCGCGCCGTGATCGACACGCTCGAGGATCTGCTCACCTCCGAGCTATTCTTGACAGGCGGCGCCTATGGCCCGAGGCCAAGCATCGGGATCATCTCCCCCTTCCGCGCACAGGTGCAGTTGATCCGCACGCTCGCGGACGAGCAACTGGGCGATCGCGTCTGGGATGTCGACATCGACACCGTCGAGCGCTACCAGGGCGGGGAGCGCGATATCATCCTCGTGAGCATGGTCAAGACCGAGCGCGCCGGTGACTTTTTGACGGACTTGCAGCGATTGAACGTGACGCTGACGCGCGCCAGGAAGAAGCTCGTGATCTTTGGCAACCGCGCATGCCTCGCGCTCAACCCGACGCTGCGCGCGTTGCTCGAGCAAGAGGAGACGCACGCGGGCACCTGGGAGCCAAAACCCGGTGATTCCTGAGCTTGCTTGTGCTAAGAGTCACAGAGGCCGCGGCCTCTGCACAACTTCTCGACGAGCGGGTCCAGGAACGTGACATCGACCAACCTCAAAAGCGCCCCGAAGAACACAGGACACATGCTCCTGACGCTCTCCCTCTGCGCCTCTCTCCTTGGCCCCGGTTGCCAATCAAAGAAAGAACTCGAGGTCCCCGCAGCGCCCGAGGAGAACATCCTGCAAGGAAAGCTCGAGGCCCCCGAGGCGCGCGACCTCACCACTCCCCCTGAAGGGATGAAGAAGTCCGACCTCGAACTGAGCGAGCCAAAGCTCTGGGGCCTCTGCCGCGATATCTTCGAGCCAGGCGGCGAGCAACGCACGACGTATCCTTATCACGAGGATGATACGAAGGAGGCCGAGGCGTTCTTTGGCTGTGACCTCGAGGGGATGCTCGAGCTCGATGATGGCCGCCGCTTTGTCGCCTACGCGCTCGATCAGGAGCGCCCCTCGAGTGAGACACACACCATCCGCGTCGTGGCCTACGACAAGGGTGGTAAGCGCACCTGGACCCATGACACCAAGCGCGACTCGCGCGGGACAAGCTTCGCGGCGAGCTACAGGGGGACGACGCTCGCCAACGTGCCGCCGCATCTGTTTTGCGTCTCCTCGATGTGGGAGAGTGGCATCGACATCGAGTGCCTTCGCACCAAGACTGGCGAGCTCGCCTGGGAGGGGCGCCTCCCCTACTGGTCTGGCATCGCGCCGCAAGGATTCGCCAAGAGCCTGTTCGTCGCAGATCTCTCGGGCTTGCGCCAGATCTACCCATGGAGCGGCGTCGAGCGCCGCTTCAAGAAACTCGATGGTCCCGGCGGCAGGTCCTCGTTCTACGCCACGGACGGAGAGCGGCTGTATTACTCCTCGAATCGCACCGCGCCGCTGGAACTCGGCGCCTATGACTTCGCCACGCTGGACAAGCTCTGGTCACGAGAGCTCACGCAAAAGCTCGATCCTCTCTGGACCGAGATCTTCCCCGAACATGGCCTGATGATATTGCGTCAGGAAGAGGTCCTGATCGCCGTGAGCACCACCGACGGCAAGCCCCTCTGGGCTGTAAAAACAGGACCATCCACGCCAAAAGTCGCCGCCAACGAGGACACGATCCTTGTCCTCGTGCGCCGTGAGGAGAAGCCAAACCTGCTCCACGCGCTCGATCCCAAAACGGGGAAGAGCAAGTGGTGGAGCGAGCCTCCCACCGGGACTCTCCGTATCGAAGCCGCCAAAAACCAGGTCGTGCTCGGGAGCGTTCGCGCCGTGCAGCGCGCAGTGATTCCTCCTGCTCCAGGCAAGTAAGGACAGCTCGTGTCTGAGGAACAAGAGCAAATCGACGCCAGGGAAACCACCGACAAACAGGCCGCCAGGCCGCTGTTTAAAGAAGCGCTGCTGATTTATCTGCTGGCGTTCTTTCTGGTGCTGGGGTTGGCGCTCGCGAGCAACGTCGTCCCACTCATCGCGACCAACCTGTATGCGCTGGTGGCGATGGTCTTTATCGGCATCCCGTACTGGTGGATGGGGCGAAAGCGGCTCGATGGCGAGGCGTTCGCGCTGACGACAAAGAACCTCGCGCGCGATGTCGGCATCGGCCTTATCGCAGGATTTATCACGCTGATTCCGTTCGCGGGCGGCCAGTACGTCTGGGAGACGCAGGTGTTCGAGCGCGAGGCGCACTTCCACAGCGAGAACTGGTGGCGGTGGCCAGCAGAACTCGACGGAGAGCCTGGCGAATGGGGGCAATCCTCGGGGAGTTGGATCTGGGAGACGCGCGGGCGCTTGCGTATCGGCATGCGCCAACGTGAAGGAATGCGTCACAAGCTCGTGGTCGAAGGAGATCGCCCCTTTGTCCCTGCGGCGGTCGGTTCGGGGTTGTTGGTTCGCGCGGTGCTCGAGGATGGCAAGGCGGTCAAATCACCGCTGCCCCACAAGAAGTGGGAGCTGCAACCCTCGCTAGGATTTCGCCGCGTGCTCGCAGAGATCCACACCTACGACGAGGAGAAGGACGCGATCGGGCCGCGCGAGCTCTCGATCGTGGCGAGCAGGACGGACGGCTACAAGAACAAGCCGCCGATGTATATCGGCCCCGCAGCGCAGCTCGACCCGGACAGCAAGCTCGAGATAAAGCGCTCCATGATCTGGCTGCTCCTCTGGGCGATGACGCAGCTCCTGTTCATCGCGCTCCCCGAGGAGTACTTCTACCGAGGTTACTTGCAGACGCGGCTGGATCAAGCGTTCGCGGCGTGGAGAGGGAGCGAGAAGCCCCCCGGCAAGTTCGGCATCTCTGCGGGTAACCTGAGCGCGAGCGTGCTCTTCGGGTTGGGGCATTTGCTCGTGCCTGTGGGCGGCGTGTTGCTGATCACGCGATTTACGGTCTTCTTCCCCTCGCTTGTCTTCGGGTGGTTAAGGGATCGCACAGGCGGCATTGCCGCGCCGCTCGTTTATCACGCGTGCTGCAACATGATGGTGCTGGTTCTGGCGGCGCACTATCACTGATGGAGGTTGCCCTCGCGCGACCTGTCGTATACAGAATCCAGATCGCATGGCGGACAAGGTGATGCCGCATCACTCAAGGAAGAGTAGCAAGCGAGGACGAGCGTGGTCTCGGAAACGGAGGACATCCTACGGAGAACCCTCGAAGGACTCGAGGGAGACTTCGAAGAGTTACGTCAGGAACTTTTGACGGACCTCGAAAACCACGACGACGAGCTTCGATTCTATGTCGACAGCTTGCCGGACTGGCTGGCTTTGCCGGTCGCGTCGATCAAGAACCTGCTCAAGTTCTCGCCAGAGTCCAACCTCCCAGGCGCAGCGCTCGGGCCGCACGCGGTGGCGCTGGTCGCCGGTGAGCTCGAGGCGTTCACGGCAGACTGGCTGGGCGCCGAGGGCGAAATCACCGCCCACCCCTTCGAGATCGACCCCACGCTGCCCGCGCAATTTCACGAAGCGCACGACACGTTCAAGACCTACATCGAGACGATCGCCGCTGAAGCGAACGCCACCGCGCTCGCAGCGCACGCCTCGCTCAATCACATCCGCGATGACATCCTCGCCGAGCTCGAAGAAGAGCGAGAGCAGGACACCGAGGCGCTCCAGGAGCTGATCTCGATGGGGGATCTCGAGCGCGGCCAGGATCGCCGCCAGGAGATCGCTCGTCTCTGGGAGGATCAACGCGAGCGCGCCAACGCCTTTCTGGAGCGATGGGAGAAGCTCGATTCGTTTATCGACATCGGCCTCGAGCGCACGAAGAACGGGCTCGACGAGCTCGGGTTCCTGCTCGAGAACATGCATCAAGGGATGCTCGGTGGGCATCCTGTGTTGGCGCAGACAGAGAAGAGGCAGGCCACGCGCGAGCGCAGGCCCTCGATGTCACTGGTGCTGGACGAGGAAGAGATCGAGGATCTGCGCGGCACTGATCGCGCGAGCGTCTCACAGGAGCTCGAGGTGCTCCCGACCGAACCTCCCAGCGTAAGCGCTGCGCCAGAGCGCGATGGCGATTTTGATCCTTATGGCGATCTCCCCGAAGAGGAGAAAGAGGACGTTGATCCTGCCAAGCTCAAGGCGGAGCAGCGCGCGAAGTTTCTGGCAGAAACCCGCGAGCGCAAGCGCGAGAAGGAAGCATTCCTCCGCGATCCCGATCAGCTCGACGACGACCTCGTCTTTGCCTCGACCGAAGAGCAAGGTCCGATGGTCGACTTCTTCGACGAGGACGAGCCACCGAGCGGCGACTTCTTCAGCACACCAGCGCCCACGACCAGGAAAAAGACCCCTCCACCAGAGGCGACCTCCGCGAAGGCAAAAGCCGCGCGCTCTCCCTATGATGTCTTTTTGAGCGAGGAGTCTTCGCCGCAGACCAAGCCCACACCGAGCGCACACGAGCCACTGGCGGCATCGCCTGGCGCGGCGGTGTTCGACGAGGATGACGCGTTCGATTTCGACCCGGACGCCTCGGAGCCGACCTTCTCGCCAGAAGAAAACGAAGAAGAGGAGATCGCGCTGCCGACCGCGCCGCCTGTTGCTCTGGAAGCACCGGAAGCACCGGAGGCACTGGAGACGGAAGAGGCCAAGGAGCCCTCCGTCGACACCGCGCCGATCATCGACGACCTCGAGGATCAGCCGACGATCCCCTTCGGTGGCCTCGAGGCCACCGAGACAACACCTCCAGTCAGGGAGCCACAGGAGGTCGAGGAAGACGAGACCTCCAGCACGCAAGAGGACGCCGGGCCGACGCAACCGAGCATCGAGTCCGACGAGTCCGACGAGGATACGCCCGAAGCGCGTGAGGAAACGAGCGAGGAAACGAGCGAGGAAGGAGAGCTCCCACCACCGCCCCCCTCCTCTCCTCCTGCCTACGAGGAGGCGCCAGCCGACACCTCTTCAAAAGAAGAGGCAACCGACGACGCGACGGGCGAGGAGCCCTTGTCGCATGCGCCCGAGCCGGTCGCGCCACCAGAAGATCCAGCGAAAGCGTTTGACCACGATGGCGCTGACAAGGAGCAAAAGCGGCGCGCAGTGCGCGGCGAAGCGATCCGTGTCCGGCGCGCACACCGCGCGGTGGCGATCCCTGAGGTCGCGCTGGCCTATGGTTTGCCGCTGGCTATATTGGTCGTGATCCTGGGGCTCGCCGCGAGCGCCAAGGACGCCGCGAGCAACCCGCTCGCGTCGGGGAGCATCACGCAGGTGCTCGCGCTGGTGTTGTTTGCGTGGCTGGTGCTCGGGCCATGGGTGATGCGATGGAAGATCGCATTCCATGGCTGGCGTCCGATCGTGATGCGACGCGCGCAACTTCGCGACGAAGCCGAGGTGATCCTCGAAGGGGACCAGCTCGAGCTTGGCCCATGGACAATGCGAGTCGACGAGTTAAAGGAAGTGAGCCTGGCGCGGTGGGAGTCTCCGCTCGACAAGACGCGGGGTTGGTTGATGACCTTGCTCGATGGCGATGGAGAAGTTTGGGCAATTCTTGCCCCTGAGAGCGACAAAGGAAGTGATTGGGATGCGTCCTCGCTCCCGATCACCCACGCGCCGAGTGACGCGTGGCAAGTCGAATCGAAGCTCTTTCGCGCGCTCGAAGAGGCGCTCGCAGCGAGCGATTGACGCGTCAACTTGCGCCCGCATCGAGCGGCGGATAGTGTGGATTCGTCAACGCTTGTACGCTGATGTTGACGCCCTGCCCGGAAACGAATGATCGTGGCGCGAGAGCACCACAACTTTGGATGAGGTCACACCATGTCTTTCAACCGCCGATTTTTCTCCCTGCTCCTTCTGGTTTGTTTCGCGCTCTTCCCGCTCGCGGGCTGCGTGGACCTGACAGATGACGGCCCGCAGATCACGAGCGTGACGGTGACACCGAACACCCTCTCACAAAGCAGCACGGGCATGACCGACGAGTTCTTCGAGGTCACCATCGTGACGCAGGGATTCACCGCGCCGATCGAGACGGCGACGGTCAGGATTCAGGATGTCGACGGTGAGGGGCGCGAGGGCGAGCCTCAGGAGGCGCCGACGGTCAACGGTGATACGGTGGTCATCTCCAAGATCGCCAAGTCCTGGTTCGGCGGCCTCGAGCCCGGCCAGTACAACATCGAGGTCCAGGTCGAGAACAACGTCGACAGCGTCCGCCAAGCGAACGCAGCGACCGTGACCGTGACCGAATAATCCACGCGAAGTCACGCCAACAAATCCCCAGAAGAGAAAGGACGCGTTGGCGTCCTTTCTCTTCTGGCGTATAAGCACCGAGCAAGGGAGCAAACGTGAGCGAGAGCGAACCGACGGCTGTGGCAGATGCCTCACCACCCGAGGAGTCCAAAAACCCTCTGGTCGTCGCCATCAGGAGCCTGACGCAGGGGACACAGAACCTGCTCAAGCACCACCTGGAGTTGGCGCGGCACGAGGCCAAGGCGGACGCGCTCGAGCTGGCAAAGGACGTGGGCGGCATCCTCGTGGCGTTGGGTTTGGCGCTCGTGGGGTATTTGCTCTTGAACCTGGCGGCGGTGTTCTTCGCGGGTTGGTTCGCGGGCTTGATCGGGATGGCGATCGCCACGCTCGCGCTCGCGCTGTTGCACCTCGCGGGAGGATTGCTCGCGGCGAAGACCCTTGGCGAGAACATGAAGCAGCGCCATTATGGCATGCGTTACACAGGCAAAGAGATCGAGAGGAGCACAGAGTGGGCGAAGGAGACAAGGGAGCTGCTCAACCCACCGGCGACGAACTGATCCTGGCAAAGGATCAGAGCCAGGCGATCGCCGAGCGTAGCGATCGCTACATGGAGCAAGCAGAGAAGTGGGCGGACATGGCCCAGGGTGAAGAGCAGTTGAGCGAGCAAACGCACGCTCTTCGCCGCGCGATCGACGCGGACAAGCTCCAGATCGAAGAGGGGCTCGCTCTGCTCCAGCAGGAGTTCGATCGCTACAGCACACCGGTCAAGGAAGCGATCGAGACGACAAGGGAACGCGTCGAGATCGTCAAGGGCAACGTCCAGCGCGTCAAGCAGTTCGACTGGCAGCTCTGGGTCAAGAAGAACCCATGGAAGGCGGTCGGCATCGGGTTTGCTGCGGGGTTTTACGTCGGGAGCATGCTCTCGGACTGAATGCGCGAGCGATCCTTTCAAGATAGCTTGACAACCAAGCGCAGGGCCGCAATTTTTGGAAGCACTCCGACGAAGGACGCCGATGAAGGCAGTCACCGAAGAATGCATTCGGGGATTGCCGCGGATGGCAATCTGACGGCGCTCTGTGTTTGGAGCATACCCCTAATCAAGGACTCTACGGAGATACGATGAGCCAAGAGACGGAGACCTCGACAGCGGCTCCAGCCCTGGAGCAAGATGCAAGCATCAGCGAGCAAGCGATCGAAGGCTACCACGCCCTCGAGCAGCGCGCTGGCGAGATCAAGGAGACGGCCACCGCGCTGAACAACCGCGCGGTGACGTTTATCCAGGAGAATCCCGCCGTCGCCATCGCGGCGGCCTTTGGAGTGGGTTACTTCATCGGCAGCATGGCTGCACGTCGCTGGATCGTTTAAGACCTGCACAGAGACCGCTCGTGAAAAAAGCGGTCTTTGACAGGGGTTGCTCGCCAGATCAGATCACCATTCTACGGAACCAACCAGAGAGGGCAAACCGATGAGCGAGGAGAAGACCTCCCTGCCCGAGGACAAGAACGTGGCCGATGAAACACGAGAGTTCGTCGATCACGCTCAGCGCTATTACAACACGCTGCGCCGCGACAACTCGTTTGGTCGCATCTACAGAGATAACCCGTACCTTGTCCTGGCCGCAGCGGCTGGCGCTGGTTACATCATCGCGGGAGGGCTCTTGACCCCGTTCACGCGGCGGCTGCTGCGCATGGGAACACGCGCCATGATCGTTCCCCTGGCGGCCACGCAGATCAAAAACTTCACCCAACCACCCGAGGCAGGAGAATGAGTAGAGCATCGATCCAGGAAGCGCTACGACGTCTGTCTGCCCGCGCGAACCCACCTCAAAAGGAGCTCCCCATGGACTGGCGAAAGACCGTCTCTCAATTGAATGACCAGCTGAACACCAGCTACAACTCGAACCTCGAGAACATGCTCGATCGCCTCGGCTACCAGCCAAAGCGCAACAACATGGACGTGATCCTTCCAGCCGTCAGCGTCTTTGGCGCAGGGCTCCTGGTCGGCGCAGCACTCGGTGTGTTGTTTGCTCCAAAGCGCGGCGACGAGCTTCGCGGTGACTTGCGTCACCGCCTCGACAACCTCCGCGATCGCGGCGAGGAGCGCTACGACGAGCTTCGCGCTCACCGCCTCGAGAACGTCGACGGCTGAGACAGCGCTTCAGCCCACTTTATCCCCAACCTCTCCCATGAGAGCGGGATCACGAGCTCGCGTTGAGCGAGCGAGCGCGCCATGAACTCATGGCGCGCTCGCCCACTCGAGGCGAGCTCTTCTTTTATGCGCGCCGCCCAATGGTCGAGATCTCTGCCTGGATCGAGACGTTGCCTGTCGGGATCGTGCAGCAGCGGGAGCGCGCCAGGGAGCTCGGCGACGAGCGGATACGCGCACGCCGAGGCGCACTCCAAAAAACTCACTGGCAACCCTTCATGCCTCCCCTCCTCTGCACGAGAGGCGAAGATCGAGAGCGCCGATTGCTCGAGCAATCGGCGCTTCTGCGCACCGCGCACCACCCCATGAAACGTCGCGCGCACGCCGAACTCGAGCGAGAGCGCCTCGAGGCGCTCTCGCTCGGGGCCATCTCCTGCGATATGCAACGAAACATCCGGGAGATCCACGCGCGCCACGGCGCGGATCAGATCGTCGATTCCCTTGATCGGGACGAGCCTGCCGAGGGCGGGGCTGGGTGGCGCGGGCGGACCAACGGCGCCCGCGGCCCGCGAGCACGCGGGGGACCCCCTGGGCGCGCAGGG
>JAYZVO010000242.1:0-11806 GCA_036155555.1 Myxococcota bacterium
GGGCCTGGGGGGGGTCCGTGCTGGTGCTGGGCCGCCGCCATAAAGTCGATGTCCCAATAGAGCGTCTCGGGGAAGTGCTCGACCTGGGCGGCAAAGATCCTGGCGAGCCCCTCGCCAAAGGCCACGCAAACGTCCACCTCCTCTGCATCACCGAGGAGCGTCGCCGCGAGCGCTGGCAACGAGGTCGCCTCTTCGCGATCTGGCGCCAGCGACGCGAACGGCCCGTGCTGGGCGTGGAGTTTCGCGTGAACAGGCGCGAGGATCGCGAGCGCCTCTTTCAAGCCCTTGTTGTTTGTATGTTTGTGTGCCGAGAGCATCACAGCGCGCCTCCCGCGAGCCAGAGAGCATGGAGCAAGAGCCCCGTCGTCATCACGAGGCCAGCGTACCAGATGCCTCGATGCAGGTGGAGTTTGTAGAGCTTGAGCGCGTCCCACGCGTTGGTTTTCGCGCGGTGGGTCATCTCGAGCAGCTGCCATTGATAATAAACAACAGCAGCGTTCGCGCCCGCGACCGCGATCCAGGGAATCACTGCGCCATGCCTCCAACGCGCGATCCACCAAGCCAACCCGCCGAGCCCGAGGCAAACCTCGACCGCCGTGCGCACGCGGCGGTTGCCAAACATCGTGGTGAAGGTGCGCTTTCCTCCCTGATGATCGCTCACTTCATCGGCCAGACCGCTCGCGAGCGCGCTCCCCATCGAGAGCAGGGCGTAGCCCGCGAGCAATTCGTAGCGAGGGTCCCAGAGCGTGCCTGACTGCAAATAAGCGTTGAACAACGGCAGCGCGACGCCCACGCCGAGCATCTCCAACAGCTCGCCGCCTCCCCGGTAATTTAGCTCGAAGGGAGGGAGCGAATAGGCGACAAAGAGCCCCAGACAACATCCTGCGCCGAGCAATCCATAGGTCAGCCCGAGCGCTGTGGTCGCGATGGCGCCGATCATCAACGCGCCGAGCCCTGCGACCAACCCCGCGACGAGCAAGTGATGCGCTGGCAACACGCCATCCGGGATGGTCTTTGGCGAGCATCCTTGCGGGAAGAGGTCGCGCTTGATGCGATCGACGCGCTCGTCTCCCCAGTCGTTGAGCAAGACGATAAAGAGGCCATCACACAGCGTGAACAGGACCCCGAGCAAGAGCGCCAGCATCGAAATCTGGCCCGACACGGCGATCCCCAGCGCCTGCCCGAGCGCCATCGGCACGAGCAGCTTTGGCCAGCTCGCGGGCTTGATCGCGTACAGCCATCGCTGTGTTGTGGTCCACTCTCGAATCTCGCTCACGCGTGCCTCCTCGCACCTGTTGTTCTCGTGTCTCCATCGATACGGATACTCCGCGCGGATGGTTCCCACGAGGTGGGCCTTTTGCTATGAAAACCATGATCGAATTGCATCGGTCATTCGTAATGAGAACCACATTCATCATACAGTGTGCTTTATGCACGCTGTCCTCGAAACGCGGAAATCTCGATGATCGAACTCCCTGAAGCTTTTGCGAAGCACGCACGCATTCCTCTCCTTATGGGGATGCTGCTGACGCTCACCAGTTGCACGGACGCCAAAGAAACACCGCGCGTGCAGCTCTCGGTGGTGATGGACGCGAGCGGCCTGCAAGAGCCCGTGACCACGGATCTCGGTTGGGAGGTCGAGACGACCAATGTACGCGTGGCGGTGCGAGACATCCAGTTCACGATCGCTGGCGAGGTCCACACGAGCTCGCTGCTAAAGCGGACGAGTGACTGGCTCATCCCACCGGCGCACGCGCACCCGGGACACTATCAAGGTGGCGAGGTGACGGGCGTGCTCGATGGCGCTCACGTCGCCGCGTGGCCTGGCGCAGATGCCCCACTGGGCGATGCGACCTTGCTCGTGGGCAAGTACGAGGCCGCGAACTTCACGCTCGATCGCGGCGTGGCAGGAGCCGGAGGTCTGGCTGGCGAGGACCCGCTCGTCGGCGAGACAGCAATCATCGAGGGGATCGCGCGCAAGGATGGGAAGGAGATTTCGTTTTCCTTTTTGCTCGGCGCGCCGGACGGTCGTCAGATCGTCGGGGTCCCGTTCAAGGCGGACCTCTCCGAGCAGGATGCAGGAAAGAGCATCGCGCTTCGCCTCGCGCCCTACGATCAGTACGAGGAGGACACGCTCTATGACGCGCTCGACTTTGCCCTGCTCGACGCCGACGAGGATGGCGTGATCACCATCTCCGAGAGTTCGTCATCAGACAGCGACCAAGACGCCTACAACACGCTCCGCCGCACCTTCCAGACGCACGATCACTTCGCGTTCGCGCTCGTTGACTGATCGGTCGCGCGGACAGGGACGTACTCTCCCCCGAAGCGCGCCTCGCGCATGGAGGAAACGTGGCGGCGGCTCGCGGCGAAATCAGCCCGCGAGGCCGCATGGATGGAGCGGGATATTGCAGAGAAATAAAGCATGGCGACTGATCGCCGCCATCCTCTGCGTGGCGGCAACCACGGGACAGACCTCGCTCGCGACCGCTCAGCAAGCGCCTGTGACCGACACCACTTGCGAGGATGGCGCGAAGCAAACCCTCGATGGCGTCATCCTCGACGCCGAAGGCTACCCCCTCCCCGATGTACGCGTCGTTATCGCTGGCGAGGAGACCACCTCGGATGGCGAAGGGCGCGTTCATCTCGAGGTCTGCGGCGCGCCTCCATTTACCGCCCAGATATCCTCTGACTACTTCGAGCCGCTCACGCTCGACATCGATACGCTCGAAGAAGACGGCACGTTGAAGATGACCGTCGACCTCGCCAGGGCCGCGAACGGTGGCGAGGCAGCCCAGGTCGAGACTCGCGCCGAAATCAAGGGGCAGCGCACGACGACCTCGTCTCGTGTCGACAGCGTCGACCTCGAGGCAGTCCCGATGCGAACCGCCGAGGACGCGCTCAGGATCGTCCCTGGCGTGGTGCTCGTCCAGCACGGCAGCGAGGGGAAAGGGCACCAGTTCTTTCTGCGCGGCTTTGACGCCATCCACGGCGCTGACCTCGAGGTCACGCTCGAGGGCATCCCGATCAACGAGTGGTCCAACATCCACGCGCAAGGCTACCTCGACCTCGGGTTCATCATCCCGGAGCTGATCTCGGAGGTCGAGGTCATCAAGGGGCCCTTCCTGCCAACACAAGGGCTCTTCGCGATGGCTGGTTCGGCGCGCTACGCGCTCGGCGTTGCGCCGGATGCGCGAGGCGCGCGCGTGAGCTACGAGCTTGGCTCCACGGGGAGAATGCGAGGTCTCTTCACGCTCTCTCCAAGGGAAGGCAACGGGCGAGATTTCCTGGCGATGGAGCTGATGGCAGATGAGGGGTTTGGCGATCAGCGCGCCGCACAGCGCGCCTCGCTCATGGCGAGGCGCCAGCTCTTCGCATCACAGAACAGGTCGCTCACGCTCATGACGGGCGGATACATCGGCCGCTTCGAGCTGCCAGGGCTCCTCCGTATGGAAGACGTCGAGCGCGAGCAGATCGGTTACTACAGCTCCTACTCCAACCTCGGACAGGGCACGAGCGCGCGAGGTCTGATCGCCGCGAACTACCAGCAGACCTCTGGCGCTCATGTGATCGCCGCGCGCGCATCGCTCGGCGCGAGGCACCTCGACCTGCTCGAGAACTTCACCGGATACATCGAAGATCCTGTCGCGGGCGACTGGCGCGCGCAGACACAGACGACGACCTCGCTCGATCTGGCCATCAGCGACACGCTCGCGCTGCGTGAGGATCGACGCATCGAGCTGGAGCTCGGCGCGGGGATGCGAGGTGACTGGTTGACACAACGCGAGGAGCGCGTCGACCCGGAGACCGAGGAAATACGCGCGCTTCGCAGGGATCTCGAGGCGACGCAAGCTGGCGCCAACACGAACGCATCCTTGCGCCTGAGGCCAACAGACAGGCACGCCATCGAGCTTGGAGGGAGGCTACAGGGGGTCGCCATCCGCGCGAACGACCAGGACGCTAACGAGCAGGGAGGAGGCGTGCTGGCCGCCCCACTCCCCCGCGTCCTGACAGCCTACAAGCCGACCTCCTGGCTCGAGCTTATCGCGGCCTATGGCAGAGGCGTGCGCCCTCCTGAAGCGCGCACGTTCTCGGGCTACGAGCCCTCGCGAGAGGGGATCGGTGACGAGGTCGCGAGCACGGGCGCGCCCGCGTTAACGATCGCGGATTCAGTGGAGATGGGCGCGACGATCACTGCGAACAAGGCCATCGAGCTTCGCGGCGCGCTGTTCGGGACAAGAATCGAGCGCGAGTCGATTTTTGACCACGTGTCGGGCCTGAGCCTGGAGCTCAACAGCACGCGACGCCTCGGCGTCGAGAGCGCGCTGGCGATCTATCCGAATCACTGGGCCGAGGTTCACGCCAACATGACGTTTGTCGACGCGCGCTTTGTCGAGTCAGGAAACCTCGTCCCGCTCGCGCCGAGGTTTATCACGGGGCTTCGCGCGCTGGGGAATCACCCGAGCGGGATAAGCGCTGGAGGCAACCTGCTCGTGATCGCAGCCAGGCCGCTCCCGCATGGCGCGACAGGCTCGACCTACGCCGCGCTCGGCGCGACGCTCGGGTACAAATGGCGCGGGATGCGCGCTGGCCTCGAGGTCGAGAACGTGCTCAACCGCAGGTTGCGCGAGGGCGAGTATCACTTCGCCAGTGATTGGGACAACACGGACAGTGCGTCCAACACGTTGCCAGTGATTCACTACTCGCCAGGCGCACCGATCAACGCGCGCCTGAGCCTGAGCGCGACCTTCTAAAAGCCTCATTCTCGCCCGAGCGCCTCCCACCAAAACTCGGTCGTCGTGGAGGGCTCCACGGGCTCTCCGACGCGCGGCGTGACGAGCTGGATTTGTTTCCCTGGCGCCTCCTCCGCGAGCACGCGCGCAGGTTGTGTCCAGCTATGGAGCGCGAGATCGAATGTCCCCCAGTGCACGGGCAACATCTTCTCTCCGCCAAGGTCGAGGTGTGCCTGCATCGCGTTGTGTGGCCCGAGGTGAATCTCACCCCACGCCTGGTGGTAAGCTCCGACCTCGATCATGGTCAGATCGAACGGCCCATACTTCTCGCCGATCTCCTTGAAGTGCGGCGAATAACCCGTATCACCGCTGAAGTAGATGCGGTGCTCGGGGCCAAGGATCGTCCATGAGGTCCAGAGGGTGCGGTTGGTGTCGATGCCAGCGCGGCCCGAGAAGTGGCGGGAAGGCGTCGAGACGAGCTCGACGCCATGCTCCTCGAGCGTGGTCTTCTCCCACCAGTCAAACTCGTGAATCCTCTCTGCGGGGACACCCCAACGCTCCATATGCGCGCCGATCCCGAGCGGCATGTAAAAGTGCACGCCTTGCTCGGAGAGCTTCTTGATCGAGGGCATGTCGAGGTGATCGTAATGATCGTGGGAGATGATCACGGCGTCGAGCTTGCCGATCTCATCGAGCGTCATGGGAGGTCGATGAAACCGCGCTGGCCCGAGCAAGGTCGAGGGGGACGCGCGCTCGCCCCAGACAGGGTCGGTCAAGATCCTCGCGCCATCGACCTCGATCAAGAGCGTGGAGTGCCCCATCCATGTCACGCGCATGCCCGAAGCGGGTGGCGTGGCGAGCTGATTGGCTGGCGAGAGGACCGGGATGTCGATGGTCGGAGTGCGCACCGCGCCGTTGGTGAGGCCCTCGAGGATGACCCCAGGCGTATCGCCAGGCTTCATCGTCCCGGTCTCGACCGCGTTCACGAACTTGTCCCCGGCGTGCTGCTTGCTCGCGAGCATACGCTTTAAACGCGCGCCGTCCGGGGCCGCGCCGAGCGCCTCGCCCCACCCCGTCGAAGCATAGACCACGAGGCCGCCGAGGAGGCCAACGCCCGTGAGCGCGAGCGCGCCTCTGCCAAGCCACCACTTCCAGGTCTTCTTGCTCATCCGATCGCTCAAAATCACACCTCTCTCGAGCTCGTCGTGCAGGCTCGAATCGTCGAAAAACAGCCGCTCGTGGAGTGGATTTATTGCCGAGGCCAAACCTACTCGATCTCGGACCTGCGAACCCAAATGACCACGAGTCATTTAACAATCAGGATGGTGATCACGTCGGCGGCGAAGGCAAGGGATTTGATGGAAACATGCGGAGATCATCGACAACGCCAGAACCACTGAACAGAAGAACAGACAACCCACACCAGACCCGCATGACGCGAAAACGAGCGGCGTTTTTGTGCGACGCACAAAAACACCACAACAAAAAATAAACAACTTCTATACAACCACCAACACCGCATGATTCGAGGTTGCGCCGAGGCTCGCGCCCAATTATCTAAAGGCTTCAAATACAAGCAAACCAGACGTGAAAGAGGGCGCAGAGCGATGTTCAAAAACCTGATCAAGCACACACTGAAGCTCTCGATGAAGGGGTTCGAGCGCGGACCTCACATGACGCGCTACACGATGTACGAGCGGATGGAGCGCCACCGCTTCACTCCAGAACCGGGCGCGCGCGTGCTGTCTGTTTCTCACTCCACAAAACTCTGCGAGCGAATGGGGCTCGGTGACTGTCAGATCGAGGAGGCGAACTTCCCCGATCACGACCTGCTCGACTTGAAAGGGTTCGAGGATGGCGTCTACGACTTCATCATCAGCGACCAGGTGCTCGAGCATGTTCAGGGGAACCCCAGGCTCGCCATGGAGGAGTCTCTTCGGGTCCTGAAACCTGGCGGGATCGCCGTCCACACCACCTGCTTTATCAACCCGGTCCATGACTACCCGCACGACTACTGGCGCTTTACGCCAAATGCGCTCGAGTTGTTGTGCGAGGACTTTGGCGAGATCATCGACTGCGATGGTTGGGGCAACTTCTCGGTGTGGTTGCTCGAGCGTGTGGGGCTTCGTTACGAGAAGTTGCCCGCGGCAAAGTGGCACCCGCTCACCAAGCTCGCCATCCGCGATGATCCCGAGTGGCCGATCGTGACCTGGATCATCGCGCGCAAGTAAGCGGGCTGGCGCTGCATAAAGACCGCTGGCACCATGGAGACGCCCCCTCTCCTCCTCCACGAACCAGAAGAGAGTCTTCATGCCACGCATCGTCGCCATCGCGGACACGCACCTCTACCATGACGACCTCCCCGCGCTGCCGGATGGTGACATCCTCATCCACGCAGGTGATCTGCTCCAGCGCGGAGACCTCGACGAGCTCGAGCGCGGGCTCGAATGGCTGGAGCGCCTCCCCCACCAACACAAGATCCTCGTCGCCGGGAACCACGACGTCTGCTTCGAGAAGACGCCGGAGCGAGCGCGCGCGATGATTCCTGAAGGGATCATCTACTTGCAGGATGAGGAGACCACTCTGCTCGGGCTGCGCATCTACGGTAGCCCCTGGCAACCTGCCTATAACGAGTGGGGCTTTAACCTGCCGCGTGGCGAGCAGCTCGCAGAAAAGTGGGCGCTTATCCCGTCAGGGATCGACATCCTCGTCACGCATGGGCCGCCCAAAGGATACGGAGACAGGGAGTTTGTCCCTGGGCGAGGGGGATGTGAGGACCTGCTCGCGGCGCTCGACCGAGTGAGGCCGAGGTTGCATCTCTATGGGCACATTCATCACGCGGGCGGCTGTTGGGCGCGCGCAGGCTCCGTGCTCGCCAATGTGACCACCTGGGAGAGCGAACGCCCCGCCTCCGTCTTCGATATCGACGCCACCACGCCAGGCATCTTTCCCATCGAAGTCCCTCCCGCCGAAACCTGATTTTTTACAAAAAACGCCTCGAACACGCATTCCAGGCGCACTTCCTCGACAAAACGGGCGTGCCTCTCGGCACAAAAACCAAGTGATTTTGAAATCCATTCTCAAAAAGCGCTTGCGTTTTATTTGAAATCGATTATCAAAATCACCGCAAGTCACACGGACCACCCCAAAACGGTGGACCTGCCCATTGATAGATAACAGGATGAATGATGACGTCGATGAATAAACCCGCTCTCCTTCTGCCGCTCCTTTCCATGATCGTGCTCTCCGCTTGCGGAAAAGCAGAGCCCGTGGTCCCCGAGAACACCTCGGAGATGATGACCAACTATGCCGCCATCGTTTCGGCCTCCTACGAGGACTCGGTCACGGCAGCAAAGGACCTCGACGCAGCCATCGACACCTTCGCGGCCGACCCGACGCAGGCCAACCTCGCAGCGGCACGTCAAGCATGGCTCGACTCTCGCGAGCCCTACTTGCAGACCGAAGTCTACCGCTTCTACGGCGGCCCGATCGACGACGAGGATGGCCCGGAAGGCTTGCTCAATGCGTGGCCACTCGACGAGGCATACATCGACTATGTTGAAGGGAACGCCGACGCAGGCATCATCCAGGATGACTCGGTCGAGATCTCGGCGGCATCGCTCGAGTCCTTGAACGAGCAAGGCGGCGAGGAGAACATCGCGACTGGTTACCACGCCATCGAGTTCCTCCTCTGGGGTCAGGACATGAACCCTGACGGCCCTGGCGACCGCTCCTACACCGACTACGTCGACGCAGAGGGCAACGCGGCAAACTCGGACCGTCGCACGCTCTACCTGACGACGGCTTCCGACCTGCTTATCACGCACCTCGAGTCCGTCGAGAGCGAGTGGGCCGAGGGTGGGAACAACTACCGCGCGACCTTCGTCGCATCGGAGCCAGCGGATGGCCTTCGCGATGTGCTCACGGGGATGATCATCCTCAGCGGCTTCGAGACGGGCGGCGAGCGTTTGCAAACCGCGCTCGACTCCGGCGACCAGGAAGACGAGCACTCTTGCTTTAGCGACAACACGCACCGCGACATGATCCAGGACGTGCAAGGCATCCAGAACGTCTACCTCGGCACCTACACGCGCCTCGACGGCACGAAGGTCTCGGGCACAGGCGTCAAGGACGTGATCGCTGCGCGTGATGCAGATCTGGCCAACGAAATCGAAGCTCAAATCGCGAAGAGCCTCGCCGCAGCGAAAGCGATGAACACGCCGTTTGATCAGGAGATCGCGAGCGACAACCCGGAAGGACGCGCTCGCGTCGAGGCACTTATCGTCTCGCTGCGCGCTCAAGAAGACCTGCTCGAGGACGCCTTCCGCCTCTTCGAGCTCGATATCCCTGTGGCCGAGTGAGCTGACCCATGATGTCTCCCCATCATCATCATGAAAGAAGCCAAGCACGCCACCTGAACGAAACGCAAAAACGCATCGCCCTCCCTCTCCTGATGTTGCTCCTGTTCGCAGGTTGTGGCCAGGAGGACCAGGGCGAGGCGTGGCTCGAAGATGGCGAACACCTGCCCGGTGGCGCTTCGACCAACACCCTGTTGTTCGGTCGCAACGCGTTCATCCGGCCAGCCGAGAACATCACGCCCGAGCACGAGCCGATGTTTTACTCGGGCAACAGCTTCTTTAACCAGGCCTGGGTCGAGGCGCCCGCGAGCACCAAGAACCGAGATGGCCTGGGACCGAACTTTAATGCGAGATCTTGTGCTGCGTGCCACCCGCGAGATGGGCGCGGGAGGCCGCCACAGTCTGAGGGGGAGCCCTTTTTAGGGCTCCTCCTCAGACTCAGTATCCCTGGCGAAGGCGCACATGGCGGCCCCAAACCAGTCGAAGGTTATGGAGACCAACTCCAGCCCTTTGGCATCCTCGGGGTCCCCGCCGAAGCCAACCCCTCGGTCACCTACAAGGAGATCGACGGGACGTATGGCGATGGCACGCCATACACCTTGCTCGAACCAGTCTACACACTCGACGAACCTGCTTACGGGGACTTCCCAGAAGACCTCATGGTCTCACCACGCATCGCGCCACAGGTCATTGGCCTCGGGCTGATCGAAGCGATCCCCGAAGAGCGCTTGCGCGAGCTCGAGGACCCCGAAGACAGCGATGGCGACGGTATCAGTGGGCGTATCAACTACGTCTGGGATATCCGCGCCAATGACCACCGCCCTGGGCGTTTTGGCTGGAAGGGGGACCACCCTACCGTCGAGCAACAGGTCGCTGGCGCGTTCCTCGGAGACATCGGCATCACCTCTCCGCTGATTTCGGGAGGAGAGTGCGAAGGGCCTCAGGTGGAGTGCGCCGAGAGGTTGGAAGAGCAGCGCGCGAAGGATGGAGAACTGCTCGAGATCGAAGAGGGCAACTTCGAGAGGATCGTGATCTACACGAGCTTGCTCGCTGTCCCCGCGCGCCGAAACCTCGAAGACCCGAGGGTCAGGCAGGGCAAACAGCTCTTCCTCGACGCGGGCTGCGCAGGTTGTCACACTCCCTCTCACCGGACCTCGGCAGACGCCAAGCTCGTCGAGGCGCGCGATCAAAAGATCTGGCCCTACACCGACATGCTGTTGCATGACATGGGCGAGGAGCTCTCGGATGGGCGCCCTGTGTATGACGCCTCGGGGCGAGAGTGGCGCACGCCGCCGTTGTGGGGGCTGGGGCTCGTCCACGCGGTCAATGACCACACGCGCCTGATGCACGATGGGCGCGCGCGAGGATTCGCCGAAGCGATCCTGTGGCATGGTGGTGAGGCCGAGACATCGCGCGAGGCATTCCGGGTCATGGATGTGCGCGAGCGCGAAGCACTTATTGAATTTTTGGAGTCGCTCTGATGCTCGAACCGGAACACACACGGCTCGCGCTGCTGCCCTGGCTAATCTTGCTCATTGGCCTCGCGTCTTGCCTCGGGGACAGCACCCCCGAGAAAGATCCTCGCGAAGACATCCTCTCCTCTCAAGGGGAGGATGTGATCATGCCAGGGTACGCGCGTTTTTCCGAAGCGAGCGAGGCGCTCGCCACAGCGAGCGCTTCGTTTTGCGAAGCGCCCGACGAGGCGTCGTTCACGACGACGCGCGAGGCATGGAAGCAAGCGCGCTTCGCCTTCAAGCGCATGGAGATCTTCGCGTTCGGGCCGCACGTCGCCTACCCCGAGCGCTTTGGACCAAACATCGACTTCTGGCCTGCTCGCGAGACCACGATCGAGGGCGCGCTGATCGGCGAGGATGAACTCAGCGCCGAGAAACTCGGCGCGAGCGGCGCGAGTTTGCGTGGATTGCCAGTCATCGAGTACCTGCTCTGGTCTGCTGGTGATGACACGCTCGCGGCGTTCGCGGAGAACCCACGCCGCTGCACCTACCTCGTCGCGGCATCGGGAGACCTCGCCAACCTGGCTAGCGGATTCGAGGACGCGTGGAGCAGAGATGGCGGCAACTTCCTCGACGAGCTTATCGCGCCAGCATCTGTCGAAGATGGGATGTATATGAACACCCAGGAGGCGATGAGCGAGGTGGTCAACCGCATGGGGTTTACCATCGAGAACATTCGCCGCGACAAGATCGGGAGACCTCTGGGAGACGAGACCGGCGGGGAGGAGCAACCTCGAAAGGTCGAGTCTTACTATAGCGGGCACAGCGTCCAGGATATCCACGCCAACCTCGATATGATCGACCTGCTCTTCCACGGCGATGAGGTCGCCAAAGGGTTGGCCTCTCACCCCAGGCTCGTCGAGCGCCAAGACCTCGTGGCGACCTTCGACAAGCACATCACAGCCTCTCGTGACGCGCTCGATGCGATCGAGGCGCCATTGAGCGAGGCGGTGCTCCAGGAGCCCGAGCGCGTGCGCGCGGCGCATGTGGCGCTGGGTGAGTTGCAGACGTTGATCCAGGCCGATCTTATCGGGCTGCTCTCGTTGACACCGAGCTTCAATGACAGCGATGGGGACTGAGGAGAACGCGACACCTTCGCCGTTCGTGCAGCGAGCGCGAGGGTTGGGGGGGGGGGGGCCCGGGGGCCCGCCCCCCCCCCCCCCCCCCCCCCCGCCCGCCGCCGCGTGGGCCCCCCCCTCAA
>JAYZVO010000243.1:0-7948 GCA_036155555.1 Myxococcota bacterium
GGGTTTTCCCAATCGGGGAAAACCCGCCGCCTTCTTTTTGTCTCTCCAGTATGCGGTCGCACTGCCGTTTTGTCCTTGCCACAGCGCGGACTCATCCATTAACACGAGGGATGCAATCTGCGAAGCATTTCAACCGCGTGTGATGCCTCGATTCGAGCGAGTCGCTGGCCAAGCCATGCCCCGAACGGAGCCACGAAGATACCGATGAAGAAGCGTTGGATACTGAACCTTATCATGCTCATGATCATGGTCGTTGCCCTTGCCGGATGTCGCAACAAGCGTCGCGATCAACCGCTGACGGACAACTTGCGCATCCCGGAGCACTTCAAGAATATCCCCGCCGATTCCCCTTACGTCCTCGCGGATATCAAGGCGTTCCCTTACGACCAGCTCAACTGGCAGTGGGTCGACGCGTACCAGAAATCACTGACGTCGATGCGTCAGTCGATGGAGAGTACGATGGCGCCCGATCCCGAGATGCGTTCGCAGGAAGAGAAGCTCGTCCTGGCGGTCCTCGACGAGGTCGATGGCCGCATGAACAAGGAAGGTCTGGCCGAGCTCGGGATCTCGCCGCAGGCGCATATGGCGCTCTATGGCATCGGGATCTTCCCCGCGTTCCGCCTCGAGCTCGGTGACAGCGCCAAGTTCGAAGCGATGATCGCGCGCATCGAAGCAAAGGTCGGGCAGGCGATGCCCACCAAGGATTACAACGGCATCAAGGTTCGCTACCTGCAAGAGGATGACGTCTTCATCCCGATCATGGTCACCGACACCGAGCTGCTGATGGGCGTGACCTCGACGGCGTTCGAGGGTGAGTTCATGGGGATTCTCACGGGCAAGACCCCCGTCGAGAAGAACCTCTTTAACGACAACCACCTGCTCGCGATGCAGAAGAAGTACGGGATGCTCCCTTACGTCTCCGGCTACGTCAGCACGCAAGGTGTCGTCAGCGTCCTGCTCGGCGATGACAAGACCTCGTTGACGGCTCGCTCGCTCGCTTCGCTCGGCGAAGAAGCTCCCGTGATCTCCGATGTCTGCAAGACCGAGATCCGCCAGCTCGCAGCAGAGGTTCCTCGCTTTGTCTTCGGTTACACTGACGTCACCAAGACCAGCGTCTCGGCCATCTCCGGCGTCGAGATGACCAGTGATTTGCCAAAGCGCCTCATGGCCGCCAAGGCGCCGATCCCCGGCCACAACAGCGAGCTTAACAAGAAGGCGCTCCTGACGATGGGCGTTGGCGTCGATATCGCCAAGTTCATCGAGGTCCTGCGCGCGGAAGCACAGCAAGTGGGCGCCAACCCCTACAAGTGCGAAGAGCTCGACTGGATGAACCAGAGCGCAGAAGACTTCTACTTCAACGCGCAGCAGATTCCTCCGTTTGTTCGCACCATCCAGGGGATCAGCTTCGTGCTCTCGGACTTCGAGTTCCGTGACAACCAGGTCAAGAAGCTCCAGCTTCTGGCAGTGCTCCACTCCTCGAACCCCGAGGAGCTCTGGAACGCAGTCAAGCCATTTATCGAAGGGATGACTGGCCCGATCAACCTGACCAACAACGGCCAGGCGGTCGCCATCCAGCTTCCTCCTGACCTCACGATGACCATGCCCGACCTGCCTGTCCCGATGCTGTCGATGACGCAGGTTGCCTTGAGCCTCGCGATGGGCCCCGGCATGCAAGACGCCGCCGCTGCACAGAGCAAGCCGATGGGCGATAAGAAGACGCCGATCTTCACGTTTGGCTACGACATCTCTCGCTTTATGACGATCATCAATGACGCCGTCCCCGGTGGCTTTGGCGCTGGCGATCCTTCCATGGAAGGGATGATGGAGATGTACAAGTCCTTTGGCCCCTCCGTCATGGCGTTCGACATCACCGAGAACGGCTTCTTCATCAACGTCGACTCCACGCTGCTTCCTCCAAAGCAGTGATTTCTTTGAAGTGATCTCGGGCCTTGTCGGCCCGCAAATAGAAGCCGCCGAAACATTATGCTGCGAGGTCGGAGTCGACTGATTCCGTACAGCATAAGGTTTCGGCGGCTTCTTTTTGCTCGGCGCTCGGCGCTCAGTACTCAGTGCTCAGTGCTCCTCGGTTGCTGGCCGCAGGTGCTCGGGCAAACGCGCTGCGAATCGTTCGCAGTGATTGTACTCCTCGTAGCCATCGCGAAAGTCACCGGTATCCGTCCAGAGCGAGGTCAGGTTCGCGCTGTCGATGAACGCGACAAACGCCGCATCATCGATCTGATTTCCCGAGAGACCGAGCGTTCGCAGCGCGGCGCTCGGGGAGTCGAGGTAGCGCCTCAGAGCCTGAAAGGTGCGCTGACCAATGAATCCATCACTTACCACGAGCGTGGTGAGGTTGGCGTGTGCGGGGCTCACTGCGATGGCGTCGATCATGTGCGCGAGCGATGCGTCGTTGAGGATGCGATAGAAGCGGGCCTTTGCCAGAAAAGAGCTCCAGGAGATGTTCCCCGCGATGACCCCAGCGCGCAGGTTGTTATCGAGCAGGGTCGTGATGGCCAGGCGCTCCAACCCTTCGAGGCGCGTATGCTCGAGCATACGCGCGAGCGCGCGCGGGTGGTCTTCGAAGTTCTGGAGGTTGAGCCGAAGCACAGGTCGATTGTCCAACCTCTCGAGCTCTTCGAGCGCCACATCACAGCCAAGGTCACGCATGACGACGGCGCCGTGCGGATCATGGTCGTTTGGTTGGTATCGCGACACGGACGGATCGTGTCGATAGGTCCACCAATACCAATAGCCGTCGTAGTCATTCCATGCCTCGTCCTGGCCCTGGCGCTGGTGAGAGTGATCGATCGAGCGCCGCTGGCTCGCGCCGCGGTTGCTTCGTCGCGAACCTTTATGACCCGCGCGCCTGGTCGCGCCGCCAGAGCCATGCTCGGTCCAGTGTCGCGTCTGGTGCGCGATCCTCGGATAGTTGCGAGGTTTCTCGCTTGCCTTGAGCAGGAGGCTCGTCAATCGCAAGCGCTCCTCGTGCGTCGGCGCATGATCGATGGCGTTGGCGATCCGCTCCCAGACCTTCTGCGAGAGCGCGTGCCTGTCCAACTCCAGCTCCCCGAAGAAGGTCGCGAGGCGCCCCTCGGCGCCTTGCTTGCGCAGCCGGTTGGCCATGGCCTCGACCATATCCTCGGGTTGCTTCCTTCGCGCACATGATGTCGGTCGCGTGCTGTAGTCGGGGTAAGCTCTGCCATACCATTGCGATAGCCAGGCGCGTTGCTCGAGGTCGAGCACCAGGTCGAGCAGCCCGTGATACTCCTGATCGAACAACTCAAGATGTCGCGCGATGCACGCGCGATGCTCTTCGGAATTGATCGTGTACGCCTCGATGATTTCCCAGAGCCGACAGCGCTCTCTGTGCTCGAGCACCTCGTAGAGTCGAAACAACAGCGCCGGGAGGATCTTCGAGAGGAGCTGTGGTGAGAGGTCCACCCGAGCGCGCGCGACCTCGAGGACGCGAGGCTCGATGCCATGGAGTTCGATATAGCGCTCGAGCTGCTCCTCTGTGATCCGCGCGGCGAGTGATTCGAGCGCGACCCCTCGGAAGTTCGCGCGCTTGGATGCAAGCAATGCGTCGAGGGAGACCTGAGGGAGAGGGGCTTTGCGGAGCGCCATATACTCGAGGCGCCCTCGCAACGTGGCCTCGCACTTTGCCTCGCGCAGCATTCGCTCGAGCGCGAGGTCGTGTCCTCGCCGCTCGTAGGCTTGCAGGACGCGATCGAAGCGGCTCGTCCACACGGTGGTCTTGCACTTGCGCAGGCGACGGATGCCCGCGTCGAAGATGTAACTCAGGACCGCTTCATGTGCGGTGTCGCGCACGAGCTTGCTCAGGGGCTCCCATCCCTCGAGCCTCGGGTCCGCGAGCAGGCTGCGCGCTTCGCTGATTTGCTCGTCGAGTTCCCTGGCAAAGCGTTTGGTTTGATCTGTCACTGCGCTCACGATCGCCTCTCCCTCGCGGTTCGATGGTGGGACCAAGCATCTGTTTCGCCACACTTATTCCCGCGCTTCTTCCCGCGCTTGTTCGAGATGGCGTGATCCTGAGAATTGACAGGGGAGGGCAGGGCTGCGACAAAGAGACCTCCACAAGATGCCACCACACGAGGTGTCGATGAGCCTGCTGATCGACGATGAGATCTACGAGCGCGTCTCGCGCCTCGACATTCCGTTTAACCGCTACGGTCTCGATCCCTACGGGATCTCGAGAGACCACCTCGGCTTTTTCTTCACGAGCCTCGGGTGGTTTTACCGCAACTACTTCAACGTCACCGCGATCGGTCTCGAGCATATCCCGAAGCGCGAGGGCGCGTTTATCATCGGGAATCACTCGGGTGGAATCCCTGTGGACGCGGGCATGGTGTTGACCTCGTTGGTGCTCGATCTCGATCCTCCGAGGTTGGGGCACGCGATGGTCGAGAAGTTCGCCAACAAGCTCCCCTTTCTCTCGCAGTACTACAGCCGCTTCGGGCAGTTCACGGGCATCCCCGAGCACGCCAAGCGGTTCCTGCGCGAAGGGCGCCTCGTGGTCGCCTTCCCCGAAGGAGTGCGAGGCATCGGCAAGCTCTATTCGGAGCGCTACCAGCTCACGCGCTTTGGCACAGGGTTTATGCGCATTGCCCTCGAGGCGGGTGTTCCGGTGGTTCCGTTTGCCTTCGTCGGCGGAGAGGAAGCCTACCCGGTGATTTCTCGCCTCGAAGGGATTGGCAAGCTCGTGGGCGCGCCGTTTATCCCGGTGCCTCGCCACATCGTCCCGGTGCCAGTCCCTATCAGCTGCCAGATCATTTACGGCGAGCCGATGTACTTCGAGGGAGATGGCAGCGAGGCGGACGAGGTCATCTTTGGTTATGTGGCGCAGGTGAAGGCGAAGGTGGCCTCGTTGATCGAGGAGGGGAGGGAGCTTCGACGCGAGCTCTTCTCCGGTGACATTGTCCTCGATGAGGATGATGTCTAGAGCCACGATGATGTTTCACGCGACCCCCAACATTATTCTCGAGCGCATCAGGAGCAGCACTTGAAGGTCTTGATCACGGGCATCTCTGGAAAACTCGGCCGCCTCGTCGCGCTCTCGCTCATCGAGCGTGGGCACAAGATCCTGGGCGTCGATCGCAGGCCATGGCCGGGCTCACCGGATGGCGTCGAGATGTACAACGCCGATATTCGCAAGCGCCCCGCCGAGGATGTCTTTCGCACCCAACGCCCCGACGCAGTGATTCATATGGCGACAGTGAGCCACTTCGAATCACACGCCGAGGAGCGCTATCGCATCAACCTCAAGGGGACGCAGGCGGTCTTCGATAACTGCCACAAGTACAGCGTCGAGCGTTGCATCTTCGTCGGCAGGCATACCTACTACGGCGCCGCGCCCGACTCGCCGCTCTATCACACCGAGGATGATCCTCCCGAGGCGATCTCGACCTTCCCCGAACTCGCCGACCTGGTGGCGGCAGATCTTTACGCGGGCAGCGCGCTCTGGCGCTATCCCGAGTTAAAGACCACCGTGTTGCGCATGTGTTATACGCTCGGTCCATCGCATCATGGGACGCTGGCGCAGTTTCTGAGAGGCGAGCGCGTCCCGACCGTGCTCGGGTTCGATCCGCTCTATCAATTCCTGCACGAGAAGGACGCCGCGAGCGCCGTGACCGCAGCGCTTTGCGAGGGCTCACCTGGCGTGTTCAACGTCAGCGGGCCTCAGCCTGTGCCGCTGTCGGTGTTGATTCAGGTCACTGGCCGCGCCAACTGGCGCATCCCCGAGCCGCTCTTTAACTCGATGCTCGGACGCTTCGGTCTCCCGAGGCTCCCTCCAGGTGCGATCAATCACGTCAAATTCCCCGTCGTGGTTGACTCCGAACCTTTCCAGAAAGACACCGGCTTCCAGTACTCCTACGATGAAGTGCGCGCCATGGAGGCGTTCGCCAACATGTAGCGCGTCGGTCCTTACCTTGCTCCTCGAAGTCACCCCTCACGTGTCTTTCATGACTCGGTTTTGTGGGGTCGATGCCACGGTGTGTGACACCATGTCATCATGAAAATGTGTTTTTCCATCACTTGATGGATAAAAGTGGCATTCCCCCGTTTTGGCACGCTCATTGCCTTGCAATGAAGTCGCTCACGTCACGGAACCCACGGCAAGGAGACGCCAGAATGCACGCACGCTTCACGACCAGATTGATCTTGGGGATGACCGCCGCTTCGATGCTCGCTGCGTTCGGGTGCGGCGAGGGCGCTTATGAGGAGACCAATGAGTATGGCGAGTGGGGGCCTCATTCGCATACGCACGAGGAGGACTTTCCCGAGAACCTCCAGATCTCGAGTGATCTCAAGTCGACGCACGCGAACTGCCAGGAGACACGTCGTAATGACGCCTACAGCGCTGGCAGAAACTACAGCATCACCGTCGTCACCGTGGACGGAAAGCCGATGGAGAAGGCCACCGCTGACTCCTTCTGGAGGATGCGTCTGGACGCCGAGAGGGCGGGCGTGATCCTGCGCGTCAACAGCGGTTACCGCACCATGGCGCAGCAAGAATACCTCTACAATTGCTACCTCACAGGTCGTTGCAACAACGGCAACCTCGCCGCCAGACCCGGTTACAGCCGCCACCAGAGCGGTCACGCGGTCGATATCAACACAGGTTACCATGGGGTGGTCTCGTGGCTTGACCGCAACGCCTCGAAGTATGGCTTCTCCAACCCGATCCGCTCGCGCGAGCCGTGGCACTGGGAGTACAGCGAAGGGCGCGATCCAAAGCGAGCGCAGGCTGGCATGTGTGATGATCCTGTCGCGCCTCCATTCTCACCGCCGTTCTCCGACGATGAGAACTCTCCCCATGAGGACGCCATCGACGCGCTCTACAAGGCGGGGCTGGTCACAGGATGTGTCCAGGGAGATCGCCCCAAGTTTTGCCCGGACGAGCGCTTGACACGCGGTCAGGCTGCGGCGCTGTTGTATCGCTCCTTCAAGCCTCCGAAGGCCAACCGCGATTACTTCAAGGATGACAATGGCTCGGGCTTCGAGGTGGCGATCAACGCTATCGCTCACGCGGGCATCACGCAGGGATGTGGCAGTGATAACTTCTGCCCCGAGGAGCGCGTCACGCGAGGTCAGTTCGTGGTGATGCTCTCACGCGCGATGGCGCTGCCCGAGACCCCCTATGATTTCTTCGATGATGATGGTGGCCAGTTCTACGAGGCTGCCGCGAACGCAGCGAGGATGGAGGGGCTGTTGCTCGGTTGCTCCGAGGGTGAGTTCTGCGGCGCGCGTTTGCTCACACGTGGTGAAACAGCGACGTTGCTGGCGCGCGCGCTGGAGCTGCGCCCGAGGGTGTGGAAGCCGTTCTTTGTCGACGATGACAGCAGCCCGCACGAGGCTGCCATCAACGAACTCTTCGTTCGTGGCATCGTCACCGGCTGCGCCCAGGGGGATAAGCCAAGGTTCTGCCCCGAGGATGTCTTGAAGCGCGGCCAGATGGCGTCCTTGCTTCAACGCGCGCTCGGGCTCCCCTCTGGCAGCAGTGATTTCTTCGAGGATGATGACGGCACACCCCACGAGCGCGCCATCAACGCCATCGCCGAGGCGAACATCACACAGGGGTGCCGCCCGAGCGATCCGACGCTCTACTGTCCCGAGGACGAGGTCTCACGAGGGCAAATGGCGGTGTTCCTCCAACGCGCGTTCGACTTGCCCGAAGCACAACGCGATCACTTTGGCGATGATGACGGCCTCTTTTACGAGGGCGCCGCCAATAGCCTGTACGAAGCAGGCGTGAGCCTCGGGTGCGAGTCAGGAAAGTACTGCGGTGAGCGCGCGATCACGCGCGCAGAGGTCGCCACGATGTTGATCCGCGCGCTCGATCGCTGAGACGCCCCCAGCGGCCCTCCCTGTCGGGGCGCAAAAAGAAGCCGCCGAAAAATAATGCTGAACGGAATCAGACGACTCCGACCTC
>JAYZVO010000244.1:0-3736 GCA_036155555.1 Myxococcota bacterium
GCCCGACGACCAACGTGGCGGACGATGACCCGGAGGGCGACGGCCTGGGACGCAGCGACCTCGATCGCTATGATGACGGCATCCACAACATCATCGAGCTCGGTGGCGTCGCCGCCACCGTCGACAGCGATGGTGACGGCTCGCCAGACTGGCGCGATCCCGACGCGGCTGGATTCGTCGATAGCAACAACGACGGCGTCGACGATCGCTATGATCTCGACCTCGATGGGTTGCCAAACCACCGCGACCTGGACGCGGATGGTGATGGCGTCTTCGATGTGATCGAGTCTGGCAGCGGCATGTTCGACGCGAACAACAATGGCCGCGTCGATCGAGGTCCAGATACCAACAACAACGGCGTCATCGACGTCGTGGACGCGAGCGTCGGTGGGACACCCCCTTCGCTGCCCGACACGGATGGCGATGGCATCCCCGACTTCCTCGACGTGGACGATGATAACGACGGCGTCCTCACCAAAGATGAGCCCGGTGATACTGACAACTCCGGCGTCCCTGATCGCCTCGAGCCCTGCGTCCCCAACCCGAAATCGCTCGCCTGTCCCACTGGCGACACCGATGGTGACGGCACGCCAAACGGCAACGATCCCGATCCTTCGGACCCCTGTAACCCGAACCCCGACGCGCTCGCTTGCGACACGGGTGACTTCGATGGCGATGGTTTGACCAACGCCGAGGAGCGCATGATCGGGACCGATCCTGCAAACCCTGACACCGATGGTGATGGCCTCGATGATGGCTTCGAGGTTGGCAACGACCTGGGAATGCCTGTCGATACGGATCTGGATGGCACCATCGACGCGCTCGACGCGGACGATGACGGCGACGGCGTCGACACGCGCCTCGAAGATCGTGACGGAGATGGCGATCCTACCAACGATGACACCGATAATGATGGCACGCCTGATTACCTCGACACCGATGATGACGGCGACGGCGTCCTGACGCGTGACGAGGATCGCAACGGCGACGGCAGCCCGATCACGGATGATACCGATGGTGATGGAACGCCAGATTATCTGGACACGGACGATGACGGCGATGGCGTTCTGACGCTCGATGAGGACGTCAACATGAACGGTGATCCTCGTGATGATGACACCAACATGGATGGTACGCCGGACTACCTCGACCCTTGCGATCCGAACCCCAACGCGATGCGTTGTGGTACGCGCGACACCGATGGCGATGGCTTGCCCGACGAGCTCGAGGTGATCATTGGTACCGATCCGACCGATCCGGACTCGGATGGCGATGGTTTGCCTGATGGCTTCGAGGTTGGCGTTGTGCCAACGCTGCCTGTCGACACCGATGGTGATGGCATCATCGACGCGCTCGACGCGGATGATGATGGCGATGGCATCCTCACACGCGACGAGGATCTCGATGGCGATGGCAGCCCTGTCGATGACGACAGCGACGGAGACGGCATCCCGAACTATCTCGACGCGGACGATGACAATGATAGCGTCCTCACGAAAAACGAGGACATCGACGGAGACGGCGATCCTACCAACGATGACACCGATAACGATGGCATCCCGAACTACCTCGACTCCGACGATGACAACGACGGCATCCCCACGCGCGAGGAAGATCGCAACGGAAACGGCGATCCTCGCGATGACAACTCCGATGGCACCACTGGTGACATGTTGCCTGACTACCTGGACGCGGACGACGACGGCGACGGTGTCTTGACCGTCGACGAGGACGTCAACATGAACGGTGATCCTCGCGACGATGACACCAACATGAACGGCGTCTCGAACTACCTCGATCCTTGCGAGCCAGATGACACGGCGGTCGCTTGCTCCGAAGGCGATACGGACGGCGACGGCGTCAAGAACGTCGAAGACCCCGATCCACTCGACCCTTGCAACCCGGACCCAGACAACCTGTTGTGCCCCACGGGTGACAGCGATGGCGATGGCTTGACCAACCAGGAAGAGCGCGACCTCGGCACGAACCCTGGCGAAGCAGACTCCGATGGAGATGGCGTCAACGATCGCGTCGAGGTCGGCGTCGACGTGGCCAACCCCATCGACACCGATGGCGATGGGATCATCGACGCGCTCGACCCGGACGATGATGGAGATGGCGTCTTGACCGTGGACGAAGACATCGACATGGACGGCGATCCTACAAACGATGACACGGATGGAGACGGCATCCCTGATTACCTCGACGCGGATGATGACGGCGACAGCATCCTCACGCGCGATGAGGATCTCGACGGCGATGGTGATCCTCGCAACGATGACACCGATGGCGATGGCATCCCGAACTACCTCGACAGGGACGATGATAATGATGGCGTCTGGACGATCTTCGAGGATGTCGATGGAAACGGAGATCCTCGCGACGACGATACGGATGGTGATGGGAAGCCAAACTACCTCGACACCGATGATGATGGTGATGGCGCGCTGACCTCGGCCGAGAACGCCGATCCAGATGGTGATGGCAACCCATCCGATGCCGTCGATACAGACGGTGATGGAACTCCCGATTACCTCGACGCGGATGGTGGCACCACGCTCACCATCTCCTCGCCAGCGGATGGAACGCGCGTTTCGCCAGAGACCACCATCCGAGGAAAGGCAAACCCTGGCGAGCAGGTCGAAGTGTTCGTCGATGGTGTATCCGTCGGCACTGCCACAGCGGATGCTCAGGGCAACTGGTCTCTCGAGGTCACGCTCGATGAGGGGCAGCGCTCGATCACTGCGACGGGAAGTAATGGCCGCACCGCTGGCCCGAACATCGTCGAGGTCGTCGCAGACCTCATCGAGGAGGTCTCCATCACCTCGCCGGTCGACGGCGAAACGCTCGATGCCACGACATTCACCATCACAGGTACGGCGACGCCGAACGTGACGGTCGAGGTCTACATCGATGGCGTGTTGGTCGGGACGACGACCTCGGATGATCAGGGGAACTGGTCTCTGGAGGTCACGACGAGCAATGGTCCGCACGCGATCGAGGCAACGGTCGGTCAGGCGTCCAGTGGCGTCGTGGATGTGATCGTCGACGATCAGTCGATGGGAGGCGGGGTCTTTGTCAGCATCGAGTCGCCTGGAGAGGGCGAGCTCGTATCGGCGACGCCGACCTTCTCGGGCAAGGCGACGCCGGGCTCGACCGTCGAGGTGTTTGTCGATGGTGTCTCGGTCGGAACCGTGACCGCAGACGAGCAAGGCAACTGGTCGCTCACGGTCGAGGAGCCTCTCGATCCAGGCGCACACACGATCGAGGTCACCGCGACCTCGAATGGTGAATCATCGACGGTTGGACCGATCAACTTCGAGGTCGAAGACACCACACCGACAGATGAGGATGACACGAAGTATATCCTCGTCGGCGGCTGTTCGCAGTCGGGCGGTTCGGGGCTGGGCGGCTTCTGGTTGCTCGCGCTCCTCGGGATCGTGCTACGCAGGCGTAAGAGTTAGAGCGCGACGCTCTCTCTCTATGGCTTGTAACGTAGCGCGTTAAAGACCGGGACCCCTCCTTGTAGAGCGGTCCCGGTTCTTTTTTCGCCGTGTTCGGCGAGCTTCGTCACGAACGATCTTATGCAGATGAGATGTGAACGCGAGGACCTCGAGTCAGCAGCGCATTGCCTCGAGCCAGATGGCCATCGGCGGCGTCTTAGAGCGGCGCCCTTATAAAATCGGTGCGTCTGACTCGTCTGAGCGGTCTCCAGCGGTGTCGGGCGAAAGTCGCA
>JAYZVO010000245.1:0-17777 GCA_036155555.1 Myxococcota bacterium
GTAGGATAGCGCGCACAACCCTGATAGGATAAACAGGAGAGCCAAGATGGATGCCAGCATCGCACACAGTATGGCGCCAGAAGATCTGGAGCAGAGGACAGCAGAGATGGCCACGACCAGGGAGTCAAAGGATCAGCGCGCTTACACCAAGGAGCTCATCGCGCTCTTTGCCGGGGGCTTGACCACGGGGCTTGCCACGAGCGGGCTTGCCTTGATCGCCCCCGAACACACTGGCCCGCTCTCGTTGATGGCGCTCGGCGCCATCATGGGCCTGGCGGCAAACTTCCTCGACCGCAAGGGCGCGAGCGCCGCGGTGAGGTTGGTGCTCGGGGTTGGCGGCGGCGTCGCCATGGCGCTCCTCTTTAATGTGCACATCTTGCTCGCGGCCGCTGTTGGCGGCCTCGCCATCGGTGCTGCGTTCTCGCTCGAGCATGGCTCGAAGGCAGAGCGCGCGCTCGTCTCACTCGCTTACGCTGGCGCGCTCGCGGCGGCCGTTTACACGAGTCAGACATTGCTCGACGTGGGATTCCTGCGAGACCTCAAGGATGTGCCGCTCTTCGGACATATGACCCAGGCGACCATCTGGGGGTTGTTCCTGATGCTCCCTGCTGGCTTGAAGCACTTGCAGTGGGAGCATGACGAGATGCTCACCGAGTTTCGTGCGGCGAAGGTAGGTCTCGATGACAAACACGTGGCCGCTCTGAACACCGGCGAGGAGACCTACAAGAGGATCTTGGACGAGATCGAGCGCGAGGGGTCAAAGGATGTGCGCGAGCGCGCCAGAGAGATCGCGCTGGAGGTTTCTCGAGGTCTGATCGAACTCACGCGTCGCTCACACGAGCTTCACGACAGAGTGGGGCGCACGCAGATGCGCCCGCTCGAAGTGCGAGCCAGAGAGCTGGAGTCGAGAATTCGCTCCACGCGTGACGCCGCCTTGCGTCGCGAGCTCGTCGCTGGCCTGGGAGAAGTGATCGAGCAGATGCGCTCTCGCCGTAGGTTGGAAGCAGCCGTGGCAAGGATCGAGGCGCGCCAGCAGCGTTACCTCACCGCGCTCGACCGCTTGCACGTGACGCTTGTTCAAAACGATTCGCTCACCTCCAGCGAGGGCGCGCTGACGCACTCGCTCGACGAGCTCTCTCGCCTGACCGACGAGGTCAAGTACAAGAACCTCAGCGTCGACGAGCTGATCGATTCGCCCTTCGAGGATCTCGAGGAGCAAGAGGATGAGATCGATGACGCCGAGATCGCGAGCATGCTCGACGAACTCCAAGATCTCACGACGTCGGCTCCCGGCGAACTTCCCAAACCTCGCCTGCCGAGGCGTCATCCCTCCGCGCCCGTGACATTGGACACGGGCGACCTCGAGGATGAGGACGCTGACCTTGACGAGCAGGAGCAGCGCGTCGTCCTGGATGAAAGCGCTGGAGTTGATGGTTTCGTCTCGTTAGGCGATGATGCCGACCCCTCTTCCCCAAAAGAGGTCCAGGAGGAAGAACATGTCGAACAAACCGCAAACGTCACACACTCTCGCTGAGCTTCACACGCACTCCACCGCGTCCGATGGGCAGTACGCGCCCGAGGTGGTCGCCGCGCGTTGCGCCGAGCTTGGCGTCAGGCTCTGGTCGCTGACCGACCACGACACCCTCGAGGGGTGTCGCGAGGCCGCCGAGGCCGCCAAATCTCACAACATTAGCTTTATCCCTGGCGTCGAGGTCAGCGCTCGCGAAGGGGTCTCCATCCACGTGCTCGGCTACGGGTTGGACCCTGAGAACAGCGAGCTCTCGAGCTTCTTTGCAGAGCGCAAGGAGCTGCGCGAGACGCGCATGGAGCGCATGATCTTCGCGACGCGCGCCGCCGGTTATGATGTCTCGTTCGAAGAGGTCGAGAAGATCGCGCAGGGGGGCGCCATGGCCAGACCTCACCTCGCGCGCGCGCTCGTCCAGAAAGGGCTCGTGGACAGCGTCCAGCAGGTCTTCGATGATCTGCTCGCCGAGGGCAAACCAGCCTACGTCGCCTCTCCTCATGTGAGCGTCCCGGAGGCGATCGATTTGATCCATCAGTTTGGCGGGGTCGCCATCCTCGCGCACCCGGCGCACTACGGCAAAGACGCCGAGATCCCCAGGTGGATACAACGCGACGCGCTCGATGGGATCGAGGTCCAGCACCCTCGCCACGGCACCTCCGATGTCGAGCGCTACACCAAAATCGCCGAGAGCTTCGGCGTCTTGAAGACCGCGAGCAGTGATTTTCACGGCGAGGCCGTGGCGCCAGAGCGAGAACTCGGCGTGACGCAGGTGCCAGATGATTGGCTCGATGCGTTGCGTGAGCGGCTCGCGATCTAGGTCGGCGCCTGCTCATCGGTTATCCGGTCTTGGCGATCGCGCGCGTTCGCGATAGTCTCTCCGCGCGCTAGGCGTGGTGTCGAGTCGATTGCACAGGGAACGGATCTTATGAACAAGCGTGGCCTCATCACGATCGCGGTGATTTTCATCGGACTCTTCGTGATCTTCTTCGGTTTCTCGATGGTGATGCTGTCCTCGGTTGGCGGCATCGATAGCGGACCTCAGGTCGGCGTCGTCGAGGTCATCGGCCCGATCACTGACAGCAAGAAGGCAGTCCAGGACATCCGCCGCTTTGTCAAAGATGACAACATCAAGGCGCTGGTGATTCGCGTCGACAGCCCTGGCGGTTCGGTCGGTCCGAGTCAGGAGATTTACGACGCGGTCAAGAAGGCCAAGGCGATCAAGCCGCTCGTGGTCTCGATGGGGTCGACGGCCGCGAGCGGTGGTTATTACATCGCCTGTGGCGCCGACACCGTTTACGCCAATCCTGGCACCATCACAGGTTCCATTGGCGTCATCACGCAGGTGATCACGGTCGACAAGCTCGTCGAGAAGGCTGACATCGAGGTCCACACGGTCGCGACCGGCAAGTTCAAGGACTCCGGTTCTCCGTTCAAGGAGTTCTCTGTCGATGATGAGGTCTACTTCCGCAGCATGATCGACGACATCTACGACCAGTTCGTCGAGGACGTCGCCGCGTGCCGCAAGATCGACGAGGCAAAGGTCCGCGAGCTCGCCGACGGTCGCGTCTACACCGGGCGTCAGGCAAAGAAGAACAAGCTCGTCGACGAGCTTGGCTCGATGCAGGACGCCGTCGACTTTGTCGCCAAGAAGGCAAAGCTCGATGGAGAGCCGACGCTGGTTTATCCTCCCGAAGAGACGAGCTTCTTGAGCCAGGCGCTCAGCGCCAGCGTTGACAACGCCATCGATACAGTCCAGAAGCGCGCCGCGCCCTCGGTCGAGTACCGCTGGGTCGGTCCCTGATTCTGGCGCGCGTCCTATCATTGCATTGGCCGCGTCACCAACTGGCGGCGTTCGATCGATTTCGTCCCTCATCCTCGCAGGAGCCCGACGACGTGCACGTGACCAATCCTCTCTCGCGAATCTCGATCCCGCGAACCATCGCGCTCTCTTTCCTCTTGCTCGGCTTCATGCCCTCGCTCGGTTTTACGCAGGGCGACGAGGCTCCTCCTGCCGAACAACCTGAAGTCACGCCCGACGCTCCCGCTGAACCTGTCGAGGACGGCGCCGAGGATGCTGGCGAGCAGGATGAACCTGCCGAGGTCCCCGATGAGCCTGTCGAGGACGCTCCTGCACAGTCTTCTGCCAATAAGGAAGCGTCTGCGTCACAGGACGCGAAGGCACAGCTTGCCAAACAGGTCAGTCTGAAGGAGCTCGAGGTCTCGGCGCGTGAGAACGCCGCGGTGATGGACGCCGAGCGCGCGCGAAAGAAGAACGCCGAGTGGCAACATTACCGCGCGCGCTATGCCTGGGCGCCAAAGCTTCAGGCCGACACCTTGCTCGCGCCTGTGCCTGCGGACACCGACGTCAACGACTTCGGCAACAACATCGACAGCATCCTCGCGCTCAACATCGGCCCTTACTTCAAGCAAACGGCCAGGTTGATCATCCCGATTTACACGTTCGGGAGGATCAACCGCGCCAAGGCGCTGGCCGAGCTTGGCGTAAAGAACGCCGACCTCGAGGGGCGCAAGGCCGAGCTCGAGCTGATCTTCCAGGTCAGGCGCGCTTACTATGGCCTCCAGCTCGCGCGCTCGCTCGACTCCATGATTCAGGATGGCGGCAAGCTCGTCACCGAACAGCTCGAGAAGATGGAGGAGGCGCGCAACTTCGGCGAGGCAGACTTCGAGACGAAGGACTTCCGCAAGCTCCAGATCTTTTCCGCCGAGTTGGAGTCACGCATCCTGGATAACCAGAAGCTCGTCACCCTGGGATTGGCGGGGTTGCAGTATTTGACCGAGCAGGATCTCGACCTGGTGAACATCCCGGAGCTTCCGCTCGACGAGGAACCAGAAGAGCTCCAGCCGCTGGATCACTATCAACAGATCGCGAGGAAGAACCGCCCCGAGGTCTTGCAGCTCGGGGCAGCGGTGGACGCGCGCCAGGAGCAACTCAAGCTCCAACGCGCGGAGTACTTCCCGAACCTGTTCTTCGCCGCAAACTTCTCCTACGGCATCTCTACCGAATCGATCGCGCGCTCGCCAGTGCAGCGACTCGAGAACGGGGAGTATGTGGACACGGACCTCTCGACGCCTCCCTTCTCCAACCCTTACAACCAGCTCGGCGTGGGCGTGGCGTTGGGGTTGCGTTGGAACCTCGACTTTGTTCAAACATATGGCAAGGTGCGCGAGACCGAAGCGCAGGTCGAGCGAACGCGCGCTCAGCGCGCGCAAGCGGTCGGCGCCATCGAGCTCGAGATCGAGAAGCTCCACCTCGAGGCCGCGCAGGCGCGCGAGCGCATCGCCATTCAAGGGCGCCGCCTCGAGGCGGCGCGTCGCTGGCGTGATAGCATCGGCCTGACCGCCGAGCTCTCGGGGCAGAGCATCGACAACGCGAAGATGGCCGACGCGATCGATCCGCTCAAGGCGTATTACGAGGCCAAGCTGCTGCACATGCAGGCGATCGTAGAGTACAAGATCGCCCGCGCGGCCCTGGCCAAAGGAATCGGGCTCGATTCACTCGAGGAATGAAGCGTGAATCGACATCTTTTTGAATGACTGGGGCGTGGTCCGCGTCCATGACTCACGAGGTGAAGGTTCGACTCGAACCCACGCCTTCAAGAATGACTGGATTTGAATACGGACTTCTACCAAACGTCCATACTCACAGACTATCGGCGGCGCGAGCAAGACGCTGGGCGCCGCACAGGATCGAGACGAGAGGATAAACTATGATTCGTCGTCAGATGCAAACAAAGCTCGTGGGTGCCTTGACCGGCGCGATGATTTTGTTCGGCGCACTCCCTGCCTTTGCTGAAGGCCCCAAGGAGTTCGTGCAAGACAAGACCGCCCGTGTGATCAAGGCGCTCAAGCGTTCGGAGTCCAAGACCCGCGTCGACGAGCTCCAGGGCATTTTGGACGCCACCGTTGACTTTCGCGAGCTCGCCAAGCTGTCCCTCGAGAATCACTGGCCCGAGGACAAGGCAAAGCAAGATCGCTTCCTCGATTTGCTCAGCCGCATGCTCAAGGCAAAGTACTCCTTGCAGCTCGCGGGCAAGACGCTCGAGGACAAGGACGAGCCAAACATCAACTACGTCAAGGATGGGGTGAACGCCAAGAAGACCAAGGCGTTCGTCACCACCAAGATCAGGGGCAAGTTCAAGAACCCCAAGACCGAGAAGGTCGAAGAGCGCACTGTCGAGGTCAAGTACCTCCTCCTCAAGCGCGGCGAGGACTGGATCGTGTATGACCTCTTCCTCGATGGAAACTCCACCGTGGAGAGCTACCGCGAGGCGTACGTGCCGATCATCGAAGAGGATGGCTGGGATGGCTTGATTTCGGCGATGGAAGAGACCGCCGAGGCGCTCGAGAGCGAGCTCAAGAAGAAGTGAGTGTCCTACGCCGCTGTGAGAATCACGCGGCGTACAGAGTAGGAGAGGGCGAGCTTTCTATGGAAAGCTCGCCCTCTCATTTTCTTGGTGGTGGAGAAGATGTGCTCGGGTCAGCCTTCGTAGGGCGTGAACTTGATGCGCTTCTTCTTCATCTTCTCTTCGAGCTTGGCGGTGCGCTTGAGGATGTCTTCATCGTCAGGCGTCAGCTCCAGGGCTTGCACGAACTTCTCGTGCGCCTCCTTGAGTGATTTCTTACTGCCGCTTTTCTCGAGACGAATCGCCTCATTCTTGTAGTTGTGGGCGAGCGTCTGGTTGAGGTGCTCGAGGTCAGCCTTGGCGCGTGTGTAGGCGCGGGTTTCCTCGGGGACTTCTTCGAGGATCTTCTTGGCCTCCTCGTGTTCCCCTTTCTCGATCAACTCCTCGCCGCGCTCGAGCGTGGCCGCGGCGCTCTTTTCGCGGAGCGCGCTCGCCTTGCTCGTCTTGGCGTCTTCGTTGTCCGGGGCGAGTTCGATGGCTTCGTCAAAGGCGGCGATGGCTGCGTCCCAGTCGCTGTTCTCGAGCGCCTTGTTGCCGCGCTCCATGCGCGCGGCGATTTTGGATTCGAGGGTGTCTGCGGCCTTGGCGACGGGGGTCGTCTCCTTGGGCTCGTCCGTCTCGCCTTTCTTGAGTCCGCTCAACCCGAAGAGGATCGATGCGCCGATGGCGATGCCGCACAAGACGAGGATCGCGCTGGCTGCGAGTCGGATGAACTTCGAGCCAGCTTCAGGCTCCTTGATGTAGTTTCGAAGGTCGACCTGTGTCTCGCCATCGACGAAGACAAACTCGACGTTCCCGAACCTGACCTGGTCGTTGGGAAAGAGCATCGTCATGCCCGCCAACGGCTTGCCGTTGTAGTTCGTGCCGTTGGAGCTTCCGAGGTCCATCACCGAGTAGCTGTCACCCTCGCGGATGATCTTTGCGTGGTAGCGGCTAATGGAAGGGTCCGAGAGGAGGATGAAGTTCTCATCGGTGCGGCCGATGGTGTTCTCGGACTCGCTCAGGATGAACTCCTCGCCCGCGAAGCTGTCGTAGATGCGGACGAGCTTGCAGTGGTCGGAGTCCCTGGGGATGAAGACCGTTTGCAGGACGCGCTGCTCGTCCGAGAGGCCCGCGCGGCGGAACTCGAGGAAGAGGTAGAAGTCGCCGATGCGAATCTGCGAGGCGGTGCCGAGGTCGCGACGTCCCACGACGCGCTGCCCGTCGACGACCACGCCGTTGGCGCTCCCCAGGTCTTCGAGGTAGCAGCGGCCGTTGTGGACGGAGATGCGCGCGTGTTTGCGGCTGACACTTGTCGAGGCAAGCACGATATCACACCCCTCCATCCTCCCGAGGATGTAGCTTCCTTGCTCGAAGGAGAGGGTGTTAACGACCTGGCCGTTCGTGTCTTGGATGGTGAGCGTGAACATGTTGCTCCCGTTTCACTTCTGTGCGCGCCGCCAAGGCCGAGAATTCTTCAGCATTGGCGGCGCCTACACCCTGTGAGGATCATTCCTGGAAGATGTCGAAATCGACCTGCACACCGGCATTTCGCAAGTCTTCAAAGAACAGCGGGATGTAACCAGTCGGGTGGAAGGTCCCTTCGGCGCCTTCGACTCGATAGTAGAAGATGTCGTTGAGTCGGAACGAATCCAGGTCCACGCCTTGAACCTCGGTGATTTGCTGAACGCGGAAGCCCTCGTCATTGATGCGGTTGACGACGACGACGAGGTTGACCGCGCGCGCGATCTGATCGCGCAGACCGCGAGGGCTGATCTCGTGGCTCCCGAGCAAGCAGAGGCTCTCGAGGCGACCGAGCGCATCGGCTGCGCTCGTGCCATGCACGGTCAGCAAGCTCCCCTCGGTGCCGCTGGCGACAGCCGTGACCCAATCATACGCCTCGGCGCCACGACATTCGTCGAGCAGGATGCGTTGAGGGTGCATCGAGAGCGCGTTGCGCAGCAGGAAGCGTTTGTCGTACCCGGAGGTCGGGCGCGCTTCGAGGTGCACGGCGCTCCCTTGGGGGAGCTGGATGTGGTTGTAGTCCTCGATGGTGATGATGCGCATCCCCTCATAGATCAAGCTCCCGAGCGCTGCGATGAGCGTCGTCTTGCCTGAACTCGTGGGGCCCGCGACCGCGATGGAGCGGCCCGCGTCGATGGCGCGCATCAGGAAGTCCGCCATCCCGATCGAGAGGACGCCATCTTCGACGAGATCCTCCAGGCCTGGTTGCTTTGATGGGGGCTTGCGCACAGTAATCAATGGCCCGCTCGTCGAGAGCGGAGGCATCACCACGTGCACGCGCGTTCCATCTCCGAGGCGAACCTCGTCCGCGCCGGGAGAGATCATGTCCGCCGTTTCGCCGAGCAGACGCTTGGCGGTCAGCTGCAAGAACTCAGGCGTGCTGTAAACGTACTGCGCCTGGACCAACTTCCCCTCGCGTCGCACGAGGATCTGGTCGAAGTGGTTGATGTAGATGTCGCGCACGCTCGAGTCTGCGAGGTAGCGCTCCAGTGGGCCAAGCTCGATGCACTCGGCCATCAACAGCTCCTTGAGCTCATCGCGATCCACGGATGGGTTCACCGCGTCGATCGCTTCGTCGATGAGCGCCTCGTACTTCTCCTCCTCGCCGTCTGGCGGAGGATACTCGTGAGGCATCTCGTTCGCGGGCGCCTTGTCGAGCAAGACGCGCGCGACGTCGAGTTGGCTGGCGAAGAAGTCCGCGTCGAACTCGGCGACAACCTCTGGAGGTTGCACCGGGACGTTGCTGGCGACCGAACCGCCCATGCTGCCGCCGCCGGTGGAGACCGGTGGGTTCGAGCCTGTGCCGCGCGCGTCAGGTTGAGGACGCGCCACGGGAGGATCGGGGCGAGCGTTGCCGGTATTCGATGGGGGAGGGGGCGCACCACCGCCGCTGTTGCGACCGCCGATGTTTGGCTTCTGGCCTCCGATCGGGTTTGGCGTCGGCGTGGGGGTTGGCGTGGGCGCTGGTGCCGGAGCTGGCGTGGGTGTTGGCGTGTTGGTCGGCGGCACATACGGCGCTGCGTCCCAACGTCCACCCGAACCCACAGGCTGCAACTCGTCATGCGCACCGATCGTATCGCGCACGCCATCTGGCACCCCGGTCAAGGGACCCTTTGCTCCCGCTGGAGGAGGAGAGGTGAACGTCTGGCGCAGAGGATCGGCGTCCCCTCCGAGAGGATCATACAACGTGTCGTGGTTGCCGCGGCCACCACCACCGTCGAAGCCGTTGCTCCCGGTGTTACGATTGATCGGTGGAGGACCAGGAGGGCCGCTGGAGCGCTCGCTGATTCCTGCCTCGAGCTGCAGGATGAAGTCCCCGATGTAGATCTTATCATCGTTGGCGACCTGATTCTCACCCTCGACCTTGCGGCCATTGATGTAGGTGCCATTGGTGCTGCCGTGGTCGTTGATAAAGAACGACTCGCCGCGCAGATAAATACTGGCGTGGCGCTTTGACACGTTGCCCTTGGCCAGCACGATGTCATTGCCCTTCATCCGCCCGATCGAAATCTCGTACTTGCGGAATTCAAGCTTTGACTGCTGCCCTCCTTTATCACTGATGATGACTGTGATCATGGACGGCGCGACCTCCCTTCCTAATGACTCAGAATCTCATGCCCCTGTGAACGACTCGTTCGAGATTTAGGCGCATGAAATGCTGGTGAGACGTATCTTTCCAGCCTTGGATGGTCGCATCGCGGATTCCACCTGTCAAGAAACGAACCGGGCGCATTCTCACTCGCTCTCGCGAAACTTCGAGCCCTCCAGGACCCCCTCGCACAGGTTTTGTCTTTTGGCTCAAGCAGCTAGCGCGAACCACCCGAGACACCCCGGCGCGATCCTGGCACGATTTTCGAAATGACTTCGGGCAAAACAAAGGCGCCAACCCTTCGAGGTTGGCGCCTTTTATTCGCTGATGCGACTTCGAAAATCGTGCCAGGATCGCCCGGCCGCCAGCATTCGCGCGCGTGGCACTCCGAGCAGAGCGGGGGAGTTACTCCTCTTCCTTGCTCTCGGTTGCTTCTGCTGCTGCCGCTGTCGTCGCTGCCGTAGCTGCGGCTGCTTTCACGGCTGCCTCTGCTGCCTTCCTCGCCACGCCATCCTCTTTCTTATCGTCGCGATACTTCGACGGAGGCACGGGCAAGCTCTTCCAGATGGCCGCTTCTTTCGGCGCGTGATCTGGATCATAGAGGTGGCAGCGCACGAAGTGCCCGTCCTCGACCTCGATGGTCTTTGGCTCGTGCTTGCTGCATGGCGAGTAGCACGCCGGACAACGCGTGTGGAAGCGACACCCGGCGGGAGGATTGATCGGGCTCGGGACGTCCCCCTCCAGAATCACGCGCTGCGTCTTGCGGCGAGGGTTGGGCTTGGGGATCGCAGAGAGCAGCGCCTGCGTGTAGGGGTGGAGCGGGTTGTCGAACAACTCGCGCTTCGGGCTAAGCTCTGCGACCTGTCCCAGATACATCACCGCGATGCGATCCGAGATATGCTGCACCACCGACAGGTCGTGCGCGATGAACAGGTAGCTCAGGTTGAACTCCTCCTGCAAATCTTGCAGCAGGTTGATCACCTGCGCCTGCACCGACACGTCGAGCGCGCTGACAGCCTCATCGCAGACGATGAAGTCCGGGTTCAGCGCGAGCGCACGCGCGATGCCGATGCGCTGGCGCTGCCCGCCCGAGAACTCGTGCGGGTATCGCGTCAGGTAACTTGGCTGCAAACCCACGCGCACGAGCAAGCTCGCCACGCGCTCGCGGCGCTCGTCGCCACTGGCCAACCCATGAAACTCCAACGCCTCGCCGATGATATTTTCGATCGTCATGCGAGGGTTCAGGCTGGAGTAGGGGTCCTGGAAGATGATCTGGAGGTTGCGACGCGCCGTGCGCATCTTGGCCTCGTCGAACTCCAGGATGTTCTCCCCCTTGTACAAAACCTCGCCGCCGGTCGGCTCGATCAGCCGCAGCAACGAACGACCCGTGGTCGTCTTGCCACAGCCAGACTCGCCGACGAGACCCAAGGTCTCGTTCGGGTACACGTCGAAGCTGACGTTGTCGACCGCCTTCACATCGCCAACCTTGCGGTTGAGGATGCCTCGCGTGATCGGGAAGTACTTCTGGAGGTTGCGCACCTGGAGGATCGGTTCCTGATCCTTGTTGCTCGCCGGGCTGCTCTTCGTCGCGCTCATGCTTCTACCTTGGCTCCTTGCTCGAAGTTCTCTCACTCTCGCTCCACCTCTTGTTCAGTCGAGGCGTCGTCTTAGAGCTCGATCTTCTCCTTTTCGTAGTCTTCGCCCGGCGCGGGGTAGGGCCCCGTGCGCTCCTTTGTCCCGTCGGCCACGCCCTCGGCGAACCAGCAGGCGACCTTGTGCCCTGGCGAGAGCTCCTTGATGGGGGGAAGCTTGGCGCACTTCTCGGTGGCAAACTCACAGCGAGTGCGGAATCGGCACCCGGTAGGGAAGTCCTGCGGGCGCGGGACCATCCCTTGGATCATGTAGAGCTTGCCATCGGCGGTGGCGTTCTCATTGGTCACGCTCGGGATGCTCTTGAACAAACCGATCGTGTATGGGTGCGAGGGGTTCTCGAAGAGCGTGATCACGTCCGCGTACTCGACGATACGACCCGCGTACATCACCGCCACGTGGTCACATGTCTCCGCGACCACGGCCAGATCGTGCGTGATAAAGAGGATCGACATGCCGACCTCTTCCTGGAGCTCCTTGAGCAGCTCCAGAATCTGCGCCTGAATGGTCACGTCCAACGCCGTCGTCGGCTCGTCCGCGATCAGGAGCTTCGGGCGGCAGGCGAGCGCCATCGCGATCATCACGCGCTGCTTCATGCCGCCAGACATCTGGTGCGGGTACTCGTCGATGCGAGACTCAGGAGAGGGGATGCCGACCTTGCGCAGCATCTCGATGGCCAGCTCGCGCGCCTCGACGTACTCCACATCCTGGTGCAGCAGGATCGCTTCCACGATCTGGTTGCCCACCGTGTAGACCGGGTTGAGCGAGGTCATCGGCTCCTGGAAAATCACCGAGATGTCATTCCCTCGGATCTTTCGCATTTGCTGGATGGTGATCTTTGTCAGGTCCATCCCATCAAAGAGGATCTCCCCGCCGACGATCTTTCCAGGAGGTTGCGGGATGAGCTGCAAGATGCTCAACGCCGTCACCGACTTCCCCGAGCCCGATTCGCCCACGACGCCGAGCGTCTGGCCCTTGTCGATCGTGTAGCTGACGCCATCGACCGATGGCAAAATCCCCACATCCGTGAAGAAGTACGTCTTGAGATCCTTGATCTCGAGCAGCGTCTCCTCGCTCATCCTCGCCTCTCTATCTCATCCCGCAGGTGACAAACGCGGGTCTCATCCATGATTGATTTCATCAACGACGCATCTTCGGATCGAGCGCGTCACGCACGCCTTCACCCACGAGGTTGAGCAAGCTCACCGTGACGAAGATGGCAAAGCCAGGCGCGAGAATCAGCGCCCAGAGCTTTGTCTGTCTCCCCACCGTCAAGATCTGCCCCCAACTCGGCGCGGTCGTTGGCCCGAGGCCAAGGAACGCGAGGCTCGCCTCGAGGATAATCGCGCCAGCGACGCCGAACGTCGCCGAGACCAACACGGGCCCGAGCGCGTTTGGCAACACGTGCCTGAAGATGATCCGTGTGCGCGTATAACCGAGCGCGATGGCCGCTTGCACGAAGTCCTGTCGCCGCAACCTGAGGAACTCTCCACGCACCAGGCGCGCGATCCCTGTCCACCCCGTCACGCCAATAATGACCATGATGTGGAAGACGCTCGCTTCCTCGACGAAGCCGCGAAGCGTCAGGATCAGGAAGAAGCTCGGGAAGCAGAGCATCACTTCGATAAGGCGCAAGACCACGAGGTCCACGCGGCCGCCGAAGAAGCCGCCGATCGAGCCGAGCACCATCCCGATGGCCGTGTAAATTGCCACCGCCAGGATGCCGATCGTGAGCGAGATGCGCGTGCCGTAGAGCATACGCGTGAACACGTCGCGGCCTCGGTCATCGGTCCCCAGCCAGTGCGCCGAGTTTGGCGAAATGCCCACCGAGTTCAGCTCCATGTCGCGGTAGGAGTACTCGAGCAGCGGGTACACTGACGAGACCCCATCCGCCTTCGAGAGCATCTGATAGTCCACATAAGGTTGGCTAAACTGGAGCATGTACACCCCGAGCGCGATGGCCAGGAGGACGCCACTCGCCACCAACCAGAAGTTGGTGCGGTAGACCTTGTACTTGTCCTTGATCATCGACTTCTTCCAACGTGGTGCGATGAAGAACCACGCCGCCAGGACCATCGGGACGGTGAAAATCAGCGAGTTGAAGAAGATGTCGACGCCGCTCTCGAAGAAGTTGACGTCGAACAGCGCCTTGAACCAGGGGAAGCTCACACCTGCGACGCTCGCAGGTCCTGTCCCCTCAGGGACGGAGATGTAAAAGGGGACGTTGAGCGCGAGGAGTGGCGCGAAAATCGCCAACACAAACAGCGCCGCCACGCCCCACAAGCTCCAATAGCTGAGCTTGTACTTCTTGAACTGCTCCCAGACGATCTCGCCATAGGTCTTGTAGTCCTTTGGCAAGAGCGAGCTGGATATTTGCTTGTCTGAATCAGTGGCCACGTTTTTCTCTATCCTTATCCTTCCAAAAGAAGCGCCGTCCTCACCTTGGTGTCGGAGTCGCGCCTCTTATCGGGTGATGATTCAGTCGAAGCTGATACGCGGATCGACGACCGCGTAGCTCAAGTCCGAAACCAGTAGTCCCACCAACGTCAGCAAGGAGCTGATCAAGAGCACGGCCATGATCGCGTTGTAGTCACGCGCCAGGATGCTCTCGAAGAGGTAGAGGCCCATGCCAGGGATGTTGAAGATGACCTCGATGATCACCGAGCCGCCGATAAGCACCGGGAGCAGCGAACCGAGCAAGGTCAAAATAGGAATCATCCCGTTGCGAACAGCGTGCTTGATGACCACCATCGGCTCGCCCAGGCCCTTGGCGCGCGCCGTGCGGATGTAGTCCGCGCGGATCACGTCCAGGACGCCCGTCCTCGCGTAGCGGCTCAGGCTGGCCAACCCACGATAGGTCATACACAGCAGCGGGAGCACGAGGTGCCAGGCGATCGACTTCAGCTGCTCGAGCGTCGTCATCGTGTCCGCGCCAGCGTCGCCAAACCCACCTGTGGGGAACCACTTGAAGGGCTCTCCCCATGTGAACAACTCGAGCACCACGACGGCGATGAAGAAGCTCGGCAGGCTGTAGAGCATGAACAGAATCAATGTCACGGTCTGATCCGCGCGCGAACCCTGACGGTACGCGCTCCAGACGCCGAGCGGGACGCTGATCATGTACGCCAGCAAGATCGAGAGCAGGCTGAGCGAGATCGAATACTTGAGCTTGCCACCGATGGTGTCGAGCACAGGCTTCTTGTCCACATGGCTCACGCCAAAGTCGAGCTTCGACAGGTTGTACATGTACTTGGCAAAGCGCGTATCCGTGAAGAAGATGGCGACCTTGTCCCCGCCCGAGTACTCGAAGCGTGGCTTGTTCATCTCGAACCAGGGGACCCAGTTCTCCTTGACGAGCTTGTTGAACTCCTCGGCGGACATCTCCTTGCTCGGGCGCCAGGCGCGAAGCTGCTCGTTTTCTTTCTGGGCGTTGTCGTTGTACTCGCGCTCCTCGGGCGTTGGCTTGCGGCCATACTGAGACTTCAGGCGCATCTGCGCGTTGGAGGCAAGGTTGACGACGGCGAGCTTGCGGAGCAGCAGATCTGCCTTCTCGTCAGCGGCGATGGAGACGAGCTCCGGGACGATGTAGGCGCCCCAATCCTCGACCTCCTCGACGGCCTTGATGACGGCGGCCGAGGACGGCTTCTGATCCACTGGGAGGCAACCCTCGGGCTTCTCGCCAGTGTCCGGGCAGACGGGCTTGTTGAACTGCACGCGCAGATCAAGGCGCGAGCGGACGTCCGCCTCGGTCAGGTTGAACCGCGTGTTGAACAGGATCGGTTTATCGAAGTTGAACTGTTCTTTGAAGATCCTGTAGCTCTCGCGAGCCTCGGCCGACTCCGAACTCTGCATCCCATCGGCGCTGACCTGCGTCTGGCCGGGTCGGCCAGGGGCGAGGTTGAGCACGAGGAAGATGATGAGTGCGATCATCAACAACGTGGGGATCATCAAGAGAACGCGCTTGATGATGTAAGTGGTCATCTTTGCTTAACCCTCACAGGGAGGTTTTCTAAATCGGACGTTTTCGCCTGGTTCAAGCGCGAGCTGGCGCGCGCTTTACGCGCCAGCTCGCTTCGGGCTCAGTCTCACTTGCTCTTCTTTGGCTGCTTGCTCTGGTCGATGTACCAGGGGAGGGGGTAGAACTGCGGGCGAATGCTCTGCACCTGGAAGTTCTGCAAGCGGGGTTGCCAGACAGCCACAGACTGCGGCGAGAAGAAGAAGGTGTAGGGTTGCTCCTCGTGGAGGATGCGGTGGAACTCTTGCGCGAGCTCGAGGCGCTTGTCCGCGTCAAACGTCTTGCGAAGCTCGACGATGATTTCGTCGGCGCGCTTGTTGCGGAACGCCACGCGGTTCGAACCTTGCGCTTCGTCCGCCTGGCTGGAGTGCCACAGCTGGTAGGGGTCGATCTCCCAGGAGAGGCCCCAGCCACCGGTGAACGCGTCGAACTTCTTCTCGTTCATCTTCTTCTGCATCGTTGGCCAGTCGAGCGGCGAGAAGTCCATCGACACGCCGACCTTGCGCAGGTCCTCTTTGAAGATGCTCAGCGAGCTCGCCCACTCCGGGGAGTTGGCGTAGGCCATGATCTGGAACTCGAGCTTGATCTTCTCGCCGTTGATGACCTTGTCGCGGACGCCATCGCCATCGGTGTCTTTCCAGCCTGCCTCGTCGAGCAGCGCGCGCGCCTTGTCGAGGTCAAAGCCAAGAGGCTGGACGCTCGGATCGTTGGCGGGGTGCTTGTAGTAGTAAGGGCCGGTCTGGATGGTGCCGAGCTTGAAGAAGACGTTGTCCACGATCGCCTGACGGTTGAACGCGTGCGTCATCGCGCGGCGAACGCGCTTGTCTGCGAACATCGGACGATCCGCGTTCCAGCCAATGTAGTAATAGGCGAAGCGGTCGACGATCTTGTGGTTGATCTCATTGCGGGTGAAGGGCGTGTCCTTCCCCTTGAGGATCTCGGTGTTGTACTGCGACGCGGTGAGCGCCGTGAAGTCGATCTCGTCCGCCTTGAGCTTGAGCAAGCGCTGCTCGTTGTCCTTGACGATCAGGCGCTCGATGCTGGTCACGTGAGGTTTCTCACCCCAGTAGCTCTCGTTGCGCTCGAGCCAGATGCCCACGCCTTTCTCGTACTTGGCGAAGCGGTAAGGGCCAGTTCCGATGGGGTACTGCGATGCCCAGTGAGAGTTGAACTTGAGGCCGAGGGTGGCCTTGTCGATGTCGGTGCCATCCTCGTTCTTGGTGTAGAGCCACTTCGGCATCGGGTACATCGAGAGCGTCGCAGACATCGACTGGTAGGTCTTCTTCTTCCAGATGACCTTCAAGGTGTACTTGTCGACGACCTCGACCTTCTCCATGTCCTCGAAGTAGTTGCGGAGCGAGCCCGCCTCGACCTGAGGATTCTTGATCATCTCGAAGGTGAAGGCGGCGTCCTCGGCGGTCAATTCGCGAGGCTCGCGCATCCACTTCATCTTGTCCGAGGAGATCTCGGGGTGCGGTGGGACCTGCCAGTAGACGCCCTCGCGAAGATGGATCGTGTACACCTTGTAGTCCGGGGATACCTCGATCTTGTAGGCGACGCGCGGGACGAAGGTGTCAGGATCTTTGAAGTCACGACGCGCGAACGTGTCGTGGACCAACTCCTGGAGGTTGGAGACATCCACCGAGTTCTCCGTCAACCAGTTGAACCCTTTGGGGTCCGAGCTGATCGCCTCGCGCAACGGGCCGCCTTCGACGCCGTTGTCTGCGATGAGGTCATCGGTCGCGACCTTGAGGATGTTGTCACCCTTGCCGATTTGATCCGCGTACGGGTCGGCCCACTTGCCATCCTTGGTGACGGCGCCACCGGCGTTGCCGTTGGCATCGCCAGAGACGGCGACGCCACGCTTGAGCTGATCCTGGATATCGCGCTGGGCGACGTTGAGGTTGTCGATCGCCTGCGTGAGCTTGACCAGCTTGGCTTCGGTTTGGTTGGTCTGCCAGACGTTGATGATGGTGAGCAGTCCAATCACGATCAGGGTCACAATCAATGCGACGGTCGCTTGAAATGTCCTCGGCATGGTGCCTCTACTCTTCCTTGTTCGCGCCCCTCTCCTGACTTCGCGTCCCTGGAGTGCTCGTCGAGCAATACCGGCGCGCAGGGCGGTTCTGGGTGAACGTCGTTTAAGCCAACTTCACATGTTTGTTTCACATGTGGGCTGGCACGCTATGTTGCTTCAATGGTGCGCCACGCCAGCGAGGCGGTCTGTTTGCCTGCGCTGGGTACCTGTGCGCGCAGATGGAGCGCATAACACATACCTACAGCATGTACCACGCGCTCCATCTGCGCATTCGGCGTTGCGACGCCGTACAGTACGAGACTTGTCACCAGCGTGTCAATGAGTCTCACCGGGCGATGCTCGCGCGCTCACGAACCTTCGATTCGCCTTATATCTGGCCACTGTGAGCGACGTCTTTTCGATTCGAGCCGACTGGATGGTTCACCGCGGCGATGCAAAGAATAGCGAAGTCGTTTTGCTGCTTGTGTTTTCACTGCGTCGCGCACCCGCGAGCGCCCTGGGGGGCACCAAAGCGCGCGCGCGGGGGCGCCCGC